>NZ_JBFIIG010000004.1:0-64473 GCF_041601375.1 Pseudomonas sp. | reverse complement strand
CCATGCAGGAAAGCGAAGAATGCGGCGCGTTCGCCGCGCTGGCGATGAGCCTGATGGGCATGCTCACCGCGGTGCTGTTGCCGCTGGCGATCATCTTCCTGGTCTGAGCGGCTGTGAAAAATCTCCGGCTACTGCAATTGCTTCGACCATCGGTAGTCCGTTCGGGGCGTAGGGCATTTGGGCGGGGTTCCATTTGGAGGTAGGGCGGCTCGGGCGGCGATCCGTTCGGCGCGCAGCGACAACCCGCCAGCTTACTGCCGCGTCACTGAACCGAGGTGCACTGCCTGCGGCGAATGACACCCTGCGGATCGCCAAACACGTCGGCTGCGACGGCGCTCGATATGTTCACAATCGCTGAGAGGCCCCCATGAAGCTTCCCCTGTTCCCGCTCAATACCCTGTTGTTCCCGGGGTGCCCGCTCGATTTGCAGATATTCGAGGCGCGCTACCTGGACATGATCAGCCGCTGCATGAAGCAGGGCGAAGGCTTCGGCGTGGTCTGCCTCCTCGAGGGGCAGGAAGTCGGCGAGGCCGCCAGCCAGTTCTCGGCGATTGGTTGCGAGGCGCGGATCTGTGACTTTCAGCAGCGGCCCAACGGCTTGCTGGGGATTCGTGTCGAAGGTGGCCGCCGCTTCAAGGTTCGCCATGCCCAGGTATTGCCGGATCAACTGACCGTCGCCGAGGTCGATTGGCTGGAGGACGCGGCGGAACAGCCCTTGGGTGTCGAGCATGCGGATTTGCTCGCGTTGCTCGAGGCCCTGGCCGAGCACCCGCTGGTCACCGCCCTGGGCATGACCGACGCGGTCAGCGGTCAAGCGGCCCTGGCCAATCGACTGGCCTACCTGCTGCCCTTGGCGCGCGAGCAGAAACTCCAGTTGCTCGAACTCGACACGGCGCAGGCGCGCCTGACCCAGTTGCAAGTCTGGCTCGCCCAGATGCAGAGCGAGGGCGGCGCGGCTCAGGGCTCGTGAACATAGCGAAACACCGCCGCGGGCGTTTGGCGACGGCCGCCGTAGGCGGGAGTTTTTTCACCGCCTCTCAATAGCGATAGAGCAGTAGCGCTTCCGACAGTTGCCAGGTGGCAATGGCGCCGAGCAGCCCCAGGCACGCCGGCAGGATCAACCACCACACCTTGGCGGGCAACGCCGGCAGTGGCGTGGGCCATTGCGTCAGGCTCAGGCTGAGCGCGCACAGGCCACCTGCCAGCAGGGCGCCGGCGATGATGTCGCTCGGCCAATGCACGCCCAGATACACCCGCGACAGGGCAATGGTCATGGCTGGCAGGCTGGCCAGCAGCAGCCAGGCCAGGCGCAGGCGCGCCGGCTGGCCGCGGCCGGCGAGTACGCCGAGGACCAGAAAGAAGGCGAAGGCCGCCGAACTGTGACCGCTGGGCAGGCTGAAGCTGTTCAGGGGCTCGAGCAGTACCTCCGGGCGCTGGCGGGCCAGCAGGGCTTTCAGCGCGCTGTTGACCAGGGCGGTCGCGAGCAGGGCGCCGCCGGCAAACAACGTCGCCCGCCACTGCCGAGCCAGCAGCAGCAACAGGCAGAGCAGTGCGGCAACGGCCAGTTGGCTGTGGAAATCGCCGAGGCGGGTGATCAGCACCATCAGGCTGTCGAGGCCGGCGCTGCGCTGTTCCTGCACCAGGGCGAGCAGGCCGCGATCGAGTTGGTCGAGGCGTTGCCAACCGAGAAACAAGCCGAACAGCAGCAGCAGGCTCAAGCCCGCGGCAATCCAGCTGGCGCGACGGCGTTCGCCCAGGCTCTCATGCACGCTGAGCAGCAGCAGGGCGGCCAGGCCGGCGGCAAGTACCGCCGCTTGAGGCCAGAACCCCGTGGGCAGGGGCAGGCGCAACGCCGCACCGGTGGCCCAGCCCGGCAACAGGTAGGCGATCGCCCAGCCGGCCGAGGCGAGCAGGCTGACCAGCACAAAGCGTCCGACGGGCATGTTGAGCATGCCGGCGATCATCGGCAGCATCGGCCGCAGCGGGCCGATAAAGCGGCCGACCAGCAGGCTGGCGATGCCGTAGCGCTGGAAGTAGAACTCCGCCCCCATCATCCATTCGGGGTGGTGACGCAACCCCGGCAGGCGGCGGATGTCCTGGTGGAAGTAGCGACCGGTGGCGTAGGACAGCAGATCGCCGAGCACTCCGCCGGCGTAGGCCAGCGCCAGGGTCTGGCCGAGGCTCAGGGCGCCGTTGCCGGCGAGTACGGCGACGGCGAACAGCAAGAGGGTGCCGGGCACCAGGATGCCGGCAATCGCCAGGCACTCGAGGCAGGCGATCAGGGCGATCGCCAGGCCCAGCCACTCGGGGTTGGCCGTGAGCCAGAGGGTCACGTCAGCCAGCCATTGGCTCATCGGTGCTCATCCTCGGGGGCGAGCAGGAAGAAGTCCTGGCCCTCGACCTGACCGCGCCGCAGCGGGTTGCGCGTGCAATGGCGGGCAAAGGCGGCGTCGACGAAGCGGTACGGCAGCTGCTCGTCGCGCCCGGCGGGAATGCCCAGGCGCGACGTCTGCACGATCTGCGCCGGGCGCTCGCCGAGATCCTCGACGAACAGGCGCTGCGGATCGAAACGCCGGGCATCCCAGTCCGGCACTTTCAGGCCCAGGGCCTTGCACAGCAGGGTCTGCCCGCCACACAGGCGTTCCAGCGAGCGTGGCCGGCCCTGGGCATCCGGGTTGTTGGCCTGCATCCGCGCCAGGCTGGCGCTGGGCGAAACCGGGTCGAGCCAGGGGTAGGCTGATTTGATCAGTACCGCGTTACCCGGGCCGCCGGCGCTGAAGTTCAGCGAGTCGCCGCCGCGGGCGTAATACATGTAGATGTGCCCGCCGCCGAGGAACAGGGCCTTGCGTTTTTCCGTGTAGCCGAGCGAGGCGTGGCTGCCTTTCTCTGCCAGGTAGTAGGCCTCGGTCTCGATGATCCGCGCGCTCAGCCAGAGTTCGCCGCAGCGGTGGCGAATCACCTTGCCGAGCAGCTCGCGGGCGAGCTGACGCGCGTCGCGGTCGAAGAAGGCGTCGGCAAGGGGCCTGGCATGTAGCCAGGGCAGGCTTGGGGCGGCGGTGTCAGGCATGTGGGTTCGCTGGATGAACGCGGGCCTTGGGTTGGGGCGATGATAGCAACAAGCGTCTTGCTCGTGTCTTGGCCGACCCGGGCAGGCGGGCGATTGTCACGGCTTGTCGACTATCCGCCCGGCGCCGCTGTGCGCGGGGCCGTGGCGCCGCTATAATCAGCCGCTTTCCCTATTGCCAGGCCACCGAGACCATGACCGAGTCCGTACTCGACTATATGACCCGCCTGGGCCGAGCCGCCCGCGCCGCCGCCGGCGTGGTCGCCCGTGCCAGCACCGCGCAGAAGAATCGTGCCCTGCAGGCCACTGCCGAGGCCCTGGATGCCGCCCGCGTCGAGCTGAACGCCGCCAACGAGCAGGACCTGGCCGCCGGTCGGGCCAATGGCCTGGAGCCGGCGCTGCTCGACCGTCTGGCGCTGACCCCGGCGCGCATCGACGGCATGATCGAAGGTCTGCGTCAGGTCGCGGCGCTGGCCGATCCGGTCGGCGCCATCCGCGACATGAGCTACCGTCCGTCGGGTATTCAGGTTGGCAAGATGCGCGTGCCCCTGGGCGTGATCGGCATCATCTACGAGTCGCGGCCCAACGTGACCATCGACGCCGCCAGCCTGTGCCTGAAATCCGGCAACGCCACCATCCTGCGCGGCGGCTCGGAAGCCATTCATTCCAACCGTGCCATAGCCGCCTGCATCCAGCGCGGCCTGGCCGCCGCCGAGTTGCCGGCCGCCGCCGTGCAGGTGGTGGAAACCACCGACCGCGCCGCCGTCGCTGCGCTTATTAGCATGCCCGAGTTCGTCGACGTGATAGTGCCGCGCGGCGGCAAGGGCCTGATCGAGCGCATCAGCCGCGATGCGCGGGTGCCGGTGATCAAGCACCTGGACGGCATCTGCCATGTGTATGTCGACGCCCTGGCCGAGTTGCCCAAGGCCCTGGGCATCGCCTTCAACGCCAAGACCTACCGCTACGGCATCTGCGGTGCGATGGAAACCCTGTTGGTCGATCAGGCCATGGCGGCGGCATTTCTGCCGGCCATCGAGCAGATGTTCACCGAGAAGGGCGTCGAGCTGCGCGGCTGCGCGCGTACCTGCGCGCTGATCCCGGCCAAAGCGGCGACGGAAGAGGACTGGAGCACGGAGTACCTGGCGCCGATCCTGTCGATCCGGGTGGTCGATGGCCTGGATCAGGCCATCGAGCACATCAATCGCTACGGCTCGCACCACACCGACGCCATCGTCACCGAGCACCAGGGCCGCGCCCGGCGTTTCCTCGCCGAGGTCGACTCCAGCTCGGTGATGCTCAATGCGCCCACCTGCTTCGCCGATGGCTTCGAGTACGGCCTGGGCGCGGAGATCGGTATTTCCACCGACAAGCTGCACGCCCGTGGCCCGGTGGGCCTGGAAGGCCTGACCTGCGAGAAGTATGTGGTGATCGGCGACGGCCAGCTGCGCGGCTGATGGCGAAAAAAATCGGGATCTTCGGCGGCACCTTCGATCCGGTGCATATCGGCCACCTGCGCAGTGCGCTGGAAGTGGCAGAGTTCATGGCCCTCGACGAGTTGCGCCTGATCCCCAGTGCGCGGCCACCGCACCGCGAGGCGCCGCAGGTTTCGGCGCAGGATCGCCTGGCCATGGTCGAACTGGCGGTGGCCGGCTTGCCGCCGCTGCGGGTCGACGACCGCGAACTCAAGCGTGACAAGCCGTCGTACAGCATCGACACCCTGGAGTCGTTGCGCGCCGAGCTGGCGGCCGACGACCAGTTGTTCCTGCTCATCGGCTGGGATGCCTTCTGCGGCTTGCCCACCTGGCATCGCTGGAGCGAGCTGCTGGAGCACTGCCATATCCTGGTGTTGCAGCGCCCGGATGCCGACAGCGAAGCGCCGGAAACCTTGCGCAACCTGCTGGCAGCCCGCAGCATCAGCGACCCGCTGGCCATGGAGGGGGCCGGCGGACAGATTTCCTTTATCTGGCAGACGCCCCTGGCGGTGTCCGCCACGCAGATCCGCACGCTGTTGGCGGGCGGCAAGTCGGTACGTTTTCTGCTACCCGATGCGGTACTCACCTATATCCATGCGCACGGGCTCTACCGTGCGTCGAACTGAACACAAGGCAAACGAGTTACTTATGAAGACGCAAAAAATGCTCAGCGAAGACCTGGTCAAACTGGCCATCGCTGCCCTGGAAGACATCAAGGCGCAAGACATCACCACCATCGATGTGCGCGACAAGACCAGCATCACCGACTACATGGTGATCGCCAGCGGTACCTCCAGCCGTCACGTCAAGTCGCTGGTCGACAACGTGCTGGAGAAGGTCAAGGAGCAGGGCGTGCGCCCGCTCGGCAGCGAAGGGCTGGACACCGGCGAATGGGCGCTGCTCGACCTGGGCGACATCGTCGTCCACGTGATGCTGCCTACCGCCCGTCAGTTCTACGACCTCGAGCGCCTGTGGCAGGGTGCCGAGCAGAGCCGTGCGCAGTTCAGCCCCGAGCCGGAACAAGAGTAAGGACGCAGCAGCGTGCGGATCAAACTGATTGCCGTCGGCTCGAAGATGCCGCGCTGGGTCGAGGACGGTTGGCAGGAGTACGCCAAGCGCATGCCGGCGGAGCTGGCCCTGGAGCTGGTCGAGATTCCCCTGACCACCCGCGGCAAGAACGCCGACGTGGCGCGGATGATTCGCCAGGAAGGCGAAGCCATGCTGGCCAGGGTTGCGCCAGGGGAACGCATCGTCACCCTGGAAGTCGAAGGGCGGCCGTGGAGTACCGAGCAGTTGGCCGTGGAGCTGGACAAGTGGCGCCTGGATGCGCGCACCGTCAACCTCATGGTCGGCGGCCCCGAAGGCCTGGCGCCGGAAGTGCAGGCGCGCAGCGAGCAGCGCTGGTCGCTGTCGCCCTTGACCCTGCCGCACCCGCTGGTGCGGATCGTGCTCGGCGAGCAGCTGTACCGGGCCTGGACGGTGCTGTCCGGCCACCCGTACCACAAATGATTTGCCCCTAGATTTTCCACCACTAATCAGCAGTCATCGATGCCGCAGCCGATTCGCCTCAAGGACCACGAAAAAGACGCGCGCCTGATTCGCCGGCGTGCCCTGGTCGGTGCCCTGGTGTTTCTGCTGCTGACCGCGGTCCTGATCGCCCGCATGTATCACCTGCAGGTGGTGCAGTACGAGTATCACTCGACCCTGTCGGAAAACAACCGGGTGCACGTGCAGCCGATTCCGCCGACGCGCGGGCTGATCTTCGACCGCAACGGGGTGCTGGTCGCCGACAACCGGCCGAGTTTCAGCCTGACCCTGACCCGCGAACGGGCCGGCGACTGGGCCCAGGTGCTGGACGTGATCGTCGAGGTGCTGGGGCTGAGCAGCGATGAGCGGGAACTGTTCGAGAAGCGCGTGCGCCAGGGCCGGCGGCCATTCGAGCCGGTGCCGGTGTTGTTCGAGCTGAGCGAAGCGCAGATTGCCACCATCGCGGTCAACCAGTTCCGCCTGCCCGGGGTCGAGGTGGCGGCGCAGCTGGTGCGGCATTATCCCCAGCGCGAGCACTTCGCCCATTCGGTGGGCTATGTCGGGCGGATCAACGAGAAAGAACTCAAGGAGCTCGATCCGGTGGCGTACAGCGGTACCCACCATATCGGCAAGACCGGGATCGAGCGCTTCTACGAAGCGCAGTTGCACGGCGAGGTCGGCTACGAGGAGGTCGAAACCAACGCCCGTGGCCGGGTGCTGCGGGTGCTCAAGCGCATCGATCCGCTGCCGGGCAAGGATGTCATGCTGACCATCGATGTGCGCCTGCAGGAAGCCGCCGAAGCCGCGCTGGGTGGCCGCCGTGGCGCCATAGTGGCGATCCAGCCAAGCACCGGCGAGGTGCTGGCGATGGTCAGTCAGCCGAGCTTCGACCCCAACCCGTTCGTCACCGGCATCAGCTTCAAGGCCTATGCCGAGCTGCGCGACTCGATCGACCAGCCGCTGTTCAACCGGGTCCTGCGTGGCCTCTACCCACCGGGTTCGACGATCAAGCCGATGATGGCGGTGGCCGCCCTGGATGCCGGGGTGATCACCCCCACTTCGCGAGTGTTCGACCCGGGCTTCTACCAACTGCCCAATCACAGCCACAAGTACCGCAACTGGAACCGCAGCGGCGACGGCTGGGTGAGCCTGGATATGGCGATCATGCGCTCCAACGACACCTATTTTTACGATCTGGCGCACAAGATGGGCATCGACCGCATGCACGACTACATGACCCGTTTCGGCCTGGGCCAGCGGGTGTCGCTGGACATGTTCGAGGAAACGGCCGGGCTGATGCCGTCGCGCGAGTGGAAACGGTCGCGCTACCGGCAGCCGTGGTACCCGGGGGAAACCCTGATCCTCGGCATCGGTCAGGGCTATATGCAGACCACCCCGCTGCAACTGGCCCAGGCCACCGCGCTGATGGCCACCCGCGGCAAGTGGATTCGTCCGCACCTGGCCAAGACCGTCGAGGGTTTGCCGCCGGTCGACAGCGCTCCGCTGCCGGATATCCAGTTGCGTGACCCGCAAAGCTGGGATTCGGCGCGGTTCGGCATGGAGCAGGTGATGCACGGTCCGCGCGGCACCGCGCGCAAGGTCGGCGACAGTTCGGCCTATCGCATTGCCGGCAAGAGCGGCACGGCGCAGGTGGTGGCGATCAGGCAGGGCGAGAAGTACGACCGCGAGAAGGTCCGGGAGCGCCACCGCGACCACGCCCTGTTCGTCGCGTTCGCCCCGGCGGACAACCCGCAGATCGCCGTGGCGGTGATGGTGGAAAATGGCGAGTCCGGCTCGGGTGTGGCCGCGCCGGTGGTCAAGCAGGTGATGGATGCCTGGCTGCTCGACGACAGCGGCGAGCTCAAGGCCGAGTACGCCACGCCCATGAGTGCGGAGGTCAGCCAGCGATGAACAGTAACTTCGATCGCGTGCTGTCCAGCGAGGACGTGCTGCGCCGCCGCGCAAGCCTGCTGCAGCGCCTGCATGTCGACGGCATTCTGCTGCTGCTGTTGCTGATTCTGGCGGTCGGCAGCCTGTTCATTCTCTATTCGGCCAGCGGCAAGAACCTCGACCTGTTGATCAAGCAGGCCAGCTCCTTTGGCATCGGCCTGGTGGGCATGTTCATCATCGCCCAGCTGGAGCCGCGCTTCATGGCGCGCTGGGTGCCTCTGGCCTATGTCGCGGGCGTCGGTCTGCTGGTGGTGGTGGACGTCATGGGCCACAACGCCATGGGTGCGACCCGCTGGATCAATATTCCCGGGGTGATCCGCTTCCAGCCCTCGGAGTTCATGAAGATCATCATGCCGGCGACCATCGCCTGGTACCTGGCCAAGCGCAGCCTGCCGCCGAGTTTGAAACACATCGCGATCAGCCTGGCGCTGACCCTGCTGCCGTTCGTGCTGATTTTGCTGCAGCCGGACCTGGGCACCTCGATGCTGGTAATCGTTTCGGGGGTATTCGTGTTGTTCATCGCCGGCCTGCAGTGGCGCTGGATCATCGGTGCGCTGGCGGCGCTGGTACCGGTCGCCGTGGCCATGTGGTTCTTCGTTTTGCGCGAGTACCAGAAGCAGCGGGTACTGACCTTTCTCAATCCCGAGAGCGATCCGCTGGGCAGCGGCTGGAACATCATCCAGTCGAAGGCGGCGATCGGCTCGGGCGGAGTCTTCGGCAAGGGCTGGCTGCTCGGCACCCAGTCGCACCTGGACTTCTTGCCGGAAAGCCATACCGACTTCATCATCGCCGTGCTCGCCGAGGAATTCGGCCTGGTCGGCGTTTGTTTGTTACTGCTGGTTTACCTGCTGTTGATCGCGCGAGGTTTGGTGATTACCGTGCAAGCGCAGACGCTGTTCGGTAAGCTTCTTGCCGGCGCGCTGACCATGACGTTCTTCGTCTATGTGTTCGTCAATATCGGTATGGTCAGCGGTTTGCTGCCGGTGGTGGGGGTGCCGCTGCCCTTCATCAGCTATGGCGGTACTTCGCTGATTACCCTGCTGGCAGGGTTTGGCATTCTGATGTCGATCCACACGCACCGTAAGTGGATTGCACAGGCTTAAATTGGGGTTATGAATTCAATGCATATATTGCGTGGCTGGGCTGCACGGCACACACATTGGCTCGGTCTGGCCGCCGCCTTCGCCGTGGTGCAGCCGACGCTCGCCGCCGATTACCAGGATTCGCCGCAGGTCAGCGAGTTCATCGGCGAGATGAACCGCGAGTACGGTTTTGCCACGGAGCAACTGGGGCGCCTGTTCGCCGAAGTGCAACGCAAGCAGTCGATCCTCGACGCCATCTCGCGGCCGGCGGAGAAGGTCAAACCCTGGAAGGACTACCGGCCGATTTTCATCACCGACTCGCGCATCGCCCGTGGCGTGGATTTCTGGCGCGAGCATGAGGCGACCCTGGCGCGCGCCGAGGCCGAATACGGCGTGCCGGCGCCAATGATAGTGGCGATCATCGGGGTGGAAACCTTCTACGGCGGCAACACCGGCAGCTACCGGGTGGTGGATGCGCTGTCGACCCTGGCCTTCGATTACCCGCCGCGCGCGCCCTTCTTTCGCAAGGAGTTGCGCGAATTCCTCATGCTCTCGCGTGAGGAGCAGGTCGATCCGATGACCCTCAAGGGTTCCTACGCCGGGGCCATGGGCTTGCCGCAATTCATGCCGAGCAGTTTCCGCGCCTACGCGGTGGACTTCGACGGTGACGGCCATATCAATATCTGGACCAACCCGGTGGACGCCATCGGCAGCGTGGCCAGCTACTTCAAGCGTCACGGCTGGCTGCCCGGCGAGCCGGTGGCAAGCCGCGCCACGGTCGCCGGCGAACAGGTCGAGCAGGGCCTGAGCGCCGGCCTCGACCCGCAGCTGAACGTCGACGAGTTGCGCCGCCTGGGCTGGTCGAGCCGTGACACGCTGGACGGCGAAATGCCGGTCACCGCCTTCCGCCTCGAAGGCGCCGAGGGCGACGAATACTGGCTGGGGTTGCCGAACTTCTTCGTCATCACCCGCTATAACCGCAGCGTGATGTACGCCATGGCGGTCAATCAGTTGGCCGAGTTGCTGGTCGACGCGCGAGGGGGCCAATAATGCCGGGTCTGCCACTCAAGCTCGCCGCCTGCGCTGTCCTCGCCCTGGTGCTGGCGAGCTGCACGTCCAGCCGAGCGCCGCAACCGCAGGCGCCGGTCAAGCCGAGCGCGACTATCAGCGGTCCTGGCGACTTCAGTCGCCCGCACAAGGACGGGGCGCCCTGGTGGGATGTCGATGTCTCGCTGATCCAGGATGCCGTGCCCATGCCGCACTATGGCGCGGTCAAGGCCAGCCCCTATGTGGTGTTTGGCAAGCAGTACTACCCGATCCCCGACGCGCGCCGCTATCAGGCAACCGGGCCGGCGTCCTGGTACGGCACCAAGTTCCACGGTCAGGCCACCGCCAATGGCGAAACCTATGACCTGTACGGCATGACCGCCGCGCACAAGACCTTGCCGCTGCCCAGCTATGTGCGGGTGACCAACCTGGAAAACGGCAAGAGCGTGATTCTGCGGGTCAACGACCGCGGACCCTTCTATTCGGACCGGATCATCGATCTGTCCTTTGCCGCGGCGAAAAAGCTCGGCTATGCCGAGAGCGGTACGGCACGGGTCAAGGTCGAGGGCATCGATCCCCAGGAGTGGTGGGCCCAGCAGGGGCGCGCGGTGCCACTGGTGCTGGCCGCGCAACCCGCGGCTCAGGTCAAGACCGTTGCCCAGCCGCTTGCGCCGCCGCTCGAGCAGTACTCGCCGCCAGTAGAGCAGCATGCCGCGGCCGTGCTGCCGGTGCAGATAGACGCAAAAAAAAACGCTTCAGGCGCAGCCTCTGGCCTGTATCTCCAGGTGGGCGCCTTCGCCAATCCGGACGCTGCGGAGTTGCTCAAGGCCAAGTTGAGCGATACGGTGGCTGCCCCGGTGTTCATCAGCTCAGTGGTGCGCAATCAGCAGATCCTCCATCGCGTGCGCCTGGGGCCGGTGAGCAGCCGGGACGAGGCTGAGCAACTGCAACTCAGCGTGCGCCTGGCCAATCTTGGCCAGCCGAGGTTGGTCAGGGCGGACTGAGCCGGCACTTATCGGCCCGCTCCTGGACTAAGTACACAGCCGCAGTCGCAGCAGGGCGCGGCTGTCAGCGTCACCCAATGTGCCCTTGCGGGCCTGTATGATCATCAGCAACCTAGAGAGACGGATGAATATCACCAGCTTTACCCAACGCGTTTTCTTCTCACTCCTGCTGCTCGGCGCGCCAGTTGCCTGGGCCAGTCAGATGGTGATTCCGGCGGCGCCGCAGTTGGCCGCCAAATCCTATGTGCTGATGGATGCCGCCAGCGGCAATGTCCTTATCGAGCACAATGCCGACGAGCGCCTGCCGCCGGCCAGCCTGACCAAGATGATGACCGCCTACCTGGCGACCCTGGATATCAACCGCGGTCAGATCAAGGAAGGCGACATGGTGCGCATCAGCGAGAAGGCCTGGCGCATGGGCGGCTCGAAGATGTTCATCGAGGTCGGCAAGGAAGTCTCGGTCGACGACCTGCTGCACGGCATCATCATCCAGTCCGGCAACGATGCCAGCGTGGCCATCGCCGAACACATCGCCGGCAGCGAAGACGCCTTCGCCGACATGATGAACACTCATGCCCAGCGCCTGGGCATGAGCAACAGCCAGTTTCGCAACGCCACCGGCTGGCCGGACCCGGAGCATTACTCCTCGGCCAAGGACATGGCCAAGCTGGCGCGCGCGATCATCTACGAAGACCCGCAGCACTATGCGATCTACGCGCAGAAGGAGTTCCTCTGGAACGGCATCAAGCAACCCAACCGCAACCTGCTGCTGTGGCGCGACAAGACGGTCGACGGCCTGAAGACCGGGCATACCGACGAGGCCGGCTACTGCCTGGTGTCCTCGGCGGTGCGCGACGGCATGCGCCTGATCTCGGTGGTGTTCGGCACCAACAGCGAGCAGGCCCGCGCCGCCGAGACGCAGAAGCTGCTGACCTATGGTTTCCGCTTCTTCGAGACCCGCACTTTCTATCAGAAGGGCGCCGAATTGGCTCAGGCCCAGGTCTGGAAAGGTGCCACTCGTCAGCTCAAGGCTGGCCTGGCCAATGACCTGACCCTGACCATGGCGAAAGGTCAGCTGGACAAGCTGCAGGCCGGCATGACCCTCAACCCGCAACTGCTCGCCCCCATCCAGCAGGGTGATGTGATCGGCAAGGTCGAAGTCAAACTGGGTGATGAGGTGGTGCACAGCGCCGATCTGGTGGCCCTGGAAACCGTCGAGGAAGGTGGCCTGTTTCGGCGTCTGTGGGATAGCATTCGCCTGTTCTTCTTCGGGTTGTTCAACTGATATCGTGACCAGCACGCCCCTGCCGACCCGCCGGGGCGTTGTTGTTGCCACGGCTTACGAGGCCGTTACTGCCATGAGTCAAACTGACGTCAAATCGCACAAAATCGAATTCCCCTGCGCCGATTACCCGATCAAGGTGGTTGGCGACAGTGGTATTGGTTACAAGAACACGGTGATCGAAATCCTCAGCAAATATGCCAAGGTCGATCTCAGTACCCTGGCCGAGCGTCAGAGCAGTAATGGCAAGTACACCACTGTACAGCTGCACATCGTGGCAACCGGCGAAGATCAGCTGCGCGATATCAATAGCGCCCTGCGCGCGACCGGTATCGTGCATATGGTGCTCTGATGAGCCTGCCGCTCGGCTTTCGCGAGCTCGGCCAGGTCGACTACGAGCCGACCTGGCAGGCCATGCAACGCTTCACCAATGAGCGCGATGCCGCAACGGCGGATGAAGTCTGGCTGTTGCAGCACCCGCCGGTGTTTACCCAGGGCCAGGCCGGCAAGCCCGAGCACCTGCTGCTGCCCGGCGATATTCCGGTGGTGCAGGTCGATCGCGGTGGCCAGGTGACCTATCACGGTCCCGGCCAGCTGGTCGTCTACCTGTTGCTGGATGTGCGCCGCTCGGGCCTTGGTGTGCGCGAGCTGGTCAATCGCATCGAGCGCAGCCTGATCGCCACCCTGGCCAGCTATGGCGTGACCGCCAGTGCCAAACCTGATGCCCCGGGGGTCTATGTGGGCGGCGCGAAGATCGCCTCGCTCGGCCTGCGCATCCGCAATGGCCGCAGCTTCCATGGTCTGGCCTTGAACGTGGACATGGATTTACAGCCGTTCCAGCGCATCAATCCCTGCGGCTATGCCGGCATGGCCATGACCCAGTTGGCCGATCTGGTCGCCGGGCCGATAGAGTTGGCCGAGGTCAGCGCCCGCCTGCGTGAACAGTTGGTCAAGCACCTCGACTACGCACAGCAGCAGACCCTGAAGGGCGCAATAGACGGCTAAGCCTTGGCTTATCCACCGTCGTGGGGATGGCAGGCGGGGAGGCATGACACTGCTCTGCGGCCGCAATCGGTAGGGTGCGCCGTGCGCACCAGGCGTCTGTGACGCCACCGATATTGGCATTGGTGCGCACGGTGCACCCTACGAAGCCAGCCCCTGCACCTGTGCGCCGATGCGTACGGGCACATTGCCTTTTCAATTCAATGGCCTGATTGCGGATAAACAAACGCCTGACCCCAGGTAAAGCCCGGGGTCAGGCGCTGTGCGGCCCTGTCAGTTCAGGTTGAGGGTCGGAATCAGGCTGCTGTCGAGCTGCTGGCCCGGCACCGGCACAGGGGCGGCCAGGCCCAGGTTGTTCTTCTCGAACACCTTGTCGGCGCGGTAGCTGGAGCGTACCAGCGGGCCGGCGGCCACTTCCATGAAGCCCTTCTGCAGACCCAGGTCGCGGAAGTGATTGAACTGTTCCGGGCTGACCCAGCGCTTGACCGGCAGGTGGTTGCGGGTCGGCTGCAGGTACTGGCCGAGGGTGAGGATGTCCACGCCGATGGCGCGCAGGTCATCCATGGTTTCTAGAACTTCCTCGTCGGTCTCGCCCAGGCCCAGCATCAGGCTGGTCTTGGTCAGCATCGCCGGGCGATGGCGCTTGGCATGTTCGAGTACGCGCAGGGTTTTTTCGTAGCCGGCGCGCGGGTCGCGCACTTCGTGGGTCAGGCGCTTGACCGTCTCGACGTTCTGCGCGAACACCTCCAGGCCGGAGTCCACCACGCGCTCGATGGCCTGCGGGTCGCCGTCGAAATCAGGGGTCAGGGCCTCCACCACCACCTGCGGGGTGCATTCCTTGATCGCCCGTACACAGGCGGCGTAGTGCGCGGCACCGCCGTCGTCCAGATCGTCGCGGTCCACCGAGGTCAGGACGATATAGCGCAGCGCCATCAGCTCCACCGACTTGGCGGTGTTCTGTGGCTCCTCCAGATCCAGCCAGCCCTTGGGATTGCCGGTATCCACCGCGCAGAAGCGGCAGGCGCGGGTGCACACCGAACCCATCAGCATGATGGTGGCGGTGCCGTTGGACCAGCATTCGCCCATGTTCGGGCAGTGGGATTCCTGGCATACGGTGCTCAGGCGGTGTTCGCCGACATTGCGCTTGACCGCTTCGAAGCGGCTGCCGCCGGGCGCCTTGACCCGCAGCCACTTGGGCTTGGGTTCGAATACCTGGGGTTCGCTTGAGGCGCGGCGCTTCTGCCCGTCCTTGATCGCGGTGGTGCCCTGAATCGTGCGGAATTTTTCGCCGCTGGCAACGGGTTTTGGCTGGGAGGTATCGGACATCGGCTATCTGGGCTCCGCTAGAGGATCCGTGGACGAGGCGGCTTGTGGCCGCTGCGCAGTTTATCACAGAGCTGACTGTTCGGTCCGGCGAGCGCCGTGCGCTCCAGGTCGGCTTCAAAAGAGGACGGACCGCTTCGAATTTACGCCGCTGGCTTGGCCTCGAGTGACTAGACTCATGGCGGATGGGTTCAGGCGGATGGGCTCGAAGAGGGTGGCGAACGCGGGGAGGGTTGAACGCTCATGGCGGAAGAACATCTGTTTGCCGACGCCTATCAGCCGCGGCAGATCGCTCGCCGGGTCGAGGAGATGGGGGTGGCCAAGGCGCGTGCGGATACCTTGAGCCTGTTTGTGCTGGCGCTGCTGGCGGGCGCGTTCATCTCGTTGGGGGCGTTGTTCTTCACCGTGGTCATCAGCGACAGCAGCCTGGGCTTTGGCGTCACCCGCTTGCTCGGTGGCCTGAGTTTCGGTCTGGGCCTGGTGCTGGTAGTGGTCGGCGGTGCCGAATTGTTCACCGGCAACAACCTCCTGGCGATGGCCTGGGCGAGCAAGCTGATCAGCACCGGCGCGGTGCTGCGCAACTGGTGGCTGGTCTATCTCGGCAATGTCCTGGGTTGCCTGGGCACGGTGCTGTTGGTGATCTGGGCCGACATTGCCAGCATGGGCGGCGGCGGCGTCGGCGAGACGGCTGTGCAGATCGCGCGGAGCAAGGCCGAGTTGTCGCTGCTCGAGGCCTTTTCCCGCGGTATCCTCAGCAATGTCCTGGTGTGCCTGGCGGTATGGCTGGCGATGGGCGGGCGCAGTGTCTGCGACAAGATAGTGGCCATCCTGTTGCCCATCGGTGCCTTCGTCACCATCGGTTTCGAGCACTCGATCGCCAACTGGTTCTTTCTGCCCTATGGCCTGGCCCTGGACGGCGCCGTGTCGCTCGGCGGGGTTGGGCGCAACCTGGTGGCGGTGAGCCTGGGCAATATCGTCGGCGGCACCCTGCTGGTCGCCGGGGTGTACTGGCTGGCCTATCTGCGCGGCGACTCGCGGCAAGGCTGAGAGGCTGTGAAAAACTCCCGCCTACTGCGACCGCCCCCAGACCAGACGTCCGCTGCTGACGTACTGGCCGACGCTGCACGTGCATTATCAGGAGGCGGTGCTGCCGATCAGGGATGGGCTGCCGAAGCTGCGCGATCTGCCCGCGGAGATGGGCGGCTCGGGGCAGAGTCTGGCCGAATAGCTCGGCCAGGTTCGCTCAGAGCGGTGAACGCAGTCGCACCAGCAGCTCCTGGGTCGGGTAGCCGTCGGCTGGCCAGCCCAGCTGCAGCTGGAAGGCGCGCACGGCCTTGCGCGTGTTGGCGCCGATGATGCCGTCTGCCGCTCCTGGCTCCAGGCCGTTCTGCGCCAGCAGTTTCTGCAGCTCGATACGCTCGCTGCGTCCCAGTTGGCGCTCCTCGCGAGGCCAGGCGGCACGTACCCCGGTGCCACCGTTCAGGCCGTCGGCCAGCAGGCCGATGGCCAGGGCGTAGGAGGTCGAGTTGTTGTATTTGAGGATGCTGCGGAAGTTGCCCAGCAGCAGGAAGGCCGGGCCGCGATGACCGGCCGGCAGCAACAGGGTGGCCATTGTGTCGGTGGCGAGGTGCCGGGCTGGCGGAGTGCTCGGTTCGACGCCCAGCGCCGTCCATTCGGCCAGGCTGCGGCGTACTTCCGGGTCGGCCAGGCTGTAGTCGAAGGCCTGCGGCAGGCGCACCTCGAAGCCCCAGGGCTGGCCTTTCTGCCAGCCTGAGGCCTGCAGGTAATGGGCGGCCGAGGCCAGGGCGTCAGCCGAGGAACTCCAGAGGTCGCGGCGACCATCGCCGTCGAAATCCACGGCATGTTCGTTGTAGGTGGTGGGCATGAACTGGGTCTGGCCCATGGCGCCGGCCCAGGAGCCGACCAGGCGTTCCGGGGTGATGTCGCCATGCTGGAGGATCTGCAGCACGGCGAGTAGCTGGCTGCGCCAGAACACCTGGCGGCGACCCTCATAGGCCAGGGTCGCGAGCGAGCGGATCACGTTGTGATTGCCGATATTGCTGCCGAAGTTGCTCTCCAGGCCCCAGATCGCCACCAGGGTCTGCCGGTCCACGCCATAGCGTGTTTCGATGCGCGCGAGGGTGTTGCCGTGCTGCAGCAATAGGCTCTGGCCGCGGGCGAGGCGCAGGGGAGAAACCGCACCATCGAGGTATTCCCATACCGGCCGGGTAAATTCCGGTTGGCTGCTGTCGGCGGCCAGTACGTCGGGATTGGGGCTGAGGTCGGCGAAGGCGCGGTCGAACAGCGCTGGGTCGATGCCGGCGGCGATCGCGTCGCTGCGCAGCAGGGCGCGCCAGTCGGCGAAGCTGAGTTTGGCGGCGGCAGCTGCCGACTCGAGCTGCTTGTTCGGGATGCTGCTCGGGCTGTCGGCTGCAGTGGCCAGCGCTTGCGCGGGCGCTTCGGCACAGGCCGTCAGGAGCAGAAGGAGGCAGGCCGAGGCGATGTGGCTCAGGCCGCGAATTAGCAGGTTAGGCATGGTGGTCTCAGGGCGTTTTTGCAGGTCGCTACCTTAGCACGGTTGGGCTTGCAGGCGGGCCGCAGCGGGGTTTCAGGCGACCAGAAGGACCGAAGCCTCCCAGTTGTGCTGGGAGGCTTCGCGGCGGTAGCTGCCTTTGCCTTTGCCGGGCTTTTCCTGGCGACAGCGGAACAGCGGCTGGGCGATCAGGGATTTGGCCTTGTTCGGGCGCTGCTTGCGGTGTTTGGCCATGCTGGCTCCTCATTGGCGGCCCGCGACGCGCGGGTGCGTGAATGATGATCCGCTGGTTAAAAAATGTCCAGTGGGCAGCCGCAGCGCTGGTCGGGTTCGGGATGTCCCGCCCCGTGGAGGCGGTCGCTGGGCGGGGGTTATCGGCCGCTATCGCCGGCCAGGCGCAGGCGTTGTCCGCTGAGGCTCAGGGTCAGCAGGCTCAGACCGTTCCAGGGGTCGCCGACGGCCTGACCCTTGATCTGTGCGTCGATGTGCTGGGCGTCTTGCAGGAGCGCGGCCCAGCGTGCGGCGGAAAGGCGTTGCAGGGCCTTGCTGACCAGCGGGCGACGCTTGTCCCAGACCGGCGGACGTGCCGAGCTGAAGGCCTTGTCCAGCGGCATGCCCTGGCCGTATTGCTGGGCGATGGTGGCGAGCAGGCGGATTTCGCGGGCCAGCGCCCAGAGAATCACCGGTGGCTCGACCCCTTCGCCGCGCAGCCCTTCGAGCATGCGCAGGGCGTGGGCGGCTTCGCCATTGAGCGCCGCATCGATCAGGCCGAACACGTCGAAGCGGGCGCTGTCGGCAACGGCAGCCTGCACGGTACCGACCTCGATCTGGCCGCCTTCGGCGAGCAGCTTGAGTTTCTCGATTTCCTGGGCGGCGGCCAGCAGGTTGCCTTCCACCCGCACGGCGATCATCTCGAGCGCTTCCTGGCTGGCGCTGAGGCCGGCCTGGGCCAGGCGTTGGCGAATCCATTGCGGCAGTTGCTGGGCATCCACCGGCCAGATCTGCACGAACTGACACTGCGGGCCGTCGATCAGGGCCTTGGCCCACTTGGTCTTCTGCGTGCTGCCGTCGAGTTTCGGCAGGCTGATCAGCAGCACGGTGTCTTCCGGCAGGCGCGCCAGGTATTGGAGCAGCGCCGCCGCGCCCTTGTCGCCGGGCTTGCCGGAGGGCATGCGCAGCTCCAGCAGGCGCTTGTCGGCGAACAGCGACATGCTGGCGCCGGCCTGGAGCAGGTTGCCCCAATCGAAGCTGGCGTCGGCGTTGAATACCTGGCGTTCGCTGAACGCCTGCTCGCGGGTGGCGGCACGAATCGCGTCGCAGGCTTCCTGGCACAGCAACGGTTCGTCGCCACTGACCACATACACCGCCGCCAGGTTGCCCTGGAGGTGTTTGCCGAGTTGTGCGGGATTGAGTTTCATCGGGCGCTAACAGGCGGGGCCGCGGCTGCGACCCCGGCCGGTCTATTGGCTGGGGGGCGGCAGTTGCACGGGCGACTGCTGCGGTTGGGCGGCTGTACGCTGGCGCGCGGCTTCCAGGGCATCGGCTTCGGCTTTGGCCTTGGCTTCGGCGGTCTGTTGCAGTTGGTCGAGCTGGGCCGGGGTGACCTGTTGCAGGCGCTGCACCAGTTGCTGCACCAGTTCGCGGCGCATCTCGCTGCGCAGTTGGACCGCTTCCTGGTCGGAACCGACCAGGTTGTTGCCGTCCTGGGCGTAGAAGTTCTGCGCTTCCAGCTGGTTGCTGGTCAGCAGCAGGTTCTGGGCGCCGCGAATCTCGTAATCGAGGGTCATGGTCAGTTCGTATTCGGCAGTGCGTGCCGAGCTGGTGTAGCTGGCGGTGCGCTGGTTTTCCTGCTCGTCGCTCAGCACCAGGTGATAGGCAGCGCCGGGGTAGACGCGCACGCCGTTGTCCTGCAGCACCTCGCGCACCTGCTTGAGCGTGTCGCCATAGGCGTTGCGCGCGCTGACATCGAGTTCCTTGAGGGCGAACTGGACGTCACCGGTGCCGCGCAGCTGGAAGCCGCAGGCGCCGAGCAGCGCAGCGAGGCCGATTACCAACAGATTCCGTTTGATCATCTTTGCTATCCCCTTGGCCAACCTCTCGACGCGCCGACTTGCGGGCGCATCGAGCTTTGTCGGTTGGCGACTATTTAGTTGGCGACTATGTTGACCAGCTTGCCCGGCACCACAATCACTTTGCGGATGCTCAGGCCTTCGGTGAAGCGCACTACGTTTTCGTTGGCCCGTGCCGCCGCTTCGACTTCCTCGCGGGTGGCCGCAGCTGGCATGTCGATGTGGCCGCGCAACTTGCCGTTGACCTGGATCACCAACTGCAGGCTGTCCTGCACCAGCGCCGACTCATCCACTGCCGGCCACTGGGCGTCGATGATCGCGCCCTGGTGGCCGAGTTCCAGCCACAGTTGGTGGCTGATGTGCGGGGTGATCGGGGCCAGGAGCAGGGCCACGCTTTCCAGGCCTTCCTGGAGCAGGGCGCGATCCTGTTCGGTGTCTTGGGCGGCCTTTTCCAGCACGTTCATCAGGGTCATCACCTGGGCGATGGCGGTGTTGAATTTGTGGTGCTGGCCGATATCGACGCCGGCCTGCTTGATCGCCAGGTGGATGGCGCGGCGCAGCTCTTTCTGGCTATCGCTCAGGGCGGCGTTGTCGAGCGTGCCCGGCAGCCCGGCGTTGACATGGGCCTGGGTCAGGCGCCAGACGCGACGCAGGAAGCGGTTGGCACCCTCGACGCCGGAGTCCGACCATTCCAGGCTCATGTCCGGTGGCGAGGCGAACATCATGAACAGCCGGCAGGTGTCGGCACCGAAGGCATCGATCATCGCCTGCGGGTCGACGCCGTTGTTCTTCGACTTGGCCATCTTCTCGGTGCCGCCGATTTCCACCGGCAGACCGTCGCTTTTCAGCTTGGCGGCGATGACCTTGCCCTTGGTGTCGCGCTCGATGTCGACGTCGGCCGGGTTGAACCAATCCTTGCCGCCGTTGGCCAGGGTGCGGTAATAGGTGTCGGCGATCACCATGCCCTGGGTCAGCAGATTCTTGAACGGCTCGTCGGAGTCGAGCAGGCCTTCGTCGCGCATCAGCTTGTGGAAGAAGCGCGCGTAGAGCAGGTGCAGGATGGCGTGTTCGATACCGCCGATGTACTGATCCACCGGCAGCCAGTGGTTGGCGGCAGCCGGGTCGACCATGCCTTTGCTGTACTGCGGCGAGGCGTAGCGGGCGAAGTACCAGGACGACTCGACGAAGGTGTCCATGGTGTCGGTTTCACGCTTGGCCGGCGCGCCGCATGTCGGGCAGCTGCATTCGTAGAAGTTCGGCATGCGCGCCAGCGGCGAACCGGCGCCGTCCGGCACTACGTCTTCGGGCAGCACTACCGGCAACTGGTCTTCCGGCACCGGCACGTCGCCGCAGCTGTCGCAATGGATGATCGGGATCGGGCAGCCCCAGTAGCGCTGGCGGCTGATGCCCCAGTCGCGCAGGCGGAACTGGGTGCGCGATTGACCGAGGTTCTTCTTCTGCAGGGCGACTTCGATGGCGTCGAAGGCTCCCGGAAAATCCAGGTCGTCGAAGTCGCCGGAGTTGATCAGGCTGCCGTGCTCGCCATAGGCGTCCTGCCAGGGCGCCGGGGTTTCATCGCCGGCACTGGTGCGGATCACCGGCTTGATTGGCAGGTCGTACTTGTGGGCGAACTCGAAGTCGCGTTCGTCGTGGGCCGGTACGGCCATGACCGCGCCGTCGCCGTAGTGGATCAGCACGTAGTTGGCGACCCATACCGGCAGCTTCTCGCCGGTCAGCGGATGCTCGACGAACAGCCCGGTGGGCAGGCCTTTCTTTTCCTGGGTAGCGATGTCGGCTTCGGCCACGCTGCCGCTTTTGCATTCGTGGATAAAGGCTTGCAATTCCGCGTTGCTCTGCGCGGCAAGCGTCGCCAGGTGGTGTTCGGCGGCCACCGCGACGTAGGTCGCGCCCATCAGGGTGTCGGGGCGGGTGGTGAAGACTTTCAGTGCACCGCTCTCGCCGATGCTGGCGAGGTCATAGGGAAAGCTGACTTCCATGCCGCGCGATTTACCGATCCAGTTGCGCTGCATGGTCTTGACCTGTTCCGGCCAGCCATCCAGGTCGTCCAGACTGCTCAAGAGCTCTTCCGCGTAGGCGGTGATCTTGAAGTAGTACATGGGGATTTCGCGTTTTTCGATCACCGCGCCGGAGCGCCAGCCGCGGCCGTCGATGACCTGCTCGTTGGCCAGTACGGTCTGGTCCACCGGATCCCAGTTGACGGTGCCGTTCTTGCGGTAGATCACGCCTTTCTCGAACAGGCGGGTGAACAGCCATTGTTCCCAGCGGTAGTAGTCCGGCTTGCAGGTGGTCACTTCGCGCGACCAGTCGACGGCCAGGCCCAGGCTTTTCAGCTGGGTCTTCATGTACTGGATGTTTTCGTAGGTCCACTTGGCAGGCGCGACCTTGTTCTTCATCGCGGCGTTTTCCGCCGGCATGCCGAACGCGTCCCAGCCCATGGGCTGCAGCACGTTCTTGCCGAGCATGCGCTGATAGCGGGCGATCACGTCGCCAATGGTGTAGTTGCGCACGTGGCCCATGTGCAACTTGCCGCTGGGGTAGGGGAACATCGACAGGCAATAGAAGGTTTCCTTGCCTGGCTGTTCGCTCACTACAAAGGATTTTTGCGAGTCCCAGTGGGATTGCGCGGCGGCTTCGATTTCGCGTGGCTGATACTGTTCGTGCATGGCTACTGGCGCTGGGGAGTGGGGCTTACACAGACGCGGTGAAAACGGCGGCGTTCGACTAGGCGGGGTGGGCAGCCGGCTGAAAATGCGTTTACCGGAGGTAAATGAGCGCTTTCGTGCCTGCCCAGCCTTGCCCGATCTTCGCTCGCGATGCTCGCACACAGCCTGTTCGGGAAACGCCGTAGCATACATGACCCCCCGCAACTGAGGGAAACCCTGATTGCACTGCACGGCAGGCGCCAGGGCCGATGCATCGCCGTTTGTCGCGGCGTCGGGCCGCTTCGGAGGCTGCCGCTAAGCTTGATATATAAGCCGGGCGGTGGAGTCCGGCATGAGGTGACTGGATGTCTGAATTGCGACGCACAGAGGCGTCGGCGGGTCTGTATGAACGGTTGTTGCAGCGCCTGTCAGTGGCGCTGGACGAAGCCGACAATATGTCGCGCCTGTCTGCCAAGACGCCGAATGAAGTGGAATTGCGCGACCTGACCGCGGCCGAGTTGGAGTTGATTCGCGCCTACCTGGATCATGACCTGAATTGGTTGCGTGGCTGGCATGCCGCGGCCGAGGAGTTGGCGGTGATCGAACACTGGCCCGCGCGCGCAGCCAAGATCAATCGTGCCACGCCGAGGGTGGCGGGCAAGCCCCTGGCCAAGATCAAGCCGCTGGTCAAGCGCCGGGTACGGCTCTGTTGCGCGCTCTGCGGCGAGGTGGCCAACTGGCGCCCAGGGCAGAGTGTGCAGGCGTGTCCGTCGTGTGGCTCGCAGCTGTTCCGGGCGAGCGATCCCCGTTAGGCTGCCGGACACCCGGGAGGTGTCCGATGGCTATTCGTTACCTGTTCAAACAACTGTTGCTGCCGCCGGGCGTGTTTCTGCTCGCGTTGCTGCTCGCCTGGTGGGTGCGCAAGCGGTTTCCGCGGGCGGCCGCCGCCTGTTTCGGCCTGGCGCTCTGCGGGCTGTGGGTGATGAGCCTGCCGGTCGCGGTGGAATGGTCGGCGCGTCTGCTGGAGCCTGAGCCGGCGCTGGCCGAGGCGCGCTGGGTCGACCTGGCGCAGCAGGTGGAGGCGATTGTCGTGCTCGGTGGCGGGCGCGAGCGGGGTGATCCGGGCTGGGGCGGCGATCAGCCCAGCTCGATGGCGTTGGAGCGCCTGCGCTATGCCGCACGTCTGGCCAGGGCCTCGGGCTTGCCGCTGGCGCTCAGCGGCGGCCTGCATTATGGCCAGCCGCCCAGCGAGGCCGCCCTGATGGCCGAGGTGCTGGCACGCGATTACGGCCTGCCGGTGCGCTGGCAGGAAGAGACGAGCCGTACGACCTGGGAGAACGCGACCCGCAGTGCCGAACTGCTGCACAAGGACGGGGTCAGGCGTGTGCTGCTGGTCACTCAGGCCTGGCATATGCCCAGGGCGCGCTGGTGTTTCGAACAGGCGGGTTTTCAGGTGGTGAGCGCGCCGGTTGGCTTTCTCGGCGTGGCCAACGGCCGTCCGGCCGGCGGCTGGCTGCCGGAAAGCAAGGCGCTGTGGCAGAGCAGTCTGTTGCTCAATGAGGCGCTGGGCTTGTTGATCTATCCCCTGGTCTACGGTCAACCGTAAGCGCAGCCGTAGACAAGCGCAGCGCAATCCGGGGTCGCCGCGATCCCGGGTTGCGCCAAGGCTTATCCGGCTACGAAAGCAGGCTGCCGGATCCGCAGCCTGCCTGCGCTGGCAGCGCGTCCAATTGGCCGCTACAGCGTCCTGGCCATGCGTGCGGCCAGCAGCGCCCAGGCGAGCAGCAGGGCGCAGAGGATCAGCAGCGGCCAGCCGCGCCAGTACAGGTACGGCGTGAGCTGTTGCATGGGCACCACCTCGCCATAGAGCACGCCTCGTTCGAACTGTGGCAGTTGCTCGGTGATCCGGCCGAAGGGGTCGATCAGCACGGTCATGCCGTTGTTGGTCGCGCGGATCATCCAGCGCCCAGCTTCGAGGGCGCGCATCTGGGCCATCTGCAGGTGCTGCAGGGGGCCGATAGAACGGCCGAACCAGGCGTCATTGCTCACCGTCAGCAACAGTTCGCTCTGTGCGGCGAGCCCGGCGGCGAACTCCGGGTAGACCACTTCGTAGCAGATGAAGGTGGCGATCTTGTAGCCCTTGGCCTGCAACAACGGCTGCTCGGCCGAGCCGCGGGCAAAGTCCGACATCGGCAGGTTGAAGAAGGCGATCAGCCCCCGCAGCACTTCCTGCAGGGGGACGTACTCGCCGAAGGGCACCAGTTTCTGCTTGAGGTAGTCGCCAGCGCCCTGGCCGAACACGCTGACGGCGTTGTAGTAGCGCGGCTCGCCGCGCGCATTGGCCTGACGGATCGGCACGCCGGTGATCAGTGCGGCCTGGCGTTCGCGGGCGAAGCGGTCCATGGCGTCGAGGTAGCCGCTGGCCTGCTCCTTGAGTACCGGCACCGCGGTCTCCGGCCAGATGATCAGGTCGCTCGGTTCGGCGCCGAAGCTCAGGTCGCGGTACAGCGCCAGCTGGGCGTTGAGTTGGGCCGGATCCCACTTCAGGTTCTGTTCGATATTGCCCTGCATGGCCGCGACCTTGAGCGGTTCACCGGCAGGCGTAGTCCAGGCGTGGCCCTGGAGGGCGAGGCCGGCGGCCCAGGGGCCGGCCAGCAGCACTATGGCGGTGGCGAGGAAGGCCTTGCGCGCGCGCAGTTGCGCCAGGTTGACCAGCAGCGCCGCGCTCAAGGCCAGGACGAAGGACAGCAGCCATACCCCGCCAACGGGCGCGAGTCCGGCCAGTGGCCCGTCCAGCTGGCTGTAGCCGGCGTAGAGCCAGGGAAAGCCGGTGAGGAACCAGCTGCGGAAGGCTTCCTGGGCCAGCCACAGGGCGGCGAAGGCCAGGGCATCGGCCAGCGGCGCTTCGCTGCGGCGCAACCAGCGCGCCCACAGCCAGGCGGCCAGGGCCAGCAGCAGGCCGAGGCCGGCGACGAAGCCGAGGGTCAGGAAGGCCGCCAGGGCCGGTGAGGCGGCGCCGTAGTCGTGGATGCTGACGTAGACCCAGCTGGTACCGGCGGCGAACAGGCCGAAGCCGTAGTACCAGCCGCGCCACGCCGCCTGGCGTGGGTTGAGGTCGCGCAGGCCGAGATAAAACAGGGCAATCGAGAGCAGTGCCAACGGCCACAGGTCGAACGGCGCCAGCGCCAGTGGGGTGATGGCGCCGGCCGCCAGGGCGATCAGGTTGCCCGGCCAGCCGGAGCGAGTTATCCAGTGCATTGAATGCCGATCCTTGGATTGGGGGTGGCGCAAGGGTAGAGCGGAATGCGGGGAGGGGGAAGACTGGTGGCGGCGAATACAGCAGTTGTAGGCGCCAGGGAGCGTCTAGGCGTCCCCTGGCGCCTACCAAGGCAGAGCTTCAGCGCACCAGTGGGGTCAGGCGCAGCAGGTGGATGCGGCGGCTGTCGGCGTTGAGCACACGGAAGCGGAATTCGCCGATCTCGGTCACCTCGTTGCGCTTGGGTAGGTGGCCGAAGGCGCTCATCACCAGGCCGCCGACGGTGTCGAACTCGTCGTCGGAGAACTGGGTGTCGAAGGATTCGTTGAAGCTGTCGATCGGGGTCAGCGCCTTGACCAGGAAATCGCCGCTGGGCAGGGGTTTGACGTAGCTGTCTTCCTCGACATCGTGCTCGTCCTCGATGTCGCCGACGATCTGCTCGAGCACGTCTTCGATGGTCACCAGGCCGGCCACGCCACCGTATTCATCGATCACCACGGCCATGTGGTTGTGGTTGGCGCGGAACTCGCGCAGCAGCACGTTGAGGCGCTTAGACTCGGGGACGAAGGTGGCCGGGCGCAGCACATCCTTGATGTTGAAGCTCGGCTGTTCGTCCAGCAGTACCAGCGGCAACAGGTCCTTGGCCAGCAGGATGCCGATCACGTCATCCAGGCTCTCGCCGATCACCGGATAGCGCGAGTGGGCGGCGTCGATGATCGCGGGCAGGAACTCCTTGGGCGTCTGGTTGGCCCTGATGCTGATCATCTGCGAACGCGGGACCATGATGTCGCGAACCTGCAGGTCGGCGACCTGGATGGCGCCTTCGACGATGGCCAGCGCTTCGCTGTCGAGCAGCTTGTTCTGGTGCGCTTCGCGCAGTACTTCCAGCAGTTCCTGGCGGTTTTTCGGCTCATGAGCAAAAGCCTGGGTCAGTTTGTTCAACCAGGACTTTGGCTCGTTGCTCGATCGGTCTTCGCTCATGGGGGTTACTCGGGATCCTTGCTGATGGGCAATTACTTGCTATTTGTCGTCGGCGTAAGGGTCGGGATGACCCAGCTCGGCGAGCAGTGTGCGTTCTAGCGCTTCCATTTCCTCGGCTTCGGCATCGTCGATGTGGTCGTAGCCGAGCAGGTGCAGGCAGCCATGGATCACCAAGTGCGCCCAGTGCGCCTCCGGGGTTTTGTCTTGCTCGAGCGCCTCGCGCTCGAGCACCGGCACGCAGATCACCAGGTCGCCGAGCAGGGGGATGTCCAGCATTTCATCCGGGACGTCGGCGGGGAAGGACAGCACGTTGGTGGCGTAGTCGCGCTGGCGGTAGGTATGGTTGAGCGCGCGGGCTTCGGCTTCATCGACCAGGCGGATGGTCAGCTCGGAATCGGCGCTACGCTGGCGCAGGGCGAGCTCGCACCAGGCGCGAAACTGCGCCTCGCTCGGCAGGTTGGCGGCGTCGCTGGCGACTTGCAGGTCCAGCTCAAGCATTGCCGTTGTCCGGCTCGTCGATCAGCTTGCCGTGAACCCGGTCGTCGTAACGCTCGTAGGCTTCGACGATGCGCTGGACCAGGGGGTGGCGCACCACGTCCTTGGGCTTGAAATGGGTGAAACTGATACCCGGCACGTCACGCAGCACGTCGATCACGTGGGTCAGGCCGCTCTTGGTGCCGCGCGGCAGGTCGACCTGGGTGATGTCGCCGGTGATGATCGCGGTGGAGCCGAAGCCGATGCGGGTGAGGAACATCTTCATCTGTTCCAGGGTGGTGTTCTGGCTCTCGTCGAGGATGATGAAGCTGTTGTTCAGGGTGCGCCCGCGCATGTAGGCCAGGGGGGCGACCTCGATCACCTGCTTCTCGATCAGCTTGGCCACCTGCTCGAAGCCGAGCATTTCATAGAGCGCGTCGTACAGCGGACGCAGGTAGGGGTCGATCTTCTGCGACAGGTCGCCGGGCAGGAAGCCGAGCTTCTCGCCGGCCTCGACTGCCGGGCGCACCAGCAGGATGCGGCGAATCTGCTCGCGCTCCAGGGCATCCACCGCGCAGGCCACCGCCAGGTAGGTCTTGCCGGTGCCGGCCGGGCCGATGCCGAAGTTGATGTCGTGCTCGAGGATGGCTTTGACGTAGCGCTGCTGGTTGACCCCGCGCGGACGAACCATGCCCTTGCGGGTGCGCAGGGCGATGCTGGGTTCGGCGTTGGGGTTGGCCAGCTCCTCGATACCGGATTCCTGCAGGAACAGGTGCACCTTGTCCGGTGACAGCTCCGTGCTTTTGGTTTCGCGGTAGAGGCGGCGCAGCAGTTGTTCGGCGGAGTTGGTCTGCTCCGGCGCGCCGATCAGTTCGAACTGGTTGCCACGGTTACGGATCTCGATGGCCAGGCGCTGTTCGATCAGGCGCAGGTGCTCGTCGAATTGCCCGCAGAGACTGGCAAAGCGGCGAGCTTCAAAGGGCTCGAGGATAAAACGATGGGGTTCTATGGGTGCGTTCAAGGTCGTTTAATGGCCGCCAGTCGGCTGGGGTAGTGAAGCGAAGAATACCGCTAGCAGTGCGCGCGGGAAAGCTCGGACTGCTGCGACTTTAGCATCGCTTGCTGTGGTTCGGGTTGCGGCTGAAATTGGCGCTGCCCCGCACGGGCTGCAAGCGGCGCCCCCGTGCAGCGTGGGGCCGTTCATTCGCCGAGCAGGCTGCCGCGGAGCGAGTTGGGCAGGGCGTCGTCGATATGCACGTCGACGAACTGACCGATCAGGCGCGGGTTGTCGGTGCGGAAGTTGACCACCCGGTTGCTCTCGGTGCGGCCCTGGAGCATGCCGGGATCCTTTTTCGAGTAATCGCTGACCAGGATGCGCTGCACCGTACCGACCATGCGTCGGCTGTTTTCGGCGCCTTGCTGGCTGATGCGCTGTTGCAGGATCGCCAGGCGCTGCTTTTTCAGCTCTTCCGGGGTGTCGTCGCTCAGCTCCGCCGCCGGAGTGCCGGGGCGGGCGCTGTAGACGAAGGAATAGGAGAAATCGAAGCCGACCTCCTCGATCAGTTTCATGGTCTGCTCGAAGTCTTTCTCGGTTTCGCCGGGGAAACCGATGATGAAGTCCGTGCTGATCAGGATGTCCGGCACCGCCGCGCGCAGCTTGCGGATGCGCGACTTGTACTCGAGAGCGGTGTGACCCCGCTTCATGGCCGCGAGAATGCGGTCGGAACCCGACTGCACCGGCAGGTGCAGGTATTTCACCAGCTCGGGGATCTCGGCGTGGGCCTGGATCAGTGCATCGGAGAACTCTAGCGGGTGGCTGGTGGTGTAGCGGATGCGGTCGATGCCGTCGATGGCGGCCACGGCATAGAGCAGTTCGGCGAAATCGGCGAGCTGACCCTCTGCGGTGTCGCCGCGGTAGCCGTTGACGTTCTGGCCGAGCAGGGTGACTTCGCGCACGCCGTTTTCGGCCAGGTGCAGCACTTCGGCGAGGACGTCGTCCAGTGGCCGGCTGACCTCCTCGCCACGGGTGTAGGGCACCACGCAGAAGGTGCAGTACTTGCTGCAGCCTTCCATCACCGAGACATAGGCGCTGGGGCCGTCGACCCGCGGTTCGGGCAGGCGGTCGAATTTCTCGATCTCGGGGAAGGAAATGTCCACCTGCGGCAGCTTGGTGCTGCGCACGGCGGCAATCATTTCCGGCAGGCGGTGCAGGGTCTGCGGGCCGAAGACCACGTCGACATAGGGCGCGCGGTCGCGGATAGCCGCGCCTTCCTGGCTGGCCACGCAGCCGCCGACGCCGATCACCAGCTCCGGGTTGGCCAGCTTCAGCTCGCGCCAGCGGCCCAGCTGGGAGAACACCTTGTCCTGGGCCCTTTCGCGGATCGAACAGGTATTAAGCAGGATCACGTCGGCATCTTCGGCGCGTGCGGTAACTTCCAGGGCTTGATGTTCGCCCAGCAGGTCGACCATGCGCGAGCTGTCGTACTCGTTCATCTGGCAGCCGTGGGTTTCGATATAAAGCTTCTTGGTCATGCGCGCTCAAAAGGATGGTTCGAAGAACCGCGCATTATAGGGCGACGCCAGGGTCGAGAAAAGCGCTAGGCGCTGGAAGGCTAGACGAAAAAGCCCGTCAGGCGCAGATCGGCCTATCCTTGCAGGAGTGGCCAGCGAACCGAGGTTCTGCTCGCGGCATGCCGGCGGAGCGGGTTGTCGCCGGTCCAATGGTGAAGCAAATATTCTTTAATAAGGAGGATGGCGCAATGGCATTGACTCCCTCGACCATGCTGCCCCTGGGTACTTCGGCGCCGGATTTCACGTTACCCGAGCCGCTCAGCTGCAAGCCGGTGTCCCTCGCCGACGTGCAGGGCGAAAAGGCTACCCTGGTGATGTTTATCTGCAACCACTGTCCCTTCGTCAGGCACGTGGAGGATGCGCTGCTCGATCTGGCCAGGGTCTTCATGCCGCAAGGGCTCGGGGTGGTGGCCATCTCGGCCAACGATGCGCAGAGTTATCCCGAAGACAGCCCGCCCAAGCTGGCGCAAAGAGCCCGCGACAAAAACTATCCGTTTCACTACCTCTACGATGAAACGCAGCAGGTGGCGAAAGCCTATGGCGCGGCCTGCACCCCCGATTTCTTCCTGTTCGACGAGCATCTGCAGTGCATCTATCGCGGACGCTTCGACGACTCGCGTCCCGGCAGCGATATTCCGGTCAGCGGCAAAGATCTGCGTCAGGCCCTGGAACTGCACCTCGCCGGCCGGCCCGTCGATATTGCGCAGGTGCCCAGTATCGGCTGCAATATCAAGTGGAAGGCGGAGTCGGAAAGTTGACCATAGGTCGCCTGACCTGCATGCATTCCGGGTAGAGGGAAGCGAGTCCGGCTGGACTTGCAGCCGGCAGTCTTGTGCTATGATTTGCGCCCTCTTATTTTCTCTCCAGTCTAGACTCCCATCCATGAGCAAGCGCGAACCCATCTATAAGGTGATTTTCCTCAACCAGGGCCAGGTGTACGAAATGTACGCCAAGCAGATCTTTCAGAGCGATCTGTGGGGCTTCCTGGAGGTGGAGGAGTTCGTCTTCGGCGAGCGCACCCAGGTGGTGGTCGATCCCAGCGAAGAGAAACTCAAGGCCCAGTTCGACGGCGTGGTGCGCAGCTTCCTGCCCATGCACGCGATCATTCGTATCGACGAGGTCGAGCGCCTGGGCACGCCGAAGATCAGCGAGGCCAAGGGTGGCGGCAACGTCATGCCGTTCCCCATGCCGATGCCGGACAAATAAGTAAGGCGAGCTCGCTTTTACTTGCAGCTTATGGCTTGAAGCTTGCCGCTGCTGCCTCCGGCAGCTACGGCAGCGGCGCGAACGGCGATTGGCTGTCGGCGGCCTGCAGTTCCAGCAGGTAGTTGCGGAATATCTCGCCGAGCACCTGGCTGGCGATTTCCAGTTCCTCGCGCTGCATGCGCTCCGCGACCAGGTCGGCGCTGTCCATGGCTTCGTCCGAGCCATTCACCGACGCCATTTTCAGCACTATATAGGCCTGCACGTTGTTCGCCGGTACGCCTTCGCCGCGGAAGAACATCATGCCCAGGCGGTATTGCGCCTGGGCATGACCTTGCAGCGAGGCCTGTTCGAACCAGTGCAGCGCTTGCGTCAGATCGCGCGGCGCGCGCTGGCCGTCGTAAAAGAATTCGCCCAGTTCGTATTCGGCTTGCGGGTCGCCGTTCTGCGCCGCTTGCTGGCAGGCGGCCAGTGCGTCGGGCAGGTCTTCGGCAGCGGTATTCAGCGAGCAACTGCCGGTTGCGGGGATCAGCAGGGTGTTGCCGCCTGCAAACGCGAGCAGCGGCAGAAGAAGCAGCAGGCAGCCCAGCGATAGGGTGCGGCCGGTGCAATTCATGGAAATCCGTGTTCCTCGGGAAGCGGTGCGGGGTCGAACCCGGCCGACAAGGCGGGTCGGCGTTGGCATTATGAAATAACCAGTGGCGTTCTTACAAAGTCTTTACGGGGTTTTCTCCGTCGGCGCAATCTTCGCTGTTGCCCGGCAGGCTCAGCAGCAGCCAGGCCAGCAGCGGGTAGGCCGGTGTCAGCAGGGCATGCAGCAGGTCGATGCGGCGCAACGGGCCGGCAAACCCCTCGCCGCCGAGCGCCAGTGTGGCCAGCAGGAACAGGCCGGCAGCCGCCATCGCGGCGCCTGCCGGGGCGCGTCGCGGCCACTGGATGGCGCCGGCATAGACAATCAGCAGCAGGCTCGCCAGGTTGAGCAGCAGGCGGTAGTCCTCCAGCAGATTCATCTGCCGGAACAGCTCGAAGAAGGCGCACAGCCCCAGCACCACGCGGCCCCAGTTCGGTCGGCTCCAGGCCCAGCCGCGGCCCAGGGTCAGGGCGGCCGCGCCAAGCAGCGGCAGGCCGAGAAAACTGCTGGCCTGGCTCAGCCACAGGTGGGCGGCCTGCCAGTTCGGGTCGCCGACGGCGGCGACCGCCGCCGCAGCCGCCAGGAGAAAGCCGAGCAGGGCGCAGAACAGCGCCGGCTGATCGGCCTCGGCGTAGCGCTGGCGCGCCTTGCCGATGGTGACGGCGCAGGCCAGGCAGGCCAGCGCCAGCATGCCGCCGGACAGGACAGTGCTGTACTGCATCAGCTTTTCTTCAGCTCGGCGAAGGCGCGCTCGGCCGCGTCCAGGGTGATCTGCAGTTCCGTCTGGCCGTGGGCGATGGAGGTGAAACCGGCTTCGAAGGCGCTGGGGGCCAGGTAGACGCCGCCATCCAGCATCAGGTGGAAGAAGCGCTTGAAGCGCTCGGCGTCGCTGCCCATCACGTCGTCGAAGGTGACGATGTCGTCGGCGCCGCTGAAGTACAGGCCGAACATGCCGCCGGCCTGGGTGGTGACGAAGGGGATGCCGGCGGCATCGGCGCGATCCTGCAGGCCCTGCAGCATGCACGCGGTGTAGTCGCTCAGCTCGGCATGGAAGCCCGGGCGGCTGATCAGCTTCAGGGTGGTCAGGCCGGCGGCCATGGCCAGCGGGTTGCCGGACAGGGTGCCGGCCTGGTAGACCGGGCCGAGCGGGGCGATGCAGGACATGATCTCGCGCTTGCCGCCGAAGCAGCCGACCGGCATGCCGCCGCCGATGATCTTGCCGAAGGTGGTCAGGTCCGGGGTCACGCCGTAATGCGCCTGGGCACCGCCGAGGGCGACGCGAAAGCCGGTCATCACTTCGTCGAAGATCAGCACCACGCCATGCTTGTCGCACTGTTCGCGCAGGCCCTGGAGGAAGCCCGGCGCCGGCGGTACGCAGTTCATGTTGCCGGCCACCGGCTCGACGATGATGCAGGCCACTTCCTGGCCGACCTCGGCGAGCATCTGCTCGACCGCTTCGAGGTCGTTGAACGGCAGGGTCAGGGTGTGTTTGGCGAAAGACGCCGGCACCCCGGCCGAGCTAGGCACGCCCTGGGTCAGGGCGCCGGAGCCGGCCTTGACCAGCAAACTGTCGGAATGGCCGTGGTAGCAGCCTTCGAACTTGATGATGCTGTCGCGGCCGGTGAAGCCGCGGGCCAGGCGGATCGCGCTCATGGTCGCTTCGGTGCCGGAACTGACCATGCGCACCATCTCCAGCGACGGCACCAGGGCGCAGACCAGGTCGGCCATCTCGGTTTCCATGGCGGTCGGTGCGCCGTAGGACAGGCCGTGTTCCAGCTGGCGGCGCACCGCATCGAGCACGTCCGGGTGGCTGTGGCCGAGAATCATCGGGCCCCAGGAGCCGACGTAGTCCACGTAGCGCCGGTCATCCTCGTCGGTGACATAGGCGCCGGCCGCGTGCTTGAAGAACAGTGGCGTGCCGCCGACGCTCTTGAAGGCGCGCACCGGCGAGTTGACGCCGCCGGGGATGTGCTTCTGGGCGTGGGCGAAGAGAATTTCGGAGCGGGACATGGCAGGGCCTCTCAAATAGCGAGTCGGGGCGAATCGGGCCGCCCCGCAAATCGGTTAAGGGGTGGCGAACAGGGCGCTGAAGGCGCGGGCGCGGCGCTCGACTTCGGCGGCCGAGCCGGCGGCGAACAGGGCGTGAATCACCGCCACCATGCTGGCGCCACGGGCAATCAGCAGGGCGGCATTGTCCAGGGTCACGCCGCCGATGGCGACGATCGGCAGGCCGATGCGACTTTTCGCCTCATCCAGCAGTTCGAGCGTGGCGCTGGGGGCGCCGGGCTTGGTGTTGGAGTCGAAGAAGCGCCCGAAGGCGACATAGCTGGCGCCTTCCTTGGCAGCGGCCTCGGCCAGCTCGAGCTGGGCATGGCAGGTGCCGCCGATGATCGCCTGGCGCCCGAGCAGGGCGCGGGCGGCGGACAGCGAACCGTCGCTCTGGCCCAGGTGCAGGCCGACGCCGAGGCGTGCGGCCAGTTCGGCGTCGTCGTTGATGATTAGGCCGGCGCCGTAGCGATTGCACAGCTCGCGCAGGGCTTCGGCCTGACGCAGGCGGCGGGCGTCGTCGGTCGACTTGTCGCGGTATTGCAGTAGCGTCGCGCCGCCCTTGAGGGCGGCCTCGACGTAGGGCAGCAGCTTGCCGTCAGCCAGCAGTTGGCTGTTGGTGATGGCATACAGGCCACGCAGTTTCATCGGAAGCGCTCCATCGGCTGCTTTCTATTAATCAGCATCCAGCGGCAGGCGGCGCGGGATGTGCTGGCCGTGGCCGGGTTGCTCGGCGTCGCGCAGGGTGCGCCAGGTGTAGTCGAGGGCGAACTGCACGGCGCTGACCAGTTCCTGGCCGAGGGCCAGGCGGCCGGCCAGGGCGCTGGCCAGGGTGCAGCCGGAGCCGTGGTAGCTGCCCGGCAGGCGCTGGCAAGTGAAGGTGTGACGGCTGCCGTCGCGGCAATACAGGCGATTGTGCACCTGCTGTTCGTCGCCGTGGCCGCCGGTGATCAGCAGGTGGCGGACATGGGGCAGCAGCTTCTCCGCGCACTGATCGGCCGTGCCGTCCGGCAGCTCGGCGAGGATGCGCGCTTCCGGCAGGTTCGGTGTGGCGATGGTGGCGACGGCAAACAGGCGTTCGCGCATGGCGTAGCCGACTTCATCCTTGCCCAGGGCGCCACCGCCGCCGGCGCGCAGGACCGGGTCGCAGACCAGCGGGATGCCCGGCAGCTTTTGCATGATCTGCAGCACGGTCTCGACCATCTCCACCGAGCCGAGCATGCCCAGTTTGACGGCCGCGATCGGCAGATCGGCGATCACCGCATTGGCCTGGGCCAGTACCCAGTCGCGATCGAGTACGCGGAAGTCGGCGACATTCACCGTGTCCTGCACGGTCAGCGCGGTGACCGTCGGGGCGGCGTGGCAGCCTTGCGCGAGCAGGGCTTCGATATCGGCTTGCAGGCCGGCGCCACCACTGGGGTCGTGACCGGATAAGCAGAGCACTACGGGGCGGGAAGTAGGGTTTTTCATGGTGCGCGAGCTTAGCATTAAACGGCCCCGATTGAACCGCGCAGGTGGGCGCGGTTATCGAGTCAAACCGCGCCGCTCGCCGCTGGGAATCCTGATCGTAGCGGCAGCTTTCCCACGGTCTAAGCGGGCTGCGCCGAGGTTGGCCTCTGGTGCCTGTTCCAGAGCCCTGCATGCGTGTCCACGCTGTTTGCGCCAGCCGTCGTTTTCCCCCGCAAGGCCTGTGCTAGAGTGACGGCCATTCATATGACCGGGTAGGCGAGGCGGCGTCAGTCAGGAGAGGAGGGCTCTCCGGCGCATCCCGACTTTTCCCGACTTTGCCTTCGTGGGTCCGCATGCGCTACCTCCTGATTCTTCTGTTCGCAGTCTGGCCGCTCTGCGCCTCTGCCGTGGTCTTCGATGAACATACCCGCATGCTGCCGCTTGGCCAGGCCATGCAGGTGTTCGAGGATGTCCGCGGCGATGCGACTATCGACGAAGTCACCTCGTCGGCCCTGCAGGCGAGCTTCCGTCAGCATGACAAGCCGGTCCTGAATGCCGGTTATTCCCGTTCGGTATTCTGGCTGCGCCTGGATCTGGAGTATCGACCACAGCGGCTGGACGGGCCGCAGCCCTGGTTGCTGGAACTGGCCTATCCGCCGCTGGATCGGCTGGATCTGTACCTGCCGGACGCCCAGGGCAGATTCCGGCTGGCCCAGCGCACCGGCGACTCGCTGCCCTTCATCAGCCGGCAGATCAAGCACCATAACTACCTGTTCGAACTCGACCTGCAGCCGCACCAGTCGCAGCGCGTCTATCTGCGCCTGCAAAGTCAGGGCTCGATCCAGGCGCCGCTGAGCCTGTGGGCGCCCAATGCCTACCTGGAAGAGCAGCCCGCGCGTATCTACGTGCTCGGCATCATCTACGGCGTGCTGCTGGTGATGCTGATCTACAACCTGTTCATCTTCCTCAGCGTCAGGGATGCCAGCTACCTCTATTACATCCTCTATATCGCCTCGTTCGGCCTCTATCAGGTCTCGGTCAACGGCGCCGGCATCGAGTATTTCTGGCCCGACAACCCCTGGTGGGCGAATGCCGCGACGCCCTTTCTGATCGGTTCGGCCGCGCTGTTCGGCTGCCAGTTCGCGCGCAGCTTCCTGCACACCGCCGAGCACAGCCCCTGGGTCGACCGCACGCTGCTGGTGATGATGGCCAGCGGTGCCGGGGTGATGGTCCTGGCGCTGACCGTCAGCTATGCGCTGTCGTTGCGCCTGGCCACCTACCTGGCGCTGCTGTTCACCGTGGTGGTGTTCGTCGCCGGGGTTCTGGCCTGGCTGCGCGGCATGCGCGTGGCGCGCTACTTCATCATCGCCTGGAGCGCCTTCCTGCTCGGCGGCGCGATCAACAGCCTGATGGTGCTCGGCTATCTGCCCAATATGTTCCTGACCATGTACGCCAGCCAGATCGGCTCGGCGCTGGAGGTCGGCCTGCTGTCGCTGGCCCTGGCCGACCGGATCAACGCGATGAAGGAGGAGCGCACGCGGATTCTCCAGGACAGTGGGCGCAAGCTGGAGACGCTGAACCAGGAACTGGCCAACAGCAACCGGCTCAAAGACGAATTCCTCGCCAGCGTTACCCACGAGTTGCGCACGCCGATGAACGGGGTGATCGGCTCTCTGGAACTGATGGATACCCTCAACCTGGATGCCGAGTTGGCGCAGTACCAGAAGACCGCCGCCGGTTCGGCGCGGGACATGATGCGCATGGTCAACGACATCCTCGCCCTCAGCGAGTTGCAGGCCGGCAAGCTCTACCCGCGGCGCGAGCCGTTCAGCCTGCGCGGGTTGCTCGACGGCTTGCGCGCGCAGTACGCCGCGCGGGCCGAGGACAAGGGCCTGCGCTTCGTCCTGGAGCTGGACGAAAGCCTGCCCGATACCCTCGATGGCGATGCCGGCAAGCTGGCACAGAGCCTCGGCTATCTGCTCGACAACGCCGTCAAGTTCACCGCCCGCGGCGAGATCCGCCTGCGGGTCAGACGCGCCGGCACGGTAGCCGATAGCCTGCCGCTGAGCATCGAGGTGATCGACACCGGCGTGGGCTTCAAGGAGCCGCAGGAGACGTCGCTGTATCAGCGCTTCCATCAGTTGGACGGCTCCATGACCCGCGAATACGGTGGCCTGGGTATCGGCCTGGCAATCTGTCGGCAATTGGTCGACCTGCAGGGCGGCAGCCTCAGCCATGAGTCGCAGCCCGGCCAGGGCAGCCGTTTTCAGCTGCATGTGCCGCTGGCCTTGCCGCGTCCGGTAGCCGCGCAGCCCGCGCTTGTGCCGCAAGCGCGGGCGCAGGCCCGGGTCGCGCGCAGTCCCGGGCAGTGCACGGTGCTGGTGGTCGAGGACAACGCGATCAATCAGTTGGTGACCCGCGGCATGCTGCTCAAGCTGGGCTACCGCGTGCGTACCGCCGACAACGGCGCCGAGGCGCTCGAGGTGCTGCGGCGCGAGCCGGTCGATGCGGTCCTGCTGGATTGCCAGATGCCGGTGATGGACGGCTTCGCCACCTGCCGGGCGCTGCGCACCCTGTCGGGCTGCGCCGAATTGCCGGTGCTGGCGATCACCGCTCACAGCCACAGCGGCGATCGCGAGCGCTGTCTGGCCGCCGGCATGAGCGACTACCTGGCCAAACCGGTGAAGTTCGAGGCCTTGCGCGGCCTGCTGCACGACTGGGTGCTGTGCCGCGTCGGCTGAGTGGAAAGGCCGATTGGCCCTCGTAGCCAGATGAGCGCCAGCGCAATCCGGGATAGCTTTCCCGGATTGCACCGCGTTCCGCGGTTGATCCGGAGTACGGATGCCCGCTGCGCCCGGCTCGCCCTCTCCCTTGGCCGAAATGCCCCTTTGCGCAAGCTCTGAAGCATGATTCACTGAACGCAATTAATGAATCAGGATTCAGATCATGGCGTATCGCACCAGCGCCCTGCGTATCGACCGCGATCAAGCGCTGCGCGAGCGGATCCTCGCCAGTGCCCTGGCCCGTGTCGCCGATGGTGGTTTCGCCGCCTTGACCATGCAGGCGCTGGCCGAGGACGTGGGCATCGCCACCGGCAGCCTGTACCGCCATTTTCACAACAAGGGCGAATTGGCCGCCGAAGTCTTCGCGATTGCCAGCCAGGGCGAACTCGAGGCGCTGCTGCAGACCCTGCGCGCCCCGGGACCACCCGCCGAGCGCCTGGCCGCCGGCTTGCAGCAGTTCGCCGCGCGGGCCTGGCACAGCCGGCGCCTGGCCTTCGCCTTGATCGCCGAGCCGGTCGAGCCGCAGGTCGACGAGCAGCGTCTGCTCTTCCGTGAGGCCTATGCCGAGTCGTTCGGCGAGCTGCTCGAGGAAGGCAACGCCGCCGGGGTGTTCCGCGTCAGCCATCTCGGCCTGACCGCCGCCTGCCTGGTCGGCGCCATCGCCGAAGCCCTGGTCGGTCCCTTGTCACCTCCGGCTCGCGCCGCCCGCGAAGCGGGTTATCCCGCCCCCAGCCTGAGTGACGTCAGCCAGGGCCTGGTCACCTTCTGTCTACGCGCCGTTGGCGCCCCGTTGCCCGAAAAGGAGCCACAGTCATGAATGCCAGTCAGCATGCCGAAACCCATGAAGTGTTCAACCAGGTGCCGCCGCTGGACGGCGTCAACCTGTACCGCGCCGACCTGCCCTTGCAGGAGTGGAACAAACGCTTCGGCGGCGGCTGGGCCGAGGCGCGCATCGCCGCCTATGGCGCCCTGGCCGGTGGCGAGCTGATGGCCGCGGGCTTCCTCGCCAACGAGAACAAGCCGCAGTTCAAGAGCCACGACCGCTATGGCCGGCGCATCGATCTGGTCGAGTACCACCCGGCCTATCATCAGCTGATGGCCGCGGCCATCGAGCACGGCATCCCCTCGCAGCCCTGGACCGACCCGCGCCCCGGCGCCCAGGTCGCCCGCGCCACCATGAGCTACCTGCACAGCCAGGCCGAAGCCGGCAGCGGTTGTCCGCTGACCATGACCTACGCCAGCGTGCCGGCGTTGAGGCTGCAGCCGGATATCGCGGAAATCTGGCTGCCGAAGATCCTCTCCACCCAGTACGACCCGCGCAACCTGCCGATCGAGCAGAAAACCGGCGCCACCATCGGCATGGCCATGACCGAGAAGCAGGGCGGCACCGACGTGCGCGCCAACACCACCCGCGCCTATCCGGTCGGCGCAGGCGGACCCGGCCAGGCCTACGAGTTGGTCGGCCACAAGTGGTTCTGCTCGGCGCCCATGTGCGACGCCTTCCTCACCCTGGCCTACACCGACAAGGGCCTGACCTGCTTCCTGCTGCCGCGCCATCGCCCGGACGGCACGCGCAACGAGCTGTATATCCAGCGCCTGAAGAGCAAGCTGGGCAACTGGTCGAATGCCTCCAGCGAAGTCGAGTACCGCGGCGCCCTGGCCTGGATGGTCGGCGAGGAGGGGCGCGGCGTGCCGACCATCATCGAAATGGTCGCGCTGACCCGCTTCGACTGCATGGTCGGCTCCAGTGCCCTGATGCGTCAGGCCCTGACCCAGGCCGCCCATCACTGCGCCTACCGCCAGGTCGGCGGCCGCGTGCTCAACGAACAACCGCTGATGCAGAACGTCCTGGCCGACCTGGCCCTGGAAAGCGAAGCCGCCCTGGCCCTGACCCTGCGCATGGGCAAGGCCCTGGACCACGCCGCAGACCCGCAGGAAGACAAGCTCGCCCGCCTGGTCGTTGCGGTCGGCAAGTACTGGATCTGCAAGCGCGCGCCGGCCATGATCAACGAGGCCGCCGAGTGCATGGGCGGCGCCGGCTACGTCGAAGACAGCATCCTGCCGCGCCTGTACCGCGAGGCACCGGTCAACTCGACCTGGGAAGGCTCCGGCAACGTGCAGTGCCTGGACGTGCTGCGCGCGCTGTCGAAGGAGCGGGGCGTGCTCGATGCACTGTTCGCCGAGCTGGGCGACGGCCATGGCGATGCCCGGCTGAAAAAGCACATCGACAAACTCCAGGCGGATTTCAGCGACAGCGCCGACATCCAGTACCGCGCCCGCCAACTGACCGAAGACGTGGCCCTGGCCCTGCAGGCTAAGCTGCTGCTGGAAGCCGGCAACGCCGAGGTAAGCGACGCCTTTATCGCCAGCCGCCTGGGCGACGGCGGACGGGTCTATGGCACCCTGCCGCGCGGCATCGACGTCGAGGCGCTGGTGGCGCGCAGCACGCCGCAGCTGGTTTGAGTTGTCGTGCTTGGCAGGCTGCGTTTGACCTGCAGGCCGCCCCTCGGTTGCAGACTGGCGGCCCCTTGCAATGGAGCGAGCGCAATGACCCGCAACCAAACCTTCCAGCACGAATACCGCCAGGCCTGCCTGCAGTGCGGCATCGATCCGCTGGCCGAGCTATGGCATCTAGAACGCGCCCATATCCTCGGCCAGCCGCGCTTCGTCGATCACCTGCGTAGCCACCTGTGGCTGCTGGCCTGATCCTGGCGCCAGGGTGACTGGGCGGAGTTGGCCGCGCAGTTGCTGCGGGTGCCGGGGAGTCTGGGGTCGTTGCTGGGCTGGTATCCGCTCGGTAACCCCGGCACCCGGCGGGCCGGGCCCTTGACGGCGTAGCCGTTGCCGGAGGCTCTCAGGCGGTGGCCGCAGTAGCCACGCCGCGCTATGCCAAGGCGCGGCGATCAGGGCAAGATAGGCGCGTGTATTCAGCCAGGAATAGCTGCCGTGACCCTCAGTTCAGAAGACTTCGTCGTCGCCACTACTGCCGAAGAGGCCGTGGATCGCCTGGCCGCCCTCCATCTGCAGGCCACCGCTGCCCTGAGTCGGGCGCTCAAGCGCTATGTCAAGGAAGGCATCAAGCCGGACGCCGAACAACTGCGTCAGTTCCACTACCCGGAACTGCGTCTGACTTATTTGTGCCAGGGCGAGGCGCCCGCGACTGTGCGTGCCTATGCCAAGGTCCAGGTGCCCGGCACCTACAGCATCACCGTCACCCACCCCGAGGCTTTCCGCAATTACCTGCTGGAGCAACTGCAGCCGCTGATGCATGACTTTACCGTGTGTGTCGAGGTGGGCGTCAGCCAGCAGAATATTCCCTATCCCTATGTGGTCGAGCATGGCGATGAGCTGGCCGGCTCGGGGATTACCGCCGCCGAACTGGCGCGGGTGTTCCCCAGCACCGATCTGTCCGCCGCCAACGACGGCACAGCCGATGGCCTGTACGACTGGGAGGGCGCGGAGCAATTGCCGCTGGCCCTGTTCGACGCCGCCCGGGTGGATTTTTCCCTGCGCCGCCTGGTGCATTACACCGGCAGCGATTGGCGTCATGTGCAGCCCTGGATCCTGCTGACCAACTATCACCGCTACGTCGACCAGTTCATTCGCCATGGCCTGGATGTGCTGCAGGCGGATTCGCGTTTCGTGCGCATGGTGCTGCCGGGCAACGTGGTGATCGAGCGCGGCATGGCCGAGGGCGAGATGCAGGCGATCATCGAGACCGTGGTCTGGCACCGCTACCAGATGCCGGCCTACCACCTGCAGGGCGCCAGTCCTGGCGACGGCATCACCCTGGTGAACATTGGTGTCGGCCCGTCCAACGCGAAGAACATCACCGACCATCTGGCCGTGCTGCGCCCGCACTGCTGGTTGATGATCGGCCACTGCGGCGGCCTGCGCCAATCGCAGACCATCGGCGATTACGTGCTGGCCCACGCCTATATGCGCCGCGACGGGATTCTCGACCGGGTGCTGCCGCCCAACATTCCCCTGCCGGCCCTGGCCGAAGTGCAGATGGCCTTGCAGGAGGCCGCCGCGCACGTCACCGGCGAGCGTGGCGACGCCCTCAAACGGCGTTTGCGCACCGGCACCGTGCTGACCTATGACGATCGCAACTGGGAGTTGCGCTGGGCCCAGGAGCGGCCGCTGATCAACCTGGCGCGGGCCGTGGCGGTGGACATGGAAAGCGGCACCATCGCCGCCCAGGGTTATCGCCTGCGGGTGCCCTACGGCACCCTGTTGTGCGTGTCGGACAAGCCGCTGCACAGCGAGATCAAGCTGCCCGGCGCCGCCGGCGCCTTCTACGAGCGGGCGGTGACCCAGCACCTGCACATCGGCATCGCCGCCCTCGACCTGCTGCGCGGCCAGCTCAACTCGCTGCACTCGCGCAAGCTGCGCAGCTTCGACGAGCCGCCGTTCCGTTGAGCGGACGGCTCAGCGCGGGGCCGAGCTACCCGGCATGAACTCGTGGAAGGGGGCCACGGGTCTGGGCTGGGCCATGGCGTTCTCCAGGTCGACCAGGCTCTTGTGGCTGACCTGGATCAGGCCGCGCCGCGGGCGATCGAGGTCGATGATCAGGAACACCAGCAGCACGATCAGCCCGACCATGATGTAGGTGGCGAAGGACGCGCGGTGGCCGGCGACGCCGGCCGAGTAGCCGAGGATGACGCCGGCCATCAGGAAGGTGGTGTAGAGCAGGCTCAGGACGATTTCCGGGACGTGGCGATTGAGCGTGGCATCCCGCGTGCCGTAGGCGTCGATCATCTCGTTCAGGGCCTCCAGGAACAGGCCGCTGGTGACCGGGTTAGGCGCCTCCCCGGCGGCCTGCAGGGCATAGCGCCAGAGCAGGGCCTGCTGTTGGCTTGCCTGATCGAGCATGGCCTGGCGCTGATAGGCGTGGTCCAGGCTGAGCGTGCCGGCCCGCACCCGCAGGTTCAGGTAGCTGGCCAGCGCCTTGAGCGTCGGTTCGCGCACCGATGCCGGCAGCAACTGGGCACGCAGGTAGGCGGTGCCGATGGCGTTGGCTTCGTTCACCACGGCCTCGCTGCGGCTGTCGAAACGTTGCAGCGAGAGGGAGAAGGTGAAGCCGAGCAGCAAGGCGAGGATGCCGATCAGCGAGCCCTGGATGGTGATGATTTGGGTCTTCGACGGTTCGTCGCTGGTGCGTTGGTACCTCCGGCCGACGCGATAGCCCAGTTCGATGAGCAGTGCCATGGAGGCGAAGAGGATGCCGGCGATCAGGACGCTGCTCAGGTCGTACATAAACTCTCGCATGTGGCCGCTGCCTCGAAAGACAAGTCCCGGCCGTGGCGGCTCGGTCCCGGAGGGAATGCAGCGCTAAGCTTGCAGGCACTCCGCCAGACCTCAGTCTAGAAGCTGTTTGGCGGATGCGCTGCAGGCGTCGCGTGCGGCTCAGCAGCTGGCGTCCAGCACCACCCGGTAGCGCGCCTTGCCGGCGCGCAGGTGGTCGATGGCGTCGTTGACCCGGCTCATGGGGAAGAGCTCGACCTGCGGCAGGATCTGGTGGCGGGCGCAGAATTCCAGCATGGTCGCCATGCTCGCGGGCGAGCCCACCGGTGAGCCGGACAGGCTGCGCTGGCGCGGGATCAGGTTGAACACATGCACCGGGATGGCGCTCGGCACTATGCCGACGAAGTGCAGGCGGCCCTTGCCGCCGAGGGTGCCGATCAGCGCGTTCCAGTCCAGGTCGGCGCTGGCGGTGACCAGGAGGAAATCCAGGCTGCCGGCGATCGCCTTGAGCGCCGCGCTGTCGGTCGAGGCCACCACCTTGTGCGCGCCCAGGCGCTTGGCTTCTTCCTGCTTGTTCAGCGACGAGGTGAAGGCGGTGACTTCGCAGCCCCAGGCGTTGAGAAAGCCCAGGGCCAAATGACCCAGGCCGCCGATGCCGACCACGCCGACCCGGTCGGTGGGTTTGACGTTGAACTCCAGCAGCGGGCTGAACACCGTCGAGCCGGCGCAGAACAGCGGGCCGACCAGGCTCGGGTCCAGCCCATCCGGCAGCGGCACGGCCCAGGCCCAGTGGCTGCGCAGGCGGTCGGCGAAACCGCCGTTGCTGCCGATGATGGTCGGTTTTACCGAGCCGCAGAGCTGGTGCGCGCCTTCCATGCAGGAGTGGCAGTGCATGCAGCTGCCCTTGTACCAGCCGATACCGACCCGCTGGCCGAGTTCGAGGCCGCGCACCTGCTCGCCGAGGCGGACGATGCGGCCGACCACCTCGTGGCCGGGGATGAACGGATAGCGGGCGTTGCCCCATTCGTTGTCGATCATCGACTGGTCGGAGTGGCAGATGCCGCAGTACTCGACCGCCACCTCGACCTCCTCGCCGCCCAGCGGGCCGGGGTCATAGCTGTGCGGTTCGAGGGGCGCGCCGGGTGCCGTGGCGGCCCAGCCGGTGAAGGTGTCGAGTATGGAATCGGAGGCGTTCATGCGGGTTCCCTCGGTATGCAAAACACAACCTTGCCAGCATAGCCGCCCGTGGCCGCGAAGGCCTCGCCCATAAGTCCGGTTGATGGTCGAAGGGTGGCCTCGGTTACACTGGCCACCCCTTTTTCTGTTCCCGGAGCCTGCATGCCGCGCCCGCCCCGTTCCGCCACGCCCTCGCGCTCCGCTGGCAAGCCTGCCATCCGCCGGGTGGCCAAGGCGCCGCCGGCCGAGCCGCGCTTGCTGCTGCTGAACAAGCCCTTCGATGTCCTGACCCAGTTCAACGACGAGCAGGGCCGCGCCACCCTCAAGGACTTCGTCGCGGTGCCCGGGGTCTATCCGGCCGGACGCCTGGATCGCGACAGCGAGGGCTTGCTGCTGCTGACCAATGACGGTGGCCTGCAGGCGCGCATCGCCGACCCCAAACACAAACTGGCGAAAACCTATTGGGTGCAGGTGGAAGGCGAGCCGACGGCCGAGCAGCTGCAGCGCCTGCGCGCGGGCGTCGAGCTGAACGACGGGCCGACCCTGCCGGCCGAGGTGCGCGTGCTGGATGAGCCGAAGTTATGGCCGCGCAACCCGCCGGTGCGTTTTCGCAAGAGCGTGCCGACCGCCTGGCTGGAGCTGGTGATTCGCGAGGGGCGCAACCGTCAGGTCAGGCGCATGACTGCGGCGGTGGGCCTGCCGACCCTGCGTCTGGTGCGCGTGGGCATCGGCCCCTGGAGCCTGGACGGCCTGCAACCCGGCGAGTGGAAAGAGGTCGAGGCGCGCTTGTAGTGCGTGTTTTTTCGAGACGATCCGGTCGTAGGGTGACTCGGGGCGGTAGGGCGGCTTCGGCGCGCAGCGACAACCCGCCAGCTTTTATGTCGCGCCGATCATCCATGCTGCACTGCTTGCGGCGAGTGACCGCCTAAGGAGCGTGGATTGCTCACGGCAGTAGGGCGGCCTCGGCGCGTGGCCGTTTCAGCGACGGCTCAGACGCCTTCCATCCCGGCGATCACCACGGTCTTGATGACAAAACCGAGCACGCCCAGGCCCAGGGCGAGGAACAGGATCATGCTGCCGAAGCGTCCGGCCTTGGACTTCTTCGCCAGGTCCCAGACGATGAACCCCATGAACAGCACCAGGCCGCCGACCAGCACGGTCATCATCAACTCTTCGAATACTTGCGGATCCATCGTGACCTCTTTGGCAAAACGAGGCTGTGCTGCCAGAACGGGCAGGAGGTGGGCGGGGCGATTGTTATTGTCTGAGCGCAAGGCTCTTTATGGCGGGCCGCACAAGGCACAGCTAAACGCCGGCGATTATACCCGTGCGGCCTGGTTTGTCAGCGACCGTCGGTAAGTGCCGGTCAATTGCGCAGGTGCTGCAGCGGCAACTGGGTGTTGGAGAGGATCTGCTGCAGGACGAAGCTCGAACGCACGCTGGAAACGCCCTCGATGCGGGTCAGGGTGCCGAGCAGAAGCTGTTGGTAATGATCCATGTCCGGCACGACCACCTTGAGCTGGTAGTCGGCATCCATGCCGGTGACCAGGCTGCATTCCAGTACCTCCGGGCATTGGCGGATTATCTGCTGGAAATGCTCGAAGCGCTCGGGGGTGTGTTTGTCCATGCCGATCAGGACATAGGCGGTGAGGGTCAGGCCGAGCTTCTTGCGATCCAGCAGGGCGACCTGGCCGAGGATGTAGCCGTCGTCCTCCAGTTGCTTGACCCGCCGCGAGCAGGGCGAGGGCGACAGGCCGATGCGTTCGGCCAGGTCCTGATTGGACAGGGTGGCATCGCGCTGCAGTTCGGCAAGGATATTCAGGTCGTAGCGGTCGAGTCTGGTCATGTTTGGCGCGCTTTCATTATTTGAATGCTGATAATCATGCGCTGTTAGTTAAAAATTGCGCAAGTTGTGTGTAGATTGGCAATGTTCGCAATCTTTAACTGCGCCTGTATCTGTAATCTTTACCTCAGTTTCACGGCCCGGACGACACGTCCACCCGGCTCGCCCAATCAGGCGAACCGGCGCCGCCGGCCTTACCAGGCCGTCACGGCACCCGGGTCCGCACTGCCCAACCAGGCGGGCGACGAAAGCGGCAACAGAATTGCCAGTAGCGGACACTTGCCCCAGGCAAGAAAAAAGGGAGACCGCCAGGTCTCCCTTTTTTCTGGGCGATGTTCAGGCATTGCATCATTCGATGCCGAAGCCGTAACGCAGCAGGTAACCGGTCAGGTAGGCCAGGGCGGCTGCGGTACCGCCGGTGAGCAGGGTGCCAAAGCCGGCGCGCAGAGTGGGTTTGGCAAACTCCAGGCTCTTCAACATGCCGATGGAAAAGAACACTGCCGCGGCCAGGACCGTGCTCAGGAAGAATTGGCGCTGGATGCCCAGGCCGGTGAAAAACAACGGCAGCAGCGGGATGGCGCCGGCGATCAGGAAGGTCGTGAAGGTCACGGTGGCCGAGCGCACAGGATCCAGTTCGACGTTCTGCAGACCGTGTTCTTCGATGAGCATGGTTTCAACCCAGAGCTGGCGATCCCGGCTGATGGTGGTGACGATCTCCTCGAGCGTGTCGCCGCTGAAGCCCTTGCGGCAGAATACCTGACGGACTTCTTCAAGTTCGCCCTCGGGCACCCTGTCGATGTGTTCCTCCTCCATGCGCCGGGCCTGTTCGCGGAACTCGTGTTGGGCCTTGATCGCTTCGTAGTTGCTGACAGCCATGCTGAAACCATCGGCCAACAGGTTGGCGAAGCCCATGATCAACGCGACCGAGGTGGAAAATCCGGCCCCGACAGCGCCGGCGACGATGGCAAAGGTGGTGACGCAACCGTCTATTGCGCCGAGTACGGCATCGGAAATGATTTGTGGCTTGTTCTTGCTGTTCAGGCGCTTTTCGATGGCGGCGGGCTGGTGCTCGCGGTAAAGCGTCTCGAGGCTGGGCTTCTTCATGGGGTCGGCTCCACAGAGCTGATACGCCCTTTCAGCATATGCGGGAAATGCGTTTTCGGTGCATCTGGTTGCACCTGGTCGCTCGCTCGGCTGTGGCCGCGACTAAAGCTCGGAACCCGTGCAGGGTCAGCGGTGTGCCCCAGGCGGGGCGCGCAACTAGTGGGTTTTTGCCGCAACCGTGACGATCATCAGGAGCTGGGCGGGTCGAGTGGGTCGGCATGCACCAGCACTTCGGCGCGAGAGAATTCGGCGCGAATCGCATGCTCCACCTGCTCGCACAGTGCATGGGCCTGCAGCAGGCTCAGTTCGCCGGGCAACTCCACGTGCAGCTGGACGAACCAGTGGGTGCCGGACATGCGCGTGCGCAGGTCATGCACGCCGAGCACGCCGGGTATGCCGCAGGCCAGCAGGTGCATGCGCTCGCTGAGCTCCGGCGCCAGCTCCTTGTCCATCAGCACGGCCGAGGCCTCGCGGGCGATGCTCAGAGCGCTCCAGAGGATGAAGAAGGCGATGCCGATGCCGAACAGCGCATCCAGTTGTGGCCAGCCGAAGCTGGCCAGCAGCAGGGCGAGCAGGATGCTGGCGTTGAGCAACAGGTCGGAGCGGTAGTGCAGCGAGTCCGCACGGATCGCGGTGGAGCCGGTCTGGCGCACCACGTGACGCTGGAACAGCAGCAGGGCGGCGGTCAGCGCCAGCGACAGCAGCATCACCGCGATGCCCAGGGTCGCCGCACCGAGCGGCTGCGGGTTGAGCAGGCGCTCCACGCCATGCACGCCGACCACCAGCGCACTGACGCCGATAAACAGCGCCTGGCCGAGTCCGGCCAGGGCCTCGGCCTTGCCGTGGCCGTAGCGATGGTCTTCGTCCGCCGGGCGCAAGGCGTAGTGCACGGCGATCAGATTGAGCAGCGAGGCGGCGCCATCCAGCAGCGAGTCGGTGAGACCGGCCAGCAGGCTGACCGAGCCGCTCAACCACCAGGCGATGGCTTTGGCCAGGGCCAGGGTCAAGGCCACGGCCAGCGCCGCAAAGGTGGCCTGACGCATCAGGCGGGCATGCTGCGGCAGTATGGTCACAGGGTCTTGCTCTCGCTAGCAGGCCGGGCCGAGGCCAGGCCAGGTGTGTGGCCGGTCAGGCTCAGGCGGCCGGACGCAGACCATGGGCGGCCAGTTGCTCGGCGCTGGCGCTGCTGTGGATCAGGCGCGGGTCGTCGAGCGGCAGGCTGTGGCCGGTGTGCTGCTCGATCAGGGCTTTGAGCCGGGCGTTGTCGATCTTGCCTTCGGCATCCACGACCTTGCGCAGTTCTTGCGGATCGACCTGGGCGCTGTGCCCGTTCGGCAGGTAGATGGCGCCGGTGGCGAAGTCGATGCCGAAGGCGATCAGACCGGGGATCACGTAGAACAGGATGCCGACGGCATTCAGCGCCGCCACCACCGGGTCGATCCGGCCCTCGATCTGGCCGCGTCGATCGGGGAAGAACAGGGTGCCGCAGGCGCTCAATTGGGTGAGCAGGGTGACGGCAAGAGCGCCGCCGATAACGCGGTATTGGGTGCGCATGGCATACCTCCGGACAAAAGTGGCGCAACTATAGCAAGCCGGCTGGGGCAAAACTGCTGAGAGGCTGTGAAAAAAATTCCGCCTACTGCGAACGCCTCAAGGCGCCCGCTGCCGACGTTGCGCTGGATGAAAAAACAGAGTCATTCAGCTCACTAAACTCTCCTGCTTTTCACCCTGCGCGCCTTGCCGCGAACGCCTGGAGACGCTCTCGCGACGGCGCTCGATATGTTCACAACCGCTGATTGCGCTGACCAAGTCAAGACCCGCGCAGCGGGCGGACGGTTCGCCGCTATAATCGTCGGCCAGACTGGAGCCTTCATGAATTCCCTGCCTATCGACGTCCTGTTACCTGCGCTGCGCCAAGCCCTGGCGAGTCGCCACGAGGCGGTGCTGGAGGCCCCGCCCGGCGCCGGCAAGACCACCCGCGTGCCGCTGGCGCTGCTGGACGAGCCCTGGCTGGCCGGGCAACGCATCATCATGCTCGAGCCGCGCCGTCTGGCCGCGCGCGCCGCCGCCGAACGCCTGGCCAGCGAGCTGGGCGAGGCGGTCGGTGAGACCGTCGGCTACCGCATCCGCCTGGACAGCAAAGTCGGCCCGCGCACCCGCATCGAGGTGGTCACCGAGGGCATTCTCGCCCGCCGCCTGCAGGACGACCCGGCGCTGGAAGGGATCGGCCTGGTGATCTTCGACGAATTCCACGAGCGCAGCCTGGATGCCGACCTGGCCTTGGCCCTGTGCCTCAATGGCCGCAGCATGTTTCGCGGCGAGGACTCGGGCGAGCCGGCGCTCAGGGTGCTGCTGATGTCGGCGACCCTGGAAGGCGAGAAGCTGGCCGCGCTGCTCGACGATGCGCCGGTGCTGCGCAGCGAGGGGCGCATGTTCCCGGTGGACCTGAGCTGGGGCGCGCCCTATCAACCCGGCGAGTGGCTCGAGCCCAGGGTGGTGCAGACGGTGTTGCAGGCGCTGGCCGACGAGCCGGGCAGCCTGCTGGTGTTCCTCCCCGGTCAGGCGGAGATCCGCCGGGTCAACGAGCAGTTGGCCGAGGCCCTGGCCGGGCGCAGCGAGATCCTCCTGTGTCCACTGCATGGCGAACTGGACCTCAGCGCCCAGCGCAAGGCCATCGAACCGGCGCCCGCCGGCACGCGCAAGGTGGTGCTGGCGACCAATATCGCCGAGACCAGCCTGACCATCGACGGCGTGCGCGTGGTGGTGGACGCCGGCCTGGCGCGGGTGCCGCGCTTCGATCCGGGCAGCGGCATGACGCGGCTGGACACCCAGCGCATTTCCCGTGCCTCGGCCACCCAGCGCGCCGGGCGGGCCGGACGCCTGCAGCCGGGCAGTTGTTACCGGCTGTGGTCGCAGCACCAGCACGAGCAACTCGCAGCCTACGGCGCGGCGGAAATCCTCCAGGCCGACCTGGCCGGCCTGGCCCTGCAACTGGCGCGCTGGGGCGTGACCCCCGCGGAACTGACCTGGCTCGACCCGCCACCGGCCGCGGCCTATGCCCAGGCCACGGAGCTGCTGACCCGCCTCGGTGCGCTGGATGAGCGCGGGCTGCTGACGGCCCATGGCCAGGCCATGGCCGAGCTGCCGGCGCACCCGCGCATCGCCCACCTGCTGCTGCGCGGCCAGGCGCTGGGCCTGGGTGCGCTGGCCTGCGACCTGGCCGCCTTGCTCGGCGAACGTGACATTCTGAGAGGCGCGGGAGCGGACTTGCACAGCCGCCTGGCCCTGCTCGGCGGCGCGAGCAAGGCCGCGCGTGGCAGCCAGCGGAGTGCCGGCCAAGGCGGGGTGCAGCGGGCGCGCCAGTTGGCCCGGCAGTTCCTCGGCTATCTCAAGCGCACCCCAGTAAGCACTCCGGTTGCCGACCCCGAACATCCGCGCTGGCTCGGCGCCCTGCTGGCGTTCGCCTACCCCGACCGGGTGGCCCAGCAGCGCCGCGCGGGTGGCGCCGAATACCGCCTGGCCAACGGCCGCGCGGCGCTGTTCGCCGAGGCCGATGCGCTGATGAAGCAAGAATGGCTGGTGCTGGCCGATCTCGGCAGCCGTCAGGGCCAGCGCGAGGAACGCATCTACCTGGCCGCCGATCTCGATCCGCAGTTGTTCGAGACGGTGCTGGCCGAGCAGGTCAGCGTGCACGAGGAGCTGGACTGGGACGAGCGCGAAGGCGTGCTGCGCGCCGAACGCCAGCGCAAGGTCGGCGAGTTGGTGCTCGAGCGCGAGCCGTTGACCGGCCTGGATGAAGCCGCGCGCAGCCGCGCCTTGCTCGGCCTGGTGCGGCGCAAGGGCCTGGCGCTGCTGTCCTGGACCCCGGAACTGCGCCAGTGGCAGGCGCGCGTGGCCCTGCTGCGTGCGCTGGATCTGGCCGCCAAGGGCGTCAGCGAGTGGCCGGATGTCAGCGATGCGGCGCTGCTCGCCAGCCTGGAGGATTGGCTGCAACCCTACCTGGGCAAGGTCAAGCGCCTCAGCCATTTCGCCAATCTGGATTTGTCCGGTTTGCTGAAGAATCTGTTGCCCTGGCCGCTGCCGCAGCGCCTCGAGGAACTGGCGCCGCGCAGCCTGCAAGTGCCGTCCGGTTCGCGCATCGGCCTGGATTACAACGAGCAGCCGCCGGTGCTGGCGGTGCGTCTGCAGGAACTGTTCGGCCTGGCCGAGACGCCGCGCATCGCTGGCGGCCGGCAAGTGGTCAAGCTGCACCTGCTGTCGCCGGCGCGGCGGCCGGTGCAGGTGACCCAGGACCTGGGCAACTTCTGGCGCAGCACCTACGCCGAGGTGAAGAAGGACCTCAAGGGCCGCTACCCCAAGCACTACTGGCCGGACGACCCGCTGATCGCCGAACCCACCGCGCGGGCCAAGCCGCGCAAATAACTCCGGCGTCGCCTCGGCGGCGGCGCGGGCACAGCAAGCGCTTCGCGGCTGAAACGGAACGCCGCCCGGCCACTCCTGCGGGGGAGCTGCGTACGGCTTTGGCCGGGAGCGCCTGGCTTCGATGCGCGGAGGCGTGGGAACGATCAAAGAGCTTCGCGGATAGATCCGCTCCTACAGGGGAATTGCGTAGGGCTTTGGCCGGAGGTGGCATCCGGTCGGGGGCGCCTGGCTTCGATGCGCGGAGCGTGGGAACGATGAAATCCTGCCGGCCCATAGGCACCTGTAGGAGCGGCTTTAGCCGCGAATTCGTCGATGCACAGCAAAAGCTTCGCGGCTGAAGCGGGGGCCGCCCGGTCGCGCCTACAAAAACAGCAGATCGATGGCGAGGGTCTCAATCCAGGCTCAGATCCTCGCCGGCGGCCTGCAAACGCTCGTAGGCCAGATCCAGTGCATCGCGCAGCGCTTCGGCGTCGGGGACGTGGCGCGAGACGATCAGCTTCAAGGGCACGCGTTGCAACTGTACATAGGGCAGCTCGCGCATGCCCAGGCGCAGTCGGGACTGCTCCACTGGGAGCTGGTAGTCCAGCAGGAAGTCGGCGCGGCGGCGCTGGAGCATTTCCAGGGCGGCGCTGTGGGTGTTGGTGCGGTGTTGGCGGATCGCCAGGAGCGGGTCGTTGAGCAGTGCGTTGGGCTGCGGCAAATAGCGAGGCTGGCAGCCTGTGGGGTACGCAGGGCGCAGGGCCCGCCCTGGGCGTGCGTGGGCTATGCTGAAAAAAACCGGGAGGCTGGCGTGCAACAGATGGCTGAGGCCTGGTGCCGCCGACTGTGCTGGTGAGGATGCGTATGGTGAACCGAGGAGCCAGCATGACCGAGCCGCTGATTGCCCAACGAGGTCCCTTTGCCGTCGAGGTGCAGAGCGGAAAAGACTATTTCTGGTGCCGTTGCGGGCGTAGCGCCAGCCAGCCGTTTTGCGATGGCAGCCATAAGGGGACGGGTATCACGCCGCTGAAATTCCATGCCGAACAGAGCGATACCCTGTACTTTTGCGGTTGCAAGCATACCCAGTCGCCGCCCTGTTGCGACGGCAGCCATAACAAGCTGTAGTACCAACAGCACAGCCGGGGGGCAAACCATGTACCGCAAGGTCTTCGCCAGTAAAGTATTCGATCGCAAGGTGGTGTTGATCACCGGCGGCTGCGCCGGTATCGGCCGCGCCCTGGCCGTGCGCCTGGCCCAGGCCGGCGCGCGCCTGGTGATTCTGGATCTGCAGCAGCAGGCGCTGGACAGCCTGGTGCAACACCTGGCCGATCATCACAACGCCGAGGCGCTGGGGCTGGTCTGCGACGTCGCCGATGCCGAGGCGGTGCAGCGTGCCGTCGCCCTGGCCGTCGAGCGTTTCGGCGGGATCGACGTATTGGTCAACAATGCCGGGGTCACCCACCGCAGCAGCTTCGCCGAGACCGAGCTGGCGGTGTTCCAGCGGGTCATGGCGATCAACTACTTCGGCGCTTTGCATTGCACCAAGGCGGCGCTGCCCAGCCTGACTGCCCGCTCTGGGCAGATCATCGTACTCAGTTCGCTGGCCGGCTTCGCCCCGCTGCTTTATCGCAGCGCCTACAACGCCAGCAAGCATGCCCTGCACGGCCTGTTCGAGACCCTGCGCTACGAACTCAAGGACAGCGGGGTCAATGTCATGTTGGTCTGCCCCGGCTTTACCGCCACCGACCTGCGCAAGAACGCCCTGGTCGGTGACGGCTCGGTGGCCTCGCAGCCGCCACTGGCGATGGGCAAGGTCGCCTCGCCGCAGGACGTCGCCGAAGCCATCTACCGGGCGGCGCTCAAGCGCAAGCGGCTGTTGATCCTGTCCAACGTCGACTGGCGCGCGCGCATCCTGGCGCGCTTCTTCCCGCGCCTGTTCGAGCGGCTGCTGCTGCCGCGCCTGTCCGGCATGAAGCCGCAGCGCCCGCGCCGCGCTTGAACGGCGGTCCGGGCGGCGCTCCGATCGGAGCGACAACCCGCCAGCTTTTGTGTCGCGCCGCCGCGCCAGTGGTGCACTGCCTGCGGGTAGGGCGGTCGGGGCGCCGTCCGCTCGGAGCGCAGCGACAGCCCGCCAGCTGTGTACCGCGCCGAGTGGCCAGTGGTGCACTGCCTGCGGCGAGTGACACCCTACAGATCGTGGATGGTTCCAGATTCTGTGGCCCTGTCCGTAAGGCGGCCTCGGAGCGCAGCGACAGCCCGCCGGATGTGTACCGCGCCGAGTGGCCAATGGTGCACTGCCTGCGGCGAGTGACACCCTACGGATCGCGGGTTGCTCCAGATTCGGGGCCGTCTGCAGATTGCCGCAGTAGGCGAGGGGCTCAGTCTTCGGCCGGCTCGATATACAGCTCATAGACCTGTTCCAGGTCCCAGTACGTCGCTTCGATCTTGTGCCCGTCGAGGTCGCGGACGAAGCAGCCGTAATAGGGTTCGCCGTATTCGGCGCGCGGCCCGGGTGCACCTTCGCCGACTGCTCCGGCGTCCAGTGCGGCCTGGTAGAAGGCATGCACGGCGTCCTTGTCCGCCGCGACAAAACCGAAGTGAGTGCCGTTGCCGACAGTCGCCGGTTGACCATCGATTGGCGTCTGCACCCAGAACTCCGGGTATTCGCGGCCATAGGCCACCGCCCCGGGGTGGGCGAGAATGCGTTTGCAGCCAAGGGTTGGCAGTACCCGGTCGTAGAAGGCCACGGCCTGGGCGAACTGGTTGGTGCCGAGCGATACATGCGACAGGCTGCTGGGGTTGGTATCGGCCATGGGAAGCTCCGTTGAGATTAACCCCTAACAGCCTAGTCCGAATTTATTCCTCTGCCGGCAGCGTAGCGCGCAGCATGAACAGGCGAAACAGCACCACGCTGGCGAACAGCTGGAGAAAGCCGTTGGCGCTGTCGAGCAGCAGGCTGAGCAGCACGTCCGGTTGCGCGCCCTCGGCCGGTTGGCTGGCCCAGGACAACAGCCACAGGGGCAGCATGACGGACAGTACACAGGTCAGAATCTGCCAGAAGTAGCCGCTGGTCAGCTCGAAACTCTCATGCAGCGCCTTTATCGGGCTCAGCCCACGCAGCACCAGCAGGTACTCGGCGAATGCCAGCTTGATCATGATCCACAGGCCCGGCAGCACGAACAGCGAGGCGCCGAGCATGATCGCCAGAGTGCTCAGGCCCGCCAGCAGGGCAAAGCCCGGCCACAGGCGCAGGCTGGCGGCGAGCAGGTCGCGGTTGGCCGGCGCCTCGCCCCGGCTGCGCGCATCGAGGAACAGGATCAGCGCCGCGGTGTACAGCGGATAGAACAGCAGGCCGACCAGAATGCTGTATCCCACCGCCGCTTCGACCCCGAACCGAGCGCTGACGACCTGCTGCACCACCGCTTCGAGTACCACCAGAGGCAAGCACAGGCGGGCGATCGCTTGCAGGTTGTGGCTGAAGAAAAACCAGGCATCGCGCAGGACGTGAAATGCATTCATGGGCAGGGGTCGTGGTCGGGTGAGCAGGGCGCCACTCTAGCCGATCACGGCCATGCGCTCCAAGTTCAGCGCGCCCGGGTTGCGCAGGCGGGCAAGTGGACCGGGTGGATCTGGCATACTGGCCGGCGTTTGTTACCCCAAGAGGATTACCGGTGAAGAAAATCGCCGTATTCGCCGATGTACAGAACCTCTATTACACCGTGCGCCAGGCCTATGGCTGCCACTTCGACTACGCCGCGTTGTGGGCCGACATCAGCCAGCACGGGCAGATCGTCGAGGCCTATGCCTACGCCATCGACCGTGGCGACGCCAAGCAGCAGCAGTTCCAGCAGATCCTGCGCAACCTCGGTTTTACCGTGAAGCTCAAGCCCTATATCCAGCGCAGCGACGGCTCGGCCAAGGGCGACTGGGACGTGGGCATCACCATCGACATCATGGACACCGCGCCGCGGGTCGACGAGGTGGTGCTGGCGTCCGGCGATGGCGATTTCGATCTGCTGCTGGAGAAGATCCGCAGCAGCTACGGGGTCGAGGCCGTGGCCTACGGCGTGCCGGGGCTGACGGCGCAGTCGCTGGTGCGGGCGGCCAGCCGCTATGTGCCGATCGAAGGCGCGCTGTTGTTGCGCAGCTAGTCGTTGCTGAGAAGCTGGTGTGCTGTCTCTGAATTATTGTTTCGCTGATACCGGCTCGTAGGGTGCGCCGTGCGCACCTGACACCCGATTGTCAGTGGTGCGCACGGTCTAGGCGGCCCCACGCGTCCTACACAGGCCAGCCTCCTGGTCGTTAAGTAATCAGTCGTTGAGAAACCGATAAATGCTCGAAGCCCCGATAGCCGTCCTCGATTTTGAAACCACTGGCATGTCGCCGGCGCAGCAGGCGCGCGCCACCGAGATCGGCGTGGTCATCGTCGAAGGCGGGCAGATAGTGGCGCGCTACCAGAGCCTGATGAACAGCGGCGCCTGGGTGCCACCCTTCATCGAACAGCTCACCGGCATCAGCAACGCCATGCTGCGCAACGCCCCGCCGGCGGCGCAGGTGATGAACGAGGTGGCGGATTTCGTCGGCGACATCCCCTTGCTGGCGCACAACGCCTCCTTCGACCAGAAGTTCTGGGACGCCGAACTGGCGCTGATCCGGCGTAAACGCCTGCAGCCGTTCGCCTGTTCCTTGCTGCTGGCGCGACGCCTGTTGCCGCAGGCGCCGAACCACAAGCTCGGCACCCTCAACCGCTGGGCGCAACTGCCGGACACCGGCCAGGCGCACCGTGCGCTGGCCGATGCGGAGATGGCGGCCAACCTGACCTGCTTCATGGCCGCGCTGTTGCGCGAGCGCCATGGCATCGCCGGGGTTTCCCATGCGTTGCTGTGCAGCCTACAGAAGGTCCCCGCGGCCAAGATGATGCAGACACTGCAACGCTTGCGTGAGGGGTAACTAGGCTGTTTGGTAGTTCGCTTGTCGCTTGAGCCGGAACCCGACAGCAACACGTCGAGGGACTGGCTCGTCTATTAGGTCGAATACAAGGTTGCCAACATGATAATAGACGAGCTCATTCAACTGGTTAACAGCATTGTCGATACAGCCCGCGCGGCATTTTCCCAGCCGGAAATCTATACGCAAGTTGGCATTATTCTCACGATCTACCTGGTTGCCTGGGTCCTGGCTAATCGCATCAGGAAATATGCCCCCTTCCTCGATGTAAGTCGGGAAGAGGCGGCCACTCATCCCGTGCGTAAATTCATTGGCAAGGTAGGCAGTTTGATTTTTCCGGTACTCGCGATCTTGATGTTGCGAATATCCGTTGAAGTGAGTGAGAGTGTATTGCATCAGGGTTGGCTGGTGCAGTCAGCGCTGACCGTTGCCATATTGCTGCTGTTTTATTCGGTCATCCGTAACTTTGTGCAGAACCGGCTGGCGGCCGAGGTATTCAAATGGCTGGGCATGCCGCTGTTGTTTCTGCACCTGCTCGGTATCCTGGGTGACTTGGTCGCAATACTCGAGTCCATATCGGTCAACATCGGCAATATTGAGATTTCAGTCTACGGTATCGCCCGCGTGGCCATTTTCGGTTCGCTGCTGTTCTGGCTCGGGCGCATCAGCAGCAAAACCGGGCGAACATTCATCGCTCATCAGGAAAGCCTCGATATACGGACCCGTGAAGTGGCCGCGAAACTTTTCGAGGTGGCGATATTCTTCCTGATATCCCTGTTGATCCTTCAGGTGATGGGCATCAACCTGACCACGCTCGCGGTGTTTGGCGGGGCGATTGGTGTCGGTATTGGCTTGGGACTGCAGGCAATTGCGTCCAACTTCATATCCGGGATTATCATCCTGTTGGACCGCTCCGTGTCGATTGGCGACTATGTCGAGCTCGATGACGGGCGCACCGGTATTGTGCGCGAGTTGAATATGCGCTCCACCACGCTGGAAACGTTCGATGGCAAAGATATTGTGGTGCCGAACGAAAAGTTCATCGCCGAAATATTTACCAACTGGACGCACAAGGACAAGAGTCAACGTTATCGGGTCGATTTCTCGGTCGCTTATCATTCCGACATCAGGAAACTGGTCGAGATTATCAAGGCGGTAGTTGCCAGCCACCCACAGGTGTTCAGCGGCGACGCGGTGCCGTTCGAGGAACGTCCCGATTGTGAAATAGACAGCTTTGGCGATTCCGGCATCAACATGTTCGTCGAATTCTGGATGGAAGGCATCGACGACGGTAAGAACCGTGTGGGCGGTGACCTGCTGTTGATGATTCTGGAAGCGCTACAAGAACATGGTTATGAAATACCCTTCCCGCAGCGAGAAATCCGGGTGGTGAACAAAGACTTTTCAATCAACCGTAAGCAGGGCGATTGAACAGCCGCTGCTAATAAGCGGGGTGGTGTAGATAGCGCTGCTGGCCCTTTCAGCCTTCGGCCCGGCAGCAGCGCTACGATTGCCTGAAATTGTCAGGGCAGGATCACCAGGTGGTTGGGCAGTTCGTTGCGTTCGTGGCTGGCCGGCACGTGCTGCTTGAGCTGCTCGCCGCAGGCCTGGATGCAGCCGAGAAAGCCTTCCAGGGTCTGGCCCTGTTTCACCCGCTGGGTGAAGTCCGCGACTATGGCCTGCCAGGTCGCGTCGGGCAGTCGGCTGGAAATGCCGCGGTCGACCAGGATTTCCACATAGTGCTCGGCCTCCGAGACGAAGATCAGCATGCCGGTCGCCCCAGTGGTGTGGTGCAGGTTGTGCTCGAGAAACTGCCGCCGCGCCAGGTTGGAGGCGCGCCAGTGGCGCACGGCGCGGGGGATCAGGCGGGTGGTCAGCGCGGGGATGCGCAGCAGCAGGCTCACCCCGGCGAAGGTCAGCCACTGCACCAGCAGCAGCTCCTGGGCACTCAGCCAGGCGAAAAAGTAATTCAGCGCGCCGGGCAGCAGCAGTGCCACGAGGCTGGCCCAGAGCAGCGGAATATAGGTGTAGTCGTCCGCCTGGGCCGCCAGTACGGTGATCAGTTCGGCATCGGTCTCGCGCTCGACCGCGTTGATCGCCTCGGCGACCTGGCGCTGTTCGCTTTCATTCAGTAAAGCCATGGGGTCTGTCTACTCGTTGAGTTGAATTACCAGCCGCCGGAAGCGCCGCCGCCACCGAAACCACCGCCGCCACCGCCAAATCCGCCACCGCCGCCACCGAAACCGCCGCGCGAGCCGCCACTGGCCATGCCTGCGGCCAACAGCCCGCCGAGCAGCAGGCCACGCCGGCCACCGCGTCCGCCGCCGAGCATGCCGATGACGAGCAGCAGCAAGACGAAGAAGGGGATCGCCTTGGCCTTTTTATCCTCCGGTTGCGGGCTGGCGGCCAGTGGCTCGCCGCCGAGCACCTGGATGATCGCCGCCACGCCGTCGCTGATGCCCTTGGCGTAATCACCGGCTTTGAAGGCCGGGGTGATGATCTGATTGATGATCACCGAGGATTGCGCATCGGTCAGGCGTCCCTCGAGGCCGTAACCGACCTCGATGCGCAGCTTGCGCTCGTCGCGGGCGACCAGCAGCAGGGCGCCGTTGTCCTCGCCCTTCTGGCCGATGCCCCAGTGTCGACCCAGTTGGTAGCCGAAGTCCTCGATGGCAACGCCTTGCAGGTTTGGCAGGGTGACCACCACCAGTTGCTCGCCGCTGGCCTGCTCGTGCGCCGCCAGCAGTTGGCTCAGACGGGCCTCGGTTGGCGCATCGAGCAGCTCGGCCTGATCGACCACCCGCCCGCTGAGCGGTGGGAACTCGGGTTGCGCCTGGGCCATCCAGGCCCAGGCGCACAGCAGCAGGACCAGTGGCAGACGTAGCGTGACTGCCATCAGAATTTCACTTCCGGCGCTTTCTCGGCGTCCGGTGTGGTCGCCTCGAAGTTCTCGCGCAGCGGCATGTCGCTGTACATCAGGCTATGCCAGATGCGCCCGGGAAAGGTGCGGATCTCGGTGTTGTAGCGCTCGACCGAGGTGATGAAGTCGCGGCGGGCCACGGCGATGCGGTTTTCCGTGCCTTCCAGCTGGGACTGCAACGCCAGGAAGTTCTGGTTGGACTTCAGGTCAGGATAACGCTCGGAAACCGCCATCAACCGGCTCAGGGCGCCGGTCAGTTGCTCCTGCGCCTGCTGGAACTGGCGCATTTTTTCCGGGTTGTCCAGGGTGCTGGCGTCTACCTGGATGGAGGTGGCCTTGGCCCGCGCCTCGGTCACCGCGACCAGAGTGTCCTGCTCCTGCTTGGCGAAGCCCTTGACGGTTTCCACCAGGTTGGGGACCAGGTCGGCACGCCGCTGGTACTGGTTCTCCACCTGGGACCAGGCGGCCTTGACCTGTTCGTCGTAGGTGGGAATGTTGTTGATGCCGCAGCCGCTGAGCAGCGCTGCCATGACCAGCAAGGTCGCCATGCGCCCGCCGAAGCCGTATCTCGATGTCATCTGCATGGTCCGTCGATTTCCGTTCAGTCATGAATAATAGACGCTCACCCTACCTGTCCCTTGGGCGATAAGCCAATCGCGCGCCCCGCGCAACAGAAACGCGAAGGTCGGCCCCGGGCAGGGTAAACTGCGCGCATTCCAGGTTACGTGAAAACGTAGCGAGCGAAGGTTAGGCAAGGCAAAAACAGGCGAGGAAGCGCAGTTTACTGGTTGTAAATGAGCGTCTCGAGCCTGTTTTCAACGCTGAATAACCGAGCGCAGTAGCTTTCACGCAATCTGGTTCGCCTATTAGACTCCCTGTACTGGTTACCCTCATGAGCTTCGTTTCCCTCGGCCTGATCGAGCCCCTGCTGCGCACCCTCGACGGTCTCGGCTATGCCAACCCCACCCCGGTGCAGGCCCAGGCCATCCCGCCGATCCTCAAGGGCCAGGACCTGATGGCCGCGGCGCAGACCGGCACCGGCAAGACCGCCGGCTTCGCTCTGCCGCTGTTGCAGCGGCTGATGATGGAAGGCCCGCAGGTTGCCAGCAACTCGGTGCGCGCCCTGGTGCTGGTGCCGACCCGCGAGCTGGCCGAACAGGTACAGCAGAGCTTTCTGACCTACGGCCAGCACCTGCCGCTGCGCAGCTACGCGGTATATGGCGGGGTCAGCATCAACCCGCAGATGATGAAGCTGCGCAAGGGCCTCGACGTGTTGGTCGCCACCCCCGGGCGCCTGCTCGACCTGTACCGGCAGAACGCGGTCAAGTTCAACCAGCTGCAGGTGCTGGTGCTGGACGAGGCCGACCGCATGCTCGACCTGGGCTTCGCCCGCGAGCTGCAGGACGTGTTCGCCGCGCTGCCGAAGAAGCGCCAGACCCTGCTGTTCTCCGCGACCTTCTCCGAAGCCATTCGTGAAATGGCCAGCGAGATGCTGCACGAGCCGCTGAGCATCTCGGTCAGCCCGCGCAACGCGGCGGCCAAGTCGGTCAAGCAGTGGCTGACGCCGGTGGACAAGAAGCGCAAGAGCGAGCTGTTCCTGCACCTGTACCAGAGCAAGCGCTGGAGTCAGGCCCTGGTGTTCGTCAAGACCCGCAAGGGCGTCGATGAGCTGGAAGGGGAGCTGCAGCGCCACGGCATCAGCGCCGATGCGATTCACGGCGACAAGCCGCAGGCCACCCGCCAGCGCGCCCTGCAACGCTTCAAGGATGGCGAGGTCAAGGTGCTGGTGGCCACCGACGTGGCGGCCCGCGGCCTGGACATCGACGACATGCCGCTGGTGGTCAACTTCGACCTGCCGACCGTCGCCGAAGACTACGTGCACCGCATCGGTCGCACCGGTCGTGCCGGCGCCACGGGCCAGGCGGTGTCGCTGGTCTGCGCCGACGAGGTGGAGCTGCTGGCGGCCATCGAGACCCTGACCCAGCAGGTGCTGCAACGCATCGACGAGCCGGGTTTCATTCCCGACCACCGCGTGCCGCAGACCCTGCCCGGCGGCCAGGTGGTGAAGAAGCCGAAGAAAGCCAAGAAGCCGAAAGTGGTCGGCGGCGGCAAAGGCGGCAGCCTGGGGCGCTGGATGGAAAGCGACGAACCCGCCGCCCCCGCGGTCAAGGCCGTGCGCAAGGTGCCGAGCTTCGGCGGCAAACCGGCCAAGGGCGGCAGAAAGCCGTAGACCCGACGAGGAGCGCGCCGCCCCTCCCGTAGGGCGGGTTAGCGGCAAGTTGCATTCGAGCCGAACCAGGTTTTCGCACCGCGTAACCCGCCATCGCCCCGCAGGCATTCAGCTTCGTGGGTGGCCGCGAGCGATGATGAGTTTTGGGCCAGGCAGCGATGGGTATCGCTGCGCTCAACCGTAGCTGCGCTCAACCGTAGTAGGGTGCGCCGTGCGTACCAAGGTGACGGGGTGCATGATCGGACTCTGGATGATCAGTGTATTAGGTGCGCGCGGCGCACCCTACGCTGCGTAACCACTCCAGCATCCCCAGCCCGGCCGTCCGGCCGCTGGCGAAGCAGGCGGTGAGCAGGTAGCCGCCGGTCGGGGCCTCCCAGTCGAGCATCTCGCCGGCGCAGAACACCCCGGGCAGTTGCTTGAGCATCAGCTGCGCATCCAGCGCCTCGAAGGGCACGCCGCCGGCCGTGCTGATCGCCTCGTCCAGCGGCCGCGGTTTGACCAGGGTCAGCGGCAACGCCTTGAGTGCGGCGGCCAGGCGGACGGGGTCGGCGAAGCAGTCGGCCGGCGCCAGTTCGCGCAGCAGCGCGGCCTTGACCCCGTCGATGCCGACCTGGCGGTGCAGGTGCTTGGCCAGTGAGTGCGAGCCGCGCGGCTTGGCCAGTGCGCTTTGCAGCTTGCCCAGCGGGCTCTGCGGCAGCAGGTCGAGATAGGTCGTGGCCGTGCCCTGGCGGTTGATCCGCTCGCGGATGGGCGCCGACAGCGCGTAGACCAGGCTGCCCTCGACGCCGCCGGCGGTCAGGACGAATTCGCCCTGGCGCGGCGTTTCGTCGTCCAGGCGCAGGCTGACGTTCTTCAGCGGCGCGCCGGCGAACTTGTCGCGCAGCAACGCACTCCAGCCCGTTACCTCGAAGCCGCAGTTGCTCGCCTGCAGCGGCGCGATCTCGACCCCGCGTGCCTGCAGCAGCGCCACCCAGGCGCCGTCGGAACCGAGCCGTGGCCAGCTGCCGCCGCCCAGCGCCAGCAGGGTCGCGTCGGCCTGCACTGCGGTTTCGCCGGCGGGCGTGGCGAGGCGCAGGGCGCCGTCGGCCGTCCAGCCCAGCCAGCGCTGGCGGGTGTGGAGCGTGACGCCCAGTTCGCGCAGGCGCTTGAGCCAGGCGCGCAGCAGCGGCGCGGCCTTCATGTCGGTTGGGAAGACTCGCCCCGAGGTGCCGACGAAGGTGTCGATGCCCAGGCCGTGAATCCAGGCGCGCAAGGCATCGGCATCGAACTCGGCGAGCAGCCGGGCGATCTCCTCGCGGCGCTCGCCATAGCGCGCGAGGAACGCCGGCTTGGCTTCCGAGTGGGTGATGTTCATCCCGCCCACCCCGGCCAGCAGGAACTTGCGCCCGACCGAGGGCATGGCGTCATACAGCTCGACCCGGACCCCGGCCAGCGCCAGCACTTCGGCCGCCATCAGCCCGGCCGGGCCGCCACCGATGATGGCGACGCGAGGGACGATGTGCTGGGCCGAATCGGTCATGGGCGAGGCGCTGATAGTGGCGGGAGAGGGCGCATTCTACCCGAGGGCCGGCGTTTGCGGCTTGCTGCAGGCCGACGCAAACCGTCGAGCGGCGAGATGCGCTGCCGATGGCCGGGGGGCACTTCAGCAATCCGCGGTCTGTAGGGTGTATATGGACTCCTCCACAGCCGCAGGCAGTGCACCGTGGTTCACCGGCGCGGTGCAAAAGCTGGCGGGCTGTCGCTGCGCGCCGAGGCCGCCCTACGGACAGACCATGGAATTTGGAACAATCCACGTTCCGTAGGGTGTCACTCGCCGCAGGCAGTGCACCATTGGTTTCACCTGTGCGGTACGGGCTGGCGGGTTGTCGCTGCGCGCCGAAGCCGCCCTACGGACAGACCTTGTAATTTGGAACAATCCACGTTCCGTAGGGTGTCACTCGCCGCAGGCAGTGCACCGTGGTTCACCGGCGCGGTACAAAAGCTGGCGGGCTGTCGTTGTGTTCCGAGCGGCTGGCGTCCAGGGCCGCCCTACGATCTGGGGCAATCCGAGATATGGAGCAATCCACGGTCTGTAGGGTGTCACTCGCCGCAGGCAGTGCACCACTGGCTCGGCGGCGCGACACAAAAGCTGGCGGGCTGTCGCTGCGCGCCGAGGCCGCCCTACCCGCAGGCAGTGCACCGGGGTTCACCGGCGCGGTAGAAAAGCTGGCGGGCTGTCGCTGCGCTGACGACTCAGAGCGGCTCGTCCTCCGGCTTCTTCGGCTCGCCTGGCGCCTCGATACCCCAGTCGCCGAACAGGTACCAGTCCTCGCCGAGCATTTCGGCCGGGTGCATGGTGCGCTCGGAACCGTTGCCGCAATCCAGCGAGCCCGCCGGGCAATAGCGGTCGCAGCCCCAGCAGATGCGCTCGGGGTGGGGTGGCTGTAAGGGGAATTTCTTGGCCATGTTCGCTCCTGCTGGTGCGGCAGTCGTCCCAAGGCTACTCCGCTCGGGCCAATAAACGCTTGATCACGCGCAAGAAGCCCAAGCGCCGCGACATGGCCATTTCTACGACTGAAGTAGCGCCTGACCTGCCGGCAAGTCGCATGGCGCCCGGCGGCACGCTCGATAGCATGGCTGCAGGGACACTACCGACGAGGCGCGCCATGCCATCCTGCTTCAGCCGCTTTGCCTACCTGCGGGTGCTGGTGCTGGTGTGTGCGTTGTTCAGCCAGCCGCTGGCCGCCGAGGCGCTGCAGGAGGAGATCCAGCAACTGTTCCCGAAGGCCACGCGGATCGAGCCCAAGCAGGCGACGCCGCCGGTCTACAGCGTCTACCAGCTCGACGAACTGCTCGGCTACGCCTTCGAGTCCAGCGACTACTCGAACCTGCAGGGTTTCTCCGGCAAGCCCATCCGTCTGCTCATCGGCATGGACCCGCAGGGCGTGCTGGCCGGCGTGCGGGTGCTCGAACACCACGAGCCGGTGTTTCTCCATGGCCTGGGGGTGCAGCCGCTGCTGGACTTCGTCGATCAGTACCGGCAGCACTCCATCAGCCGACCGATCATCGTCGGCGGTCGCCGCGCGGACAGCGCGGACGGCGAGTCGACCACCCAGTTCGACGGCGTCAGCAAGGCCACGGTGTCGGTGGTCATCCTCAACGAAACCGTGCTGCAGGCGGCGCTGAGCGTCGCCCGGCAATTGCTCGACGGCTT
>NZ_JBFIIG010000003.1:0-74325 GCF_041601375.1 Pseudomonas sp. | reverse complement strand
TCCCAGATCAGCACCTTCGGCGGGCTTTTCTGGAACTCATCGCTGCCCAGGTATTCCAGCATCGAGCCTTCCAGGCCGCCGCCGGCAAAGGCGACGTTGAGCACGTCGGCGCCAATGTGCTGTTCGAGGAAGCCGCCGAAGTTGTAGTTCGGGCCGCTGTGGCTGGTGCCCACCAGGGTGATCTGCGGGGTCGCGCTGTCGCCGAACAGCTCGTCGCTGCCGCTCTCGTCCTTGGGTTCGGTGGCGAACTGGTCGATGTACTGGGGGGCATAGACGGTGCCGCAGAGCTGGGTGGCCACCTTCTGCATGGTGCCGGTCTTGCCCATCAGGCCGATGCGCTGGCTGACGAACTCCTTCCGCGGGATCTCCTCGAAACCGGGGAGGCGCTTGACCGTTTCGGCCACCAGACGTGCCGTGCGATCGGCGCCGTAGGGGGTCCAGTGCTGGTCGCGGCGGAAATAGAAGGGCTGCTCTTCCTGCTCGTCGGTCAGCGGCGAGAGGTCGGGCACCCTGAGACCGATCTCCTCGAAACTGGCCAGGGCCTGGCGATAGTTGCGCAGCGCCAGATCGTAGTCGAAGCGGCCCTGGTCTTCAGGCTTGAGCTTGTTGCGGTTGACCAGGCCACGGGTCGGTTGATAGACCACCACCAGCTCCACGCCCCGGCTCTTGAAGGCATCGCGCAGCTCCTTGAGCATGCGCAGACCCTCGGCGGTGGTGCCGAATTCGGTGCGCAGGTCTTCCTGGGTACGGAACAGCCAGGCGTCCTGCGCATCGATCAGGGTGGTGAAGTTCTTCGCGTAGTTGGTGGTGTACTGGCTGGCGTCATGGGCCGCTGGGCACAGGGAGCAGCAGTCCTCCACCTGGTATACCGGAGCCTTGGTTTGTTCTGCGGCCTGCAGCCCCGAGGCGGCCAGGCAGATCGCCGCCGCCAGAGGGCCGAGGCCAATCCATTTGCTATCACGCACTTTCATAGAAACTGCCTCAAATTAGTTGTGCAGGTCGGCCTGGTTCTCGACCGGGTCGATGAGAACGGCCAGCTTGCGTCGCACCAGCATGTCGAGAATTTCATCCTGGCGTTCACCGAGGATGCCGGCGAAGCTGATGCCGGTACTCTTGCTCGGCGCGAGCATGTCCACGCGGTACAACTCCACGGACAGCGGCGAGTCGATGTTCAGGGGGCTGGAGCCGTTGGCGGCGAGCTTGCCGCCGACCAGGATCAGCGACACTTCGGTGTCGAAGGGGTCGAGCCCGAGGTCGCGGTCGGTGTCGGAGAGATCCTTGATGTGGCCGTATATGCCGGTCAGGCCATTGGCCGCCGAGATGTTCTCGTACAGGCGAATGTTGGTGCTGTTGCGCAGACGGATGCCGTGGCGGGCGTTGTTCAACACCTTGTTGCCCCACAGCAGGTTGTCCGAGCTCTCGTAAATGGTGATGCCGTCGCTGTGGTTCTGGTACACCTCGTTGTAGGCCACCAGGTTGCGTACGCTGTTACGGTCGAGGACGATGCCCGAGAGCTTGTTGTCGTAGCTCTTGTTGTTGATGATCCAGCTGTCATCGACCTCGCGGGAAATGATGATGCCGTGCTTCTGCTTGGTCCCGTGCACGGTGTTCTCGGCGATGATCAGACCATGGGAACGGTCATGCGGGTCGATGCCGTAGACGATGTTGTCGCGGTAGGTATTGCCCTTGATCACCACGTTCGCGGCTTCATAGCAGTAGAAGCCGTACCAGAGGTCGACGAACTCCGAGTCGATCAGCCAGCCGGTCGGTTCCGGGCGCTTGAGGCGGGCCTGCATGCCGGGGGTGTACTGGGTGATGCTGACGCCGTAGGACTTGCTGTTGCTGTAGCCCAGGCTGCTGAATACGCTGCCGGAGACATACAGCTCGCTGCCGCCCCAGGACACCAGAAACGGGCGGAACTCGGTGCCCTTGCGCTCGGCGCCCTTGCTGAAGCTGGCCGGGCCGTCGTCCGCCTCGCGCCAGCCGGTGAGTTTGCTGTCGGTGAAGAACAGCTGGCCATCGTTGACCATGAAGCTGCCGCGCTCCTGGGACAGGCGCAGTTCCTTGGTGTTATTGCCCACGTGCAGGGTCGCGCCCTCGGCCACGACGATCGGCAGGCGCGCCAGGTAGACACCCGGCTCGACCTCGCGGAACTGGCTGTCCGGCAGGGCCTTGGCGATGTCCTGCGGGGTGACATAGCCGCCCTCGATGAAGATCGCATGGGGCATGCCGTTCTGCCGCTTGATCCATTCACGCAGGCGTTCGTTGCCGCCGATGAAGTCCTTCAGCGCGTCCTGCCGCAGCATGCGCCGCACCACCACCTTGCCGCCGGGCTTGCGCTCGATCTTGGCCTCTACGGCGGCCGCGGTGTAGCCGCTGAGATCGGGCAGGCTGGGCTCATCCAGATGCAGCTGCTCGACGGGTACGCTGGTCACCGTGTAGTTGTTGGTTGCCTTGAGTGCCCTCGTCGTCGTTTTATCGCTCTCGAGCGCCGGCGCCGCTTGCACCCAGGGCGCCGCCAGCTGCAGCGCGCCAAGCAATAGGCCGCTGCAGAGCAGGCCTGCTGCGCAGCCTTGTTTGAGTTTGCCTGGTCGTTGCGTCATGGCGTTGTCCTCAAAATTTCCAGATAACGTCGACGAAGGCGCGATGCATCAGCGAGTCGCTGTCGTTGCCGTAGGCATCGCCGGGCTTGAACACGCCACCACGAAAGCGCACCAGGGCTGCCGGTTCGTCGATCGCCTGGCTCATCGAAGCAGGCAGCAGGCCCTGCTTGAAGTACTTGGTGACCACCAGATCCAGCTCCTGGCCGAGGTCTTTCTCGCCGTCGATCAGGTCCACCTGGGGCACCGTGCCGATGCCGTCATGCAGCGGATCATCGATACGCGCGTTGATCCCGCTCCGGCCAATCTGTTGCCGGTCATCGACCCGCCAGAACTTGTGGTAGACCAGGCTGGCGTCGTATTCATCGGCCAGCTGCCAGGAGCCGAACAGGGTGGCCGACTGCAGGTTGCTCAGCTCGCCGCGAAAGGCCTCGCCGTAGCGATGGACTCTGGTACGGGTGCCGGTGAAGGCGGAGCGGTTGCTTTGCAGGCCGGTCTGGCGATAGCTGCCCGTGCCGTTGCCGTCGTCATCGCCGCTGCCGCTGCCCCGTGCGTAGGCGCCGCCGACTTGCCAGTTGGGATCCAGACGAAAGCGCAGACCCAGGTCGGTGGCCCAGGCGCTGACGTTGTCACTGTTCTTGCCGGTGGCGATTTCCTGGCCGTTGACGATGCCGCGCGTCAGGTCTTCGCGGTCGCCAGTAAGCGAGGTGAGGCTGGCCCAGTAATTGACCGACTTCTGGTTGCGAAAGTTGTAGGCATCGCTATGGGCTTGCACACCGAGCCAGGTCAGCTCGCCGGTGGCGCGCTTGTCCAGGGAGTCGATCGGTTCGCCGGGATTGGCCAGCTTGCCGTCATCGCGCGAGTGATGGGCACTGAGGCCGAGCCAATGGCCCGGTCGCCACTGGGTCGCGACATCGCCGAACAGGTGCAGGCGATCCTCGTCTTCCGGCGCCAGTTCGTCGAGGTCGGTGCGGTAGTCGCTGAATCGTTGCGCGGCGCCGAGGCTTGCGCGCAGCAGGGTGGTGTCGAAGGTCCAGTTCAGCGCTTCGATATTGGTATCGCGCCATTGACTGTCATCGTTGCGCAGGCGCTGGCGGCCCAGGCGCAGGTGTTCGCCGGGGTAGTCGGTGAGGCCGGCGTAGTCGACCCAGAATTCGCGCAGGGCCAGGTAGTTCTTCTTCCGCTCGCGGCCATCGGCCTGGGAGTCGCCGGCCAGATCGGGGTCGGAAGACTCCAGGGTGTCGGTCTCGATAATGTCGCTGGCGACTACCGCCTGGCCCATGGCGAAGGCGCTCCAGTCACCGCGCTGGCCGTAGAGCCAGGGGCGCAGGTCGACACCGATACCGTTGACGTCGCCACCTTCGCGGGTGCCGAGGTCGCGGTCATCTTCCGATTGCGCGGTGATCTTGATGTCGAGGCCGAAGTTGTCGTCGCTCATCTGTACCGCCCATACCGGGCTGGCGGAGAGTAATGACACGCTCAGGCCCAGGCCTGCGCTGATCTTGTTGAGTTTCATCGCGTAGTCCTTATTCATTGGGTTTGCGCCTGTAATGAGGCTTGGGCTTGCAAGGCGTTGCCGCGCACTTGGCGTTCATCGCGCAGCAGTTGCTTGGCCTGAGTGCGCTGGGCCGGCTGCAGTTGTTGCTCGATCTGCCGCGCCAGTTCGATGGCTCGCGGGGTGTTCTTCGGCAGCGCCAGTTGGCTGAAGACGAAGGCGTTGACCGGGTCCGGACGTATGCCTTTGCCCTGCGAGTACATCTGGGCGAGGGCGAAGTCGGCGCTGACCTGGCCGTTGCGGGCGGCGCTGAGCAGGTGATCGAGGGCTTTCTGCGGATAGACCTCGCCGAGGTAGCCGCGCAGGTAGATCTGGCCGAGGAAATAGTTGGCGCTGGGTTCGCTGGGCGCGGCCTTGCGCAGATGCTCTTCGGCCTTTTGCGGGTCCTGCGGTACCAGCTTGCCTTCGTAATGGAGCCGGCCGAGCAACAGTTCGGCACGCGGCAGCGCCGCGGCGCGGCCGTTGTCGAGGTAGCCCAGCAGGGTCTCGATGTCGCCCAGGCCCGGGTAGTCATAGAGCAGGCGCGCCAGGCTGACCCAGGCGGCCGGATAGTCCGGGGCGATGGTTTCGAGCAGCTCCTGGGCTTTGCCTTCGTCCGGCTTGCCCAGTTCGGCGTCGGCCAGCACCTGGGCGACGGCATCCACTCGCTGCGGGCTCACCACAGCGCTGCGGTAGCCCGCCATCAGGCGCTGCAGCAGGGCCTTCTGTTTGTCGGCCTGGCCTTGCTTCTGGTACACGGTGGCCAGCTCGACGTAGCAGACATCGGCCTCGGCGATCAGGCCTTGGCAGATCTGTTCGATTTCGTCCAGGTGCTGGTCGTAGTTGCCCTGGGTGCGATAGAGCAGGACTTGTGCCAGATCGGCCTGGGTATGGCCTTGCTGGCGCCAGCTGGAGATGCGTTGTTGCACGTTCATACCGGGGAAATCCTGTGGGTATTGCAGGTAGAGCATGACCAGCGGCAGCAGGCTGCTCGGTTCACCCGCGGTGAATGCGTCATTCAGCAACTCGGCCGCTTCAAGGCGCTCGGCCTGGCTGGGGTTGACCTTGCGCGCGAGCAACTTGCCCAGGCGTGCCTTGGCCCGCGGCGATTCGTCCAGGGCCAGGCGGTAGGTCCGCTCGGCCTTTTCCAGGTCTTGCGGCGTGCCGCCGGCCATTTGCAGATCGGCCAGACCGACCTGCGCATCGGTGTAGCCCAACTCCGCCAGTTGGCGGAAGTGCTGCTCGGCGGTGCTGGTGTCGCCACGCTTCAGCGCTTCGGCGGCCAGGCGCTCGTCCGGCAGCCCGGCGCAACCGGCGAGGGCCACGGCCAGGGAAAGCGCCAGCAGGGGCGCGGCATGCATGAGACGGGGGGCGATAGTCGCCATTGCTGAGTCCTCCTTAGAGACCTTTCGCCAGGGCTTTCTCGAACAACCCGTCGAACGACGGACCGCGATCGAGGATGACTTCGACCGGCTGGCCGGCGAGGCTGCTGTTGAGCTTCTGCTCCGGTTCGATGATCACGCGGATGTCCGCCGACAGGCCGCCTTGATACAGGCTGCTGCTGACGATCTTGCCGTAGCGCGGGCTGTCTTCGCCGGCCACCCAGAAGCTGGCGCGGCTACCCGGGCGAGCCTGGGCGAAGTTGCGGTAGGGGAAGCTGGCCAGCACCGTGGCCTTGGTGTTCTGCGGCACCAGTTCGAAGATCACATCGCCCTTGCCGGCGAACTGACCGTCGGCCACCAACTGACGGGCCACCTTGCAGTCGCAGGGGCTGGTCAGGGTGCCTTTCATCTGCTTGCCGAACAGCTCTTCGACATTCTCCGGGGTCATTTGCTCGTCGGTCAGGTGACCCTTGAGCATCTCCAGCATGCTGGCGGAGAAGGTGGCAATGGGCGCGCCTTTCTCAACGATGGCCTCCGGTTCGATCAGGCTCTGCACCATGCCTTCGCGCGGCATGGTCACTTGCAGGCTGGATACGTTGACCATGCCCGACTCGGCGTGGGTGACGAAGTAAATGCCGTAGACCGACTTGAAGATAAAGCCGAAGGCGGCCAGGCCGACCAGGAAGATCGCCAGGCTGAAGCTCACCGCCTTGAACCGGCCGAACACGCCCATGCCGGAGCCGCCCGCGCCGTTCTTGCGCGCCTTGGTAAAGTTTTCCCGCTGCAAGGTGCTCAGCAGGTCGCCGGCGCTGACCAGTTCGCCGCCGAGGAAGGCGCTGATCAGGTGGCGCAGGGTGGCCTGCTCGCGTGGCTTGATGTTATGGAACTGGCAGCCGACGCGGCCGTCGTCGGCATTCACCGAGCGCACCTGGAACTCGATATCGATGGCCAGGTCGAGGCTGTCCAGCTTGAACTGCAGACGGCCCTTATGAAAGTCGCCGACCTGCACCGGCGCCTTGCCGGCATTGAAGCAGAAACCGCCGGCCGAGATGTCGCCGATGGGTTGGTCGACGCGCTCACGGTTTTTCGTCAGGTAGCGCAGCACGGCCGGGATCTTGACCCGCGCGTGTTGCCGCTGGGCTTCCGATTCATGGACCACATTGACGTTGACGGCTGTATTCATGATTGCAATTTCCTGTTCGAAAAAGGATCCGGTCGGGTTCCGGTCACACCAACGCCAGAAGCGTGGCGATAAAGACGCTGGCAGCAGCAAAAGTCATGGAGCGCGAAGACCAGGTGTTGAACCACCGCTGGAAGCTCAACAGGCCGCGATCGAGCTTGGTCGGCTGGCGGGTCCAGGACTGCTGGTCGAGGCGGAAGAACACGTAGATCTTCACCATCGCGCCGACGATCTGGTTGTAATAGAGAATCACCGGGTAAGCCGGGCCGATGCGGTGGCCGGTCACGCTGAGCAACAGGGTCAGCGCCAGGCGGGTCAGGCCGATCCACAGCAGGTAGGCGATGAGAATGCCGGCGCCGTACTTGATGCTGGCGATGATCGCCACGCTCAGGCCGAGCAGGCTGGTCCACATCGATACCCGCTGGTCGAACAGCACCACGCTGGTGAACCAGCCGAGGCGGCGGGTGCCCAGGCGCAGCGCGCGGGCGTTCTGCCGCAGGTTGTTGCCGTACCAGCGGAACATCAGCTTGCGGCTGGCCTTGATGAAGCTCTTCTCCGGCGGATGCTCGACCGTGTTGATCGCCGCATCCGGCACGTAGAAGGTGTCGTAGCCCAGGCTCATCAGGCTGAACCAGCTCGACTTGTCGTCGCCGGTGAGGAACTGGAAACGGCCCAGGCGCCAATGGTCGAGGTGGTCGCTTTCCACATCGGCGATGAACGCGGGGTTGGTGACCACCTCGGCGCGAAATACCGACATGCGTCCGGTCATGGTCAGCACCCGCTTGCTCAGCGCCATCGAGCACATGTTGAGGTGGCGCTGGGCGAAGCGCAGCTTGTGCCACTCGCTCATGATGTAGCCGCCGCGTACCTCGCAGAACTCGTTGGTGGTCAGGCCGCCGACATTCGGGAACAGCTTGAACCAGGGCACGGTCTTGCGCACCACACCCTCGCCGAGCACGGTGTCGCCATCGATCACCGCGACCACCGCGTTCTCATCCGGCATTTTCCGGGAGATGGCGCGAAAGCCGTAGGCCAGGCCGTCGCGCTTGCCGGTGCCGGGGATGCGCACGAAGTCCAGCTTGACGTGGTCCGGCGGGTTCATCCGGGTCCAGAGGTTTTTCACCAGCAGTTCATCGGACAACTCGACGATGGAACACACCATCGTCGTCGGGTAACCGCAGTCAATCGCCTCGCGAATCACCGAGCGGTACACCTGGGCGGTGGTCAACGCGTCGATGCGGAAGCTGGTGACCAGCAGAAACACCTGAGAGGGGTCGGCGTCCTTGCCGAGTTTTTTCACCTTGCGGCGGTAATAGGGGTACACCACATAGAGAAACAGCGTGCCGCGCAAAAAGTGCACCGCACCCATGGAATAACGCCAGATGCCCACAGCGCCGATCAACAGGAGGTAGTCGCGCGACTCGGGGTCGAACACGCTCCTGGGCAGCGCCAACGCGAGCAACATCAGCAGTGATAGGTAGAACATCCAGCCTGCGGCTTCTAGGAGCCCGGTTTTCAGCGTGTTTGTGTGCATATGCGTATCCATCGTGTGCGCCGGCGGAAAACCTTGGGCGAGGGTGCTGCTCGCGCGCCCAAGGCTCGGCTCAACTGGCGGCCAGTCCGTTGAAAAACTACTGCCGCTTTTCAACGGCCTGTCGCAGGCCGGATTTACCAGCAGATACCTTCGGAACCGGTGCGCGAGGCGGTGGGCATGAAGCCGACCAGATCGACCACGTGCTTGCCGTCGAGGGCCTGTTGCGCCAGGGGGGCGAAGCGCTCATCGCCATTGCCGAGGACGATGATCTCGGCGTTATCGACTACCGCATCGAAGTCGCTGTTGAGCAGCGAGGAGACATGCGGAATCTTCGATTCGATGTAGTCCTTGTTGGCGCCATAGACCCGGGCATATTCGACGTTGCTGTCGTAGATGCTCAGCTCGAAGCCCTTGCCGATCAGCATCTCGGCCAGCTCCACCAGCGGGCTCTCGCGCAGGTCGTCGGTGCCGGACTTGAAGCTCAAGCCGAGCAGGGCGACCTTGCGCTTGTCGTAGCTGGAGATGATGTCGAAGGCGTTCTGCACCTGGACCACGTTGCTGCGCATCAACGAACCGATCAGCGGCGCTTCGACGTCCAGGCTGCCGGCGCGGTAGGACAGGGCGCGCACGTCTTTCGGCAGGCAGGAGCCACCGAAGGCGAAGCCGGGTTTCATGTAGTACTTGGACAGGTTGAGCTTGTGATCCTGGCAGATCACATCCATCACTTCGCGGCCGTCGACCCCTACCGCTTTGGCGATGTTGCCGATCTCGTTGGCGAAGGTCACCTTGGTGGCGTGCCAGACGTTGCAGGTGTACTTGATCATCTCGGCGACATCGATGTCCTTGCGGATGACCGGCGCGTCGAGTTCGCCGTAGATGCTTTCCAGCAGGTCGCCGGAGGCGCTGTCCAGCTCGCCGATCACGGTCATCGGCGGGAAGTCGTAGTCCTGGATCGCGGTGCTTTCGCGGAGGAACTCGGGGTTCACCGCCACGCCGAAATCGACCCCGGCTTTCTTGCCCGAGCATTCTTCGAGGATCGGGATCACCACGTTCTTCACGGTGCCCGGCAATACGGTGCTGCGCACTACCACGGTATGCCGTTCGGGCTTGTTGCGCATGGCGAAGCCGATTTCGCGGCACACGCCTTCGATGTAATCCAGTGCCAGATCGCCGTTCTTTTTGCTCGGCGTACCGACGCAAATAAACGAGACCTCGGTGTCACGAATCGCGTCGGCGACATCGGTGGTGCCGCGCAGGTGGCCGGAGTTCAGGCCCTGCTGCAGCAACACTTCCAGGCCGGGCTCGACTATTGGCGATTTGCCATTGTTGATCAGGTCGATCTTGTTGGCCGATATATCGACGCCGACCACGTCATGGCCGCGGGCCGATAAACAACCGGCACACACAGCGCCCACATAACCCAAACCAAAGATACTGATTCGCATCGTATTACCTCGTCTATTGCACAATTTAATAGTGGCGCATTGGCCACAGTCGTTCATTCACTCAGGTCGACGGGCGACTGAGTTAATTAGGCATGAGAAATATCTGGCATCCGCAGAGGAGGCCTGAACCGGGCTTGTAATATGAAGCGTGCCCTATACTGCTACTGAGCTGCAGGCCTGGGAGGCTCTGGCTCTTGGATCTCAGTAGGTCATTTGACCGGTGGAAGTTCTCCTCTGATCTCGCTACAACGACTATCTGATATTGAATAATCCGGCGGACTTCTGTCCGACAATTAGCGGCAGGTTGGTTCACGCAGAAGTTGCATGAAGTAATTATGTTACGTCGGTAAGAGTGGGCGGTTTTTATTATAGTTCCTGCCGTTCATCCTTTTTTTTAATTGAGGGACTATTTGGACGGTGGCAAGTAATTGCAAATTGATAGCAATTTATAGTCACGCAGTTGCACTGCCCGCGCGGTGTATTAAGTCCCCGGAAAGTTCAATGGGGCGGATATTAATTAATTGACCAGACTGTTTGTGCAGGTATTTGCTTGTCGCTACGGCGGAGGGCGAAGGGCCGTGCGGACGGCCCGGGCGGGGGGATGGCGGCGGGATCAGTCTTGCGGGAGGTCGCGCAAAAACACCAACTTGTCGGCTTTCGAGTGCTCCGCGGAGTAGCGGTAGCCCTGTGCGGCGAAGTCCTTGAGGCCCTCGGTATCGCTCAGGCGCTGTTTGATTACATAGCGGGCCATCAGGCCACGGGCCTTCTTGGCGTAGAAGCTGATGATCTTGTACTGGCCGTTTTTCAGGTCCTTGAACTCGGTGTCGATGACTCGTGCGTTGAGGACCTTGCGTTTCACCGCACTGAAATATTCGTTGGAGGCCAGGTTGAGCAGCACCTCGTCGCCCTGGGCGGCCAGTGCCTCATTCAACCAGCCACTGATGCGCTCGCCCCAGAAGTCGTAGAGGTTGTTGCCGCGCGGGTTGGCCAGCTTGGTGCCCATCTCCAGGCGATAGGGCTGCATCAGGTCGAGCGGGCGCAGCACACCGTAGAGGCCGGAGAGCATGCGCAGGTGGTCCTGGGCGAAATTGAAGTCGGCTTCGCTGAAATCCTCGGCGTTGAGGCCGGTGTAGACATCGCCCTTGAACGCCAGCAGTGCCTGCTTGGCGTTTGCCGGGGTGAAGGTCTTGCTCCAGCTGCCAAAGCGCGCGGCATTCAGGCCGGCCAGCTTGTCCGACAGGTGCATCAGCTCGGCAATCTGCATGGGCGTGAAATCGCGCAGTTGGGCGATCAGGTCCTGGGCATGCGCGAGGTGCTCGGGTTGGGTATAGCGCTGGGTCACCGGCGGGGTCTGGTAGTCGAGGGTCTTGGCCGGGGAAATCACCATCAGCATAGGGTCTGCTCCTGAAAGTTCTGGCCGCGATTCTAGAAGCTGAGGGCGGCCAAGACTAGCGACGATGGCGCGCAGCGGTGTAATCCGGGTAGGCCTTGGCGCAACCCGCGTCGGCGGCGTTGCGCCTGGGCCAAGCACTGCACTTGACCTGGAGGCGGCCCCGGGGTTGTAGTTTGCCCAGGTCGAATCCTCAAAGGAGCCATCATGGCCGCCTGCAATCACTCGCGCTGGGAGCCTTCCCACGATTACCGACCGCTGGAAACCCGCACCGAACGCCAGGCCTGGCTGGTGACCGCGCTGACCGGGGCGACCATGCTGGTGGAAATCACCGCCGGCTATGCCTTCAACTCCATGGCCCTGCTCGCCGATGGCTGGCACATGGCCTCGCACATGCTCGCCATCGGTCTGACGGCCCTGGCCTATCTGCTGGCGCGGCGTTACGCCGATGATCCGCGTTTCGCCTTCGGCACCTGGAAGATCGAGGTGCTGGCCGGCTTCGCCAGTTCGCTGCTGTTGCTGGTGGTGGTGGCGATGCTGGTGTTCGAGTCGTTGTGGCGGCTGTGGCGGCCGCAGGTGATTGCCTTCGACGTGGCGCTATGGGTGGCGATGGTCGGTCTGCTGGTCAATCTGCTGTCGGCCTGGTTGCTGCGCGACCGGCATGAACACGCGCATGTTCACGGCCACGCTCATGCCGATCACGATCACGATCACGATCACGATCACGATCACGATCACGATCACGGCGCGCCGGTGAGGATGCGCGATCTCAATCGGCATGCCGCTTTCATCCATGTGCTGGCCGATGCGCTGACCTCGGTGGCGGCGATCGTGGCGCTGCTGGGCGGCTTGCTGTTCGGCTGGAACTGGCTCGATCCGTTGATGGGCGTGATCGGCGCCGCGATCATCGCGCTATGGGCCAAGGGCTTGTTGATCGAGACCGCCACGGTGCTGCTCGATCGCGAGATGGACAGCCCCGTTGTGGTGCGGGTGCGCAAGACCCTGACCCAGGAAGCGGACACCGAGCTGGCGGATTTGCACCTGTGGCGAGTCGGTCGCGCGCAGTACGCCTGCATCGTCAGCGTGGTGACCCATGGCGACATCTCGGCGGATCGCTACAAGGCCCGGCTGGCGGGGATCGACGAGTTGGTGCATATCACGGTCGAGGTCAATCGTTGTGCCGACAACGAGTCGTGATGGCGGTACCGAGGCGGAATTATTTTGCGGTGCGAGCGCGGGTAGGACTTCTGACTTTAACGGCGCCTTTGCGGGCCGCCAAGCGCTATTCGTCGAGGCGACAAATAAACTTAAAAAAACTGAAAAAAACTTTCGCCTGTCATGATTTTTGGAGTATCTAAAAGAGAGACCGCCGAACCCTGCAGACAGGTGGCGACCCTTGGCCTTCACCTTGCATGCACCTGCTCAGCCCCCGTCTGAGAGGTCGGTGGTCCCCGCGGCGGAGCGCTGCTCAGGCATTCCGTCGCTTGGCTCCTATAAGAAGGTGACCGAGTATGGATGACCACGGAAGCTTCAAACCCACCGCTCCAACCCTGTACGCCCTCGACACCAATGTGTTGATCCACGATCCGAACGCACTGCTGAATTTTCAGGAACACCACGTCGCCATCCCGATGACCGTGTTGGAGGAGTTGGACAAGCTGAAAACCGGCAAGCTCGGGGTCGCCGCCGAGTGTCGGCAGGCCATTCGCTTGATCGACAAAATCCTCGGCAGCGCCACACCCGAGGAAGTGGAGCATGGCGTCGCGATCCAGCGTGAGAAGAGCGGGCCTTGTGGTTTTCTCTCGATTCTCATGAGCAAGAGCGCCTCGCCCATCACCTGGCTGCCGGAGGATCTCAACGACAACAAGATCATCAACCAGTTGGTCGAGCTGAAAGCCCGGCGCCCGGACATGGCCGTGGTGCTGGTGACCAAGGACATCAACATGCGCCTGAAGGCGCGCGCCTGCGGGATCGACTCGGAGGACTACCACACCGATCAACTGGTCGACGATGTATCGCTGCTGTCGAAGGGTTATCACAGCATGAGCGGTTCCTTCTGGGACCGGGTGAGCAAGGTCGAGACCCGTCAGGATCACGGCCGCACCTGGCACCGGGTGCAACTGATCGACAACCTGCCGGCGGTGCACATCAACGAGTTCATCATCGACGAGCAGGGTTTCGTCGGCTGGATCAAGGGCATCCAGAGCGATGAGTTGACCATTCTCGATCTGCACCAGGAGCCTCTGCTGCATCAGGAAGCCTGGGGCCTGCGGCCACGCGATATTCACCAGGCGCTGGCGCTGTTCGCCTTGCTCGACCCGGACATCCACCTGGTCAACCTGTCCGGCGCCGCCGGCTCGGGCAAGACCATCCTGGCCCTGGCCGCGGCCATCGAGCAGACCATGGTCAGCAAGCGCTATCGGCGGATCATCGCCACCCGCAGCGTGCAGGGCCTGGATCAGGAAATCGGCTTCCTGCCCGGCACCGAGGCGGAGAAGATGGAACCCTGGCTGGGCGCCATCACCGACAACCTCGAAGCTCTGCACATGGACGACGAGAACACCCATGGCAGCGTCGACTACATCCTGCAGAAGGTGCCGCTGCAGTTCAAATCGCTCAACTACATCCGCGGGCGCAGCTTCCAGCAGAGCCTGATTTTGATCGACGAGTGCCAGAACCTCACCCCGCACCAGATGAAGACCATCATCACCCGCGCCGGCAGCGGTTCCAAGGTGATCTGCCTGGGCAACCTGGCGCAGATCGACACCCCTTACCTGTCGGCGCCCAGCTCGGGCCTGACCTACCTCACCGAGCGCTTCAAGGACTTCGAGCACGGTGTGCACATTACCCTGCAGGGGGTGCCGCGTTCGATTCTGGCGGAATTCGCCGAAACCCATATGTAGCGGGGCGGAGTCCCGCAGCGGCAAGCAGCAAGCCATAAGCTGCAAGTTAAAGGCGAAAAGCTGGACGGGGTGGAGCCCGCACCCGCTTGGCTTGCAGCTTGCAGCTGCCATATCGTGACCGCTGGGTTTACAATCGGCCGATCCCTGCCTGGAGTAAACCCGTGCTAACCCATCTCGATTCCCAAGGTCACGCCACCATGGTCGATGTCAGCGATAAAGCGCTGACCGTCCGTGAGGCCGTGGCCCAAGCCCTGGTACGCATGCGCCCGCAGACCCTGCAGATGATCGTCGACGGCGCCCACCCCAAGGGCGATGTGTTCGCCGTGGCGCGTATCGCCGGCATCCAGGCCGCCAAGAAGACCGCCGACCTGATCCCGCTCTGTCATTCGCTGATGTTGAGCAGCGTCAAGGTCGAATTGCTCGCCCATGGCGATGATGCGGTGCAGATCACCGCGCGCTGCAAGCTCAGCGGGCAGACCGGGGTGGAAATGGAAGCCCTGACCGCCGCCAGCGTCGCCGCCCTGACCATCTACGACATGTGCAAGGCGGTGGACCGCGGCATGGTCATCGAAAGCGTGCGCCTGCTGGAGAAACTGGGCGGCAAGAGTGGTCACTATAAGGCCGAGGACGATCAATGATTCATGTGCAGTATTTTGCCCGTTACCGCGAGGCCCTGGGCCTGGATGGCGAGCAACTGAGCGATACCCAGGAACTGGCGACCCTCGATGACCTGCGCCAGCACCTGCTGGCCCGCGGCGGCGTGTGGCAAGTGCTGGCCGAGCAGAACCTGATGTGCGCACGCAACCAGGAACTGTGCAGCCTCGAGGAGCCGCTGGCGGAAGGTGATGAGGTGGCCTTCTTTCCAACCGTGACCGGAGGCTGAGCATGGCCATCCGAGTCCAGCTGGAACCCTTCGATCCGGGCGTCGAAGTCAACGCGCTGCATGCCGCCAACGTAGGCGTCGGTGCGGTGGTCAGCTTTGTCGGCTATGTCCGCGATTTCAACGCGGGCCGTGAAGTCGGCGGGATGTTCCTCGAGCACTTCCCCGGCATGACCGAGAAATCCCTGGCCAAGATCGCGCTCGAGGCCGAGCAGCGCTGGCCGCTGCTGAACCTGCAGGTCATCCACCGCATCGGCCGCCTCGAGCCGGGCGAACCGATTGTGTTCGTCGGCACCACCAGCGCCCACCGCCAGGCCGCCTTCGATGCCTGCGCCTTCGTCATGGACTACCTGAAGACCCGCGCGCCCTTCTGGAAGAAGGAAGACACGGCCGAGGGTTCCTGCTGGGTCGAAGGCCGGCAAAGCGATCAAAATGCCGCCGAGCGCTGGCACAAGCCGTAACGGTCTGTCACTTCACTGCGCTGCCGGTGAACCAGGCGTCCACCAGCAGCGCACCGCTGCTGCATCTGCACAGTATTGAACTCCAGTCATGCGTGCTCGAATCGAGCCGCCGGAGGTTGCGTGGACCCGGTTGACGATTTGTACTATTAAGTCCAGTATGGAACTTATAGTACAAAAAGAGGCAGGCAGATGACCCGTCCCCGCGATTGCTTCCCGCTCAGGCACAGGCCTGCCGCGTCTTTCTTCTGTCTTGCAGTAACCCCCAGTACTTCGCCGACCCCGGGCGTTTGCCCGTGGGCGTGGGGTATGTCACTCACTCAGCAGGAATCACCACGATGAAGAAACTCGTCCTCTTGAGCGGCCTCGCCCTGAGCCTGATCGCCGCCAGCCTGTTCGCCGCCGAAAAGCCATTGCGTCTGGGTATCGAGGCGGCGTATCCGCCGTTCGCCTTCAAGACCGCCGACGGCCAGATCGCCGGCTTCGACTATGACATCGGCAATGCCCTGTGCGCCGAGATGCAGGTCGAGTGCCATTGGGTCGAGCAGGAGTTCGACGGCCTGATTCCCTCGCTCAAAGTGAAGAAGGTCGACGCGATCCTGTCGTCGATGACCATCACCGACGAGCGCCGCAAGTCGGTGGACTTCACCGGCAAGTACTACTACAGCCCGGCGCGCCTGGTGATGAAGGCCGGCAGCGAGGTCGACGACGACTTCGCCAACCTCAAGGGCAAGCGCATCGGCGTGCAACGCTCGACCACCACCGACCGTTTCGCCAGCGCGGTGATGGCGGCCCAGGGCGTGGAAGTGGTGCGCTACACCTCGCAGAACGAGATCTACCTGGACATGCTCTCCGGTCGCCTGGATGGCACCCTGGCCGATGCCATACCGGTGAATGAGGGCTTCCTGAAAACCGACAACGGCAAGGATTTCGCTTTCGTCGGCCCGTCCTTCACCGATCCGAAGTACTTCGGCGAAGGCGCCGGCATTGCCGTGCGCAAGGGCGACCGCGAACTGCTCGGCAAGCTCAACGGCGCCATTCAGGCGATCCGCGCCAACGGCCAGTATCAGCAGATCCAGGACAAGTACTTCGACTTCGATATCTACGGCGAGTGAATCCGTGAGCGAGAACAAAACCGCGCCTGGCGCGGTTTTGTTTTTGCTCAGGTACCTTTGTGTGTCGACGGCAGGGCGCAGGCGTCGACTGGTGCCAGACAAAAAACAGCCGCGCATCGCGCGGCTGGACTGTTGCCTCGGCGTGCGCTCGAGGTTGTGAAAATATCGAGCGCCTTAGGCGAGAGTTTTTTCGCAAGCTCTCAAAGCAGGCCCAGTTCTCTGGCGGTGCGGTCCACCGCCCGTTTGGTCTTCTCCACCAGTTCGTCGAGGTCCGCGCGGCTGGCCACCAGGGCCGGGGCCATGATCATGCGGCCCAGAGTGGAGCGGATGATCAGGCCTTCCTCGAAGCCGATGGTGCGGCAGCGCCAGGCGATGTCGTTCTCGTTGGCGAAGCGCTTGCGGCTGGTTTTGTCCTCGGCGAACTGCAGCGCGGCGACCAGGCCGGTACCCTGGATATCGCCGACCAGCGGGTGATCGGCGAATACCTGGCGCAGGCACTGTTGCAGGTAGGGGCCAGTGTCGTCCTTGACCTGGTCGACCACGCCTTCGTTGCGTAGCGCCTTGATATTGGCCAGGGCCACGGCGGCCGCTACCGGGTGGCCGGAGTAGGTCAGGCCGTGGGCGAATACGCCGCCTTGTTCCACCAATACCTCGGCGATGCGCTTGCTCAGCACCAGGCCACCCATGGGGATATAGCCCGAAGTCAGGCCCTTGGCGATCGACAGGGTGTCCGGCTGGAAGCCGAAGTGCTGGTGGGCGAACCATTCGCCGGTACGGCCGAAACCGCCGATCACCTCGTCTGCGCACAGCAGCACGTCGTACTGGCGACAGATGCGCTGGATTTCCGGCCAATAGCTCTCCGGCGGGAAGATCATGCCGCCGGCACCCTGGAAGGGCTCGGCGATAAACCCGGCGACGTTGTCGGCGCCCAGTTCGAGAATCTTCTCCTCCAGCTGCAGGGCGCAACGGCGGCCGAATTCGGGCGGGGTCAGCTCGCCGCCATTGGCGTACCAGTAGGGTTCGTCGATATGGGCAATATCCGGCAGCATGCCGCCCATCTCGTGCATGAACTTCATCCCGCCGAGCGCCGTGGCGGCCAGGGTCGAGCCGTGGTAACCGTTCCAGCGGCCGATCATCACCTTCTTCTGCGGCTGGCCGAGAATCTGCCAGTAGCGGCGCACGGTGCGGATCAGCACCTCGTTGGCTTCCGAGCCGGAGTTGGTATAGATGGCGTGGCTGTAGTGGTCGGGCAGCAGGCTGAAGAGCATTTCGGACAGTTCGACCACCGCCGGGTGAGTGGTGTGGAAGAACATGTTGTAGTACGGCAGTTGTTCCATCTGCTTGGTCGCGGCCTGGACCAGGTCCTGGCGCCCGTAGCCGAGGTTGGTGCACCACAGGCCGGACATGCCGTCGAGGTAGCGATTGCCGTCGTTGTCCCACAGGTGCAGGCCTTCGCCGCGCACCATGACGCGCGGCCCCTCGGCATTCAGCGCCTTTTGATCGACGAAGGCATGGATGTGGTGGGCGGCGTCCAGCGCCTGGTAGTCCTGGGTCTGGCGGTTCGGGGTATGGGGGACAGTCATTTTCAGCAACCTCGTTATTACCTGTTATCGAGTAAGCCGGGGGCGCGCCCCCGGCGAGACTTCATTGGCGTGCCAGCACCTTGTCGATGGGCTCGGGGGTGAACAGCGGTTTACGCATCACCAGCTTGATCCACAGCACCGCGATGATAGACACCAGGCCGAGTACCGCACCTGCACTGTAGAAGATCGAGGCGGTCATCTCCGGGGTCGGCGACACGTAGTAGATGGAGACCAGCATGCCGGCGATGCCGAGGATCTGCGGCAGCGGGTAGAAGGGCGTCTTGAACGGCCGCGCCAGATCCGGGTAGCGGCGGCGCAGGGCGATCACATCCAGGTGGCAGACGATATAGGCCAGCAGCCAGGCGACCGCGGCAGCCAGCAGCAACAGGCCGATGGCGGCCGGGTCGTTGCCCATGAACACCACCGGGATGCCGGTGATGGCGGCGACGAACAGCACGGCGACCCAGGGCGCTTGGTACTTCTTGCTGAGCAGCTTGAACTGCGGGAACGCCTGGCCGTTGACCGCCATGCCATAAAGCATGCGCGGGATCGCTGCCAGCGAGGTGTTGACCGTGCTGCAGGTGGCGGTGATGGCCGCGACTACCAGGAAGATCTTCCCGGTTTCGCCGAACAGCGCGGTGGCGAACAGGTAATGCGGCAGGGGCGAGCCGGCCAGCGCGTCTTGCGGTACATAGAGCAGCGCACCCACGCAATACAGGGCGATGGTGATAAAGATCACCGTCACCCCGAGGATCATCGACCAGGGGATGTTGCGCTGCGGGCGACGCGATTCTTCCACCAGCGGGCAGACGAATTCGGCGCCGACGAAGCCCCAGATGGCCAGCGCCACCAGGGTCATCACGCTGGCGCCCATGGGGTTCCAGTCGCTGCTGATGGCGCTGCTCAGTGCCGGTTCGCTACCGCTGCCGGTCACCGCGGCCAGGCCCAGAGCGAGCAGCACGACAACCATGACCAGTGCCAGGGCCGACTGCAGGCGGGCGAAGATGTCGATACCCAGCAGGTTGAGCAGGGTGAACACCACCAGCACCCCATAGGCGATCAGCATGCTGGGGAAGGCGCCGGGGTAGACCTCGTTGATGATCAGATCGAGCAGCAGCAATTCCGCCGACAGGGCGAACATAGCCACCACCACATAACCGGAGAAGGTCGCCAGAATCGCCGGGAAATGCCCCAGCGCCACTTCGGTGTAAGTGCTCAGGCTGCCGGCGCGGGGGATCATCAGCGCCAGCTCGGCGAACGACACCACATAGGTCAGTGCCAGCACGAAGGCCAACGCCAGCGGAATCAGAAAGCCCAGGCCAGCGATGCCGGCGCCTTGCAGCATCAGCACCATAACGCCCTGGGAGACCACCAGGCCGATGGCCACGGCCAGCAGCGCGGTCAGGCCCAGGCTGAGCTTGCGCTTGCGCGCCGGCTCGGCCGCCAGGCCAAAGGGAGGGTTAAGGCTTATATCGGGATCGTGCATGGGAGTTCTCCTGCAATCTTATTGTTGTCTCAGGTGAATCGCACGCGGCAGGTGCCGCAGTTGTTTGCTGCGTCCCTCAAGAACGCAGCTGAAACCAGGTGGTCTTCATCAGGCTGTATTTGTCGAAGGCATGCAGCGACAGGTCGCGGCCGAAGCCCGACTGCTTGCAGCCGCCGAACGGCACGCAGACATCCAGGGCGTCGACGGTGTTCACCGACACAGTGCCGGCACGCAGGCGACGGGCGACGCGATGGGCGCGGTTGAGGTCGTCGCTCCACAGCGAGGCGGCCAGGCCGTACTGGCTGTCGTTGGCCAGGGCGATGGCCTGCTCCTCACTGTCGAAGGGGATCACCGCCAGCACCGGGCCGAACACTTCCTCGCGGGCCAGCTGCATAGCCGCGGTCACGCCGGTGAAGATGGTCGGCTGGATAAAGTTGTTCGAGCCGCCCACTGTCAGGCGCTGGCCGCCGCAGACCAGGGTCGCGCCCTGGCTCTGCGCCCGGTCGATAAAACCCATGATGCGTTCGGCCTGGCGCGCATCGACGATGGCCCCGGCGCGGCTGGCCGGGTTCAGCGGGTCGCCCGGCTGCCACTGCTGCGCCTTGGCGATCAGACGCTGGACGAATTCGTCGTGAATCGAGCGTTCTACCAGCAGCCGCGAGTTGGCCGAGCAGACTTCGCCCTGGTTGAAGAAGATCCCGAAGGCCGCCTTTTCCGCGGCCAGGTCGAGGTCCTGGCAGTCGGCGAACACCAGGTTGGCGCTCTTGCCGCCGCACTCCAGCCACACCTGTTTGAGGTTGGACTGGGCGGCGTAGGCCATAAAGTATTTGCCCACCTCGGTGGAGCCGGTGAAGGCTAGGCAGTCCACGTCCATATGCAGGCCCAGGGCCTTGCCGGCGGTTTCGCCCAGGCCCGGCAGCACGTTCAGCACCCCGGCCGGTAGGCCTGCCTCCAATGCCAACTGACCGAGGCGCAGGGCGGAGAAGGGCGACTGTTCGGCCGGTTTCAAGACCACCGAATTGCCGGCGGCCAGGGCCGGCGCCAGCTTCCAGGCGGCCAGATCCAGGGGGAAGTTCCAGGGCACCACCGCGCCGATCACCCCCAGGGGTTCGCGGGTGATGGTCGCCAGGGCGTCGCTGGCGGTCGGCGCGACCTCGTCGTAGCGCTTGTCCAGCGCCTCCGCATACCAGCTGAAAACCTGGGCCGCGCCGGGTACGTCGATGTTGTAGGCGTCCATCACCGGCTTGCCCATGTTCAGCGAGTCGAGCAGCGCCAGTTCCTCGCGATTGGCCATGATCAGCTCGGCCAAACGCAGCAATACCTGCCTGCGCTCACGCGGGGCCATGCGCGCCCAGGGGCCGTTGTCGAATGCGCGGCGGGCACTGGCCACGGCGGCATCGACATCGGCGGCGGCGCAGGCGGCGACATGCGCCAGCGGTCGGTTGCTGGCCGGGTCAATCGACGTGAAGGTCGCACCGCTCTGCGCCGCGCATAGCTGGCCGTCGATCAGTGCCTGGGTGATAAAACCCTGTTCGGCCGCGCGCTCTTGCCAATCGCTGTACTGCAACATCGCCTCTATCCTCATACCGGATGCCGCAAGCGGCGTCTCGTGGTTGTTGAGGACGATGTTGGCGCAGAGCGCAAACAAGGAAAATTAGTAAATATATGCTCGCAGGCCATGAAAAAACTGGGCAGGCGAGAGGCCCCGGCTGGGGTATGTTGGTATTCAGGTTTTCAGTTGCAGCATCACAAGACGGCCTCGAGGCCGCTACCGGAGGTACCGCATGGCCGCCTACTCCCTGCGCCAGCTCAAGTATTTCGTCACCACCGTGGAATGCGGCAGCGTGGCCGAAGCCTCGCGCAAGCTGTACATCGCCCAGCCGTCGATCTCCACCGCGATCAAGGGCCTGGAAGAGAGCTTCGGTGTCCAATTGCTGATCCGCCATCACGCCCAGGGCGTATCGCTCACCCCCGGTGGCGGGCGCTTCTACCGCAAGGCCCAGGAACTGCTGCGCATGGCCCACGAGTTCGAGCAGAACGCCCTGGCCGACAATGAAATGGTGGCCGGGCAGATCGACATCGGCTGCTTCGAAACCGTGGCGCCGCTCTACCTGCCGCGTCTGATCGCCGGTTTCAACGCGCTCTACCCCGGGGTGGAAATCCGCATCCGCGACGGCGAGCAGCAGGAACTGGTGCAGGGCCTGACCGCCGGGCGCTTCGACCTGGCGATGCTCTACGACCACGACCTCGACGCGACCATCGAGTGCGAACCGCTGATGGTGCCGCAGAAACCCTATGCCCTGCTGCCCGAGGGCCACCGATACACCGGCCAGGCCCAGGTTTCGCTGCGCGACCTGTGCCTGGAACCGATGATCCTGCTCGACGTGCAGCCGAGCCGCACCTACTTCGTCAGCCTGTTCGAGGAACTCGGCCTGACGCCGAACATCGTCTTCAGCTCGCCGTCGATCGAGATGGTGCGCGGCATGGTCGGCCAGGGTTTCGGTTTCTCCCTGCTGGTCACCCGCCCGCACTCGGAATGCACCTACGACGGCAAGAAGGTGGTGATGGTGGATATCGCCGAGCCGGTGAGCAGCTCCGGCCTGGCTGCCGCCTGGCTCAAGCGCGCCCAATTGACCAAGCCGGCGCAGCTGTTCGTCGAGTTCTGCAAGGAGCAGCTCGCCTCGCCCTCGCCTGAGAGGTTGTGAAGAAACGCTCGCCTACTGCGGCCGCCTCCAGACGCCCACTGCTCCGGGCAATTGCCATCTGGCGGGTTGTCGCTGCGCTGTGCAGCACGGTCCCGCGCCTTGCCGCGCACGCCTGGAGACGCTCTCGCGACGGCGCTCGATTTTTTCACAAGTGCTGAGCCCTCTGCTGGGGAGCCTCAAACCGTACCAGGGCCGAACCGCTGCGCCTCCATTCGGGGCTGTCTCCGTGCATCCCGCTACGGGTCGGTTTCAGGCCGCTGACCGTCGCTCTCGCCCATTTCCCGTCTCTGCATATCCGTAAGCTGGCCCTTGCCTTGCCCCGCGAGGCAACTTTGGGGGTCGCTGTCTTCGGTGCCATGGTGCACCGCCAAGCAACACTCTCGACTCACCAAGGAAGGAGGCGACGCCCAGGTTCACTGCAGCCAACGCTGTTTCACCGCAGATAAGGAAAACAATAAAATGCCATTGAGCAGAAAATCCCTACTGGCTCTGACCATCGCCGCCACCACAAGCGCCCCGCTGGCCATGGCCAATCAGGCCGAAAGCCAGGGCTTCATCGAGGATGGGCACCTGACATTCCTCACCCGCAATATGTACTGGAACCACGACCGCCATGATGGCGCCGACGACCGGCGCGAATGGGGCCAGGGCTTTCGCCTCGACTACAAATCCGGCTACACCCAGGGCCTCGTAGGCTTCGGCATCGACCTCAGCGCCTATGCCGCGCTCAAGCTGGATGGCGGTCGCGGCCATTCGGGCGCTGCCGGGGTACTGGTACCGGACGGTGACGGCACTCGCGACGAGGCCAGCTCGGCCGGCGCCTCGGTGAAGATGCGCCTGTCCAACACCGAGCTGAAGTACGGCAACAACCTGCGTCCCTACAACCCGGTGTTTGCGCCGGCCGACGCGCGCCTGCTGCCCAGTACCACCACCGGCTTTTGGCTGACCAGCGCCGAGCTGGACGGTCTGGGTCTGGAAGCCGGCCATTTCACCGCGGCCAAGGACTTTAACAGCACCAACAGCAACGATGACTTCTTCGCCTCCTATGCCGGCGTGAGCACCGACACCGTGAACTTCCTCGGCGGCAACTATGCCGTCAACGACCGCCTCAGCGTCAGCCTCTATGGTTCCGAGTACGAGGACATCTGGCGCCAGTACTACGTCAACACCAACTACAACTATCCGTTGAGCGATAGCCAGAGCCTCAACTTCGACGCCAACATCTACCGTGTCGACGACGACGGCCGCTCGCTGGCCGGCGAGATCGATGTCACCGCCTGGTCGCTGGCCGCTGCCTACACCATCGGCGCGCACACCTTCAAACTGACTCACCAGCAGATCGACGGCGACCAGCCGTTCGACTACCTGGGCATGGGCCCCGGCACCTTTCACGACTCCATCTACCTGGCCAACTCCTCGCAACTGGCCGACTTCAACGGACCGAACGAGAAGTCCTGGGGCGCGTTCTACAACCTCGACATGACCAGCTATGGCGTGCCGGGCCTGAGCTTCCACGCTCGCTACATCCGCGGTACCGATGTCGATGGCAGCAAGATGGACCCGAGCAGCCCCTATGCCTACTACGCCGACAACGAAAAGCACTGGGAGCGCGACCTCGCCGTCGCTTACGTCGTCCAGGCCGGGCCGGCCAAGGATCTGTCGCTGCGTCTGCGCCAGGCCACCCACCGGATCAGCGGCACGTCCGATGTGTCCTCCGACCAGGTTCGCCTGATTATCGAATACCCTTACGAAATCTTCTGACGCAGCAGCGCCGGCCGGTTTACTCCGGCCGGCGTTTCGCGGCACTCACGCCATCGTCCAGGCAGCAGCGGACAACCCCGGCGCGAGCTACGTCATGCCAGCATCCACTTCACCAGCCGTGCCAGTAGCGCATCGCAGCCATCCAGCTGGGACTGGCTGACGAATTCGTCTGCCTGGTGACCCTGCGCCATGCTGCCGGGGCCGCAGACTACCGTGGCGATACCGGCCTGATGGAACAGGCCACCCTCGGTGCCGAAGGCTACTGTGCCGAATTCGCGACTGCCGCTGATCAGCGCAAGCAGTTCGGCCACGTCACTGTGCGGGTCGGTGGCCAGGCCGGGGTAAGCCGATAGCGGTTGGAAATCGATGGCGCTGGCGGCACTGCGTTCACGCATCTGCGGCAGCAAATGCGTCTGCGCATAATCGCGCAATTCACCGGCGACCTGCTGCGGGTCGTCGCCGGGCAGGGCGCGCACCTCGAAGTCGAACTGGCACTCGGCCGGCACTATGTTGAGCGCGCGGCCGCCGTTGATCAGGCCGGTCTGCACGGTGCTGAAGGGCGGGTCGAAACGCGCATCCTGGCGCTCGAGCGCAGTCAAACGCTGGCCGATCTCGCCGAGCCGGTTGATCAGTCTGGCGGCGTATTCGATGGCATTCACCCCGTGCGTCGCATAGGCCGAATGGCAGGCCGCGCCGCGCACCTGGCAGCGCATGGCCAGCTTGCCCTTGTGGCCGAGCACCGGCTTGAGCTCGGTGGGTTCGCCGATCAGGCACAGCAGCGGTTTGTTCGGGCGTCGTTCGAGTTCGGCCAGCAGCGAGCGCACGCCGAGGCAGCCGACTTCCTCGTCGTAGGAAAAGGCCAGGTGCAGCGGCAGGCGCAGTGGTTTTTCCAGAAAGCCCGGCACGGCAGCCAGCACGCAGGCGATAAAGCCCTTCATGTCGGCCGTGCCACGGCCGTAGAGTTTGCCGTCGCGTTCGCTCAGCGCGAAAGGCGGCACTGTCCAGGCCTGGCCGTCCACCGGCACCACGTCGCTATGCCCGGACAGCAGCACGCCGCCATGGTCGGTTGGGCCGATGCTGGCGAACAGGTTGGCCTTGCTGCGCTCGGCGTTGTAGTCCAGCTCGCAGGTCACGCCGAGGCCGTGCAGATAGTCGCGGACGAACTCGATCAGGGCCAGGTTGGAGTCACGGCTGACGGTGGGGAAGGCCACGAGTTCGGCGAGTAGTTCGCGGCTACTTGCATTACTCATCGCCGGGTACGCCGTAGCTCGGCGCACGGGTCGGGTCGAGGGCGCGGATTACGTAGTCGTGCATTTGTGGGCGATAGGCTTGCCAGAGCTTGTCCAGTTCGCCGACGGGGTCGTGCTCGGCCCAATCCACGCGCAGGTCGACCAGCGGCCAGGTCATGTCGTCGACCACCTGCAGCGCCGCCGAATGCACCGGGCCGGCTTCGCCGCCAGCGGTCATGGCTGCGTGCATGGCGGCGAGCAGGCGTTCGCCGAGCAGTCCGGCGCTGTGTTCGAAGGCTTCGATCATCGCGGCGATTACTGCGGGGGAGGCCAGCAGATTGCCGGCCGCCACGCATTGTTCGCCGGCCAGGGCGTGGTGCTGGCCGAGGGCTTCGCTGCCGGAGAACAGGGCGCTGCGGCCCTGGTTGTCGAGCAGCGCGACCTGGCGATACTGGCTGTAGCCGTTACGGCTGAGCGCCAGGTCCAGCGCCGCCGCCGGTTCCAGGCCGGCTTCCAGGGCGTCGAGAATCTGTGGGCCGAGGGCCGGTAGGGTGATGTTCTGGCTGGCCACCGCGCCGATTCCGGCGCGCAGCCAGGGGCAACGGGCGCCCACGGCGATGCTCGAGGAACTGATGGCGATGCCCAGTTGGCCGGTCTCGGCGCAGCGGCCGACGATGGAAAAGGTCATTGCGACTCCTTGATAGATATTGCGAGTGTCACGAGCGAAGCGGCTTTCAGTCGGGAATGACGGCGATCACATCGATCTCCATCAGCCACTGCGGCTGCGCCAGGCCGCTGACCACCAGGCCGGTGGAGATGGGGAATACGCCTTTCAGCCATTTGCCCACTTCCTGGTAGACCGGCTCGCGGTAGCGCGGGTCGGTCAGGTAGGTGGTGGTCTTGACGATATGGCTGAGGTCGCTGCCGGCTTCTTCCAGCAACTGCTTGACGTTCTTCATCGCCTGTTCAGCCTGCGCCCGCGGGTCGCCGAGGCCGACCAGGCGGCCCTCGAAATCGGTGCCGACCTGGCCGCGCACATACACGGTATTGCCGGCGCGCACGGCCTGGCACAGGTCGTTGTCCAGGCTCTGGTTGGGGTAGGTGACCTTGGTGTTGAACATGCGGATGCGGCTATGGGTGGGCATCGGCTTGCTTCCTTTATCCGGTTGATTTAACGGGCGGTTCGGGGCCTGGCTTTGCTCAGTCCGCTGCCTGACGTTGTGCGCAATCGCGATAGGCGAGGTAGGTGCGCTGGGTGGCGATATGGCCAGCAACGTGCTTGGCGTCGTGCCACACCCCCCAGATGAAACTGGAGCCGCGCCGCGACAGCCACGGCAGGCCGAGGAAGTAGACCCCCGGCTCGCTGGACACGCCGCGCTGATGCTGTGGCTTGCCCTTGGCGTCGAAGGCGCCCACCTGCAGCCAGCTGAAATCCACGGCGTAGCCGGTGGCCCAGACGATAGAGGTCACCCCGGCGGCGGCCAGGTCGAGCTCGAGAATGGGCTGGGTCACGCATTGCGGGTCCGGCAGCATGGTGCGGGCCTCGGGCTCCTCCGGCAGGTCGAGACCATTGCGGGCGATATAGGCGTCGGCCGCATCCAGCAGCGCCAGATAGTTCTCATCGCCGCGGGCGAGGTTGTCGGCCAGATCCGCCTGGAAGGTCACCACGCCGTTGTCGAAGGCCTTGGTCAGGCCGACCAGCGTCATGCCCTGCTGGGCCAGGCGGCGGAAGTCCACCGTATGGCCGCCGCGGGCACCGCTGACGGCGATGGTGACGTGCTCCTTGCCCGGCTGGGCGACCTCCGCATCCCATTCGCCGAGCACGCCCAGCCACCAGCAGAAATCGCGGTTGCGGTAGGCGCGCGGCGGACGATCGTGCGGCCCCACCGAGAGGTAGACCTTTCTGCCGGCGCGCTGCAGCTCATCGGCGATCTGCACCCCCGACGACCCGGCCCCCACCACCAGTACGGCACCCGCGGGCAGCTGCGCCGGGTTGCGGTAATCGGCCGAGTGGATCTGGCCGAGCTGCTCATCCTTGGGCGCGATCGGCGGGATAACCGGGCGCTGGAATGGCCCGGTGGCGACCACCACACGACTGGCCTGGATCACCCCCTCGGAGGTTTCCACGGTAAAGCCTGCGCGGTCGGTGTTGCGCACTACCTTTCTCACTTCCACGCCGGTGCGGATGGGGGCGTCGAACTTGCGGGCATAGGCTTCGAAATAGGCCGCTACCCGCTCTTTCGGGGCAAAGGCGTCGGGTTCGAGATCGTCGAACTCCAGGCCCGGGAAGCGGTCGTGCCAGGCCGGGCCGTTGGCCACCAGCGAATCCCAGCGGCCGCTGCGCCAGGCTTCGGCGACCCGGTTGCGCTCCAGCACCAGATGCGGCACCCCGAGCTTGCTCAGGTGTTCGCTGATGGCCACGCCGGCCTGGCCGGCGCCGACCACCAGCGTGTCGATTTCCGTGGTTTCAACGGCCCTGTCGGCGTGCGTCTGCAAAACGCTCTGCTGCAAATCGGTCATGACGTGTTTCCTCTGGTTCCGAGCTTTGTTGTTCTGATGGGTGCGGCTGTCCTTGGGCCCATTCTGTGCAGAACCGGAAATTCACGAAATTATGATTTTTGTCGTCGTTGGCGAGGAAAAAGCTGCGCGCACGGAAATGCCGGGCCGGCATAGCCGCGGGTTTTGCTTAGAGGGTTGCGGGTTTACAGGCGAGGAAATGAAGCCGTTATGGCGCGTGTAGCGGCGGCTATGCGTGCCGGCGGCGAAGCGGTTGGTCAGTGCGCCGGCGGCGTCGTTGGGCGAGCGGCGGTGATCAGGCCTCGCGGTGGCGGTTCTGGCTGGCCTGGACGATACGCTGCGCCGGTACGCGCAATTGCCTCAGCAGGTAGTCGGCAAAGGCCGGCGGGTAGGACTGCACGGCGATCGCCTGGGCCATGCAGCTGAGCCAGATGTCGCTGAGGCGCTCGTCGATCGGCCATTGGGCGTGGAACGCCGGGATCGAGATGGCGCCGTATTTCTCGGCAAACAGCCGCGGGCCGCCCAGCCAGCCGCTGAGAAAACAGGCCAGCTTGTCGCGCGCCATATCGAGATTTTCGCTGTGCATGCGCCGCAGCTCGGCGGCTTCGCTTTGCTCGTCCATCAGCCGGTAGAAGTCGCTGGCCAATCGTTGCAGGCCGGCGATGCCGCCGGCTGCGAGGTAGGAGGCGTCGCCGACGCCGTAGGGGATCTGTTCGTTCATGGTGGACTCTTGGTTAAAACGCCTGCCCGAAACCGGGTTAAACGGCGCGGCTATTGCGGTTATTGTAGGAGCCAGCTTGCAGGCGATTCGGGGGCGTGAAGAGCATCGCCGAGACGCCGGACCGCAGCAAGCTGGCGCGACAGCGCGGCGTCTGGATGACGGGGCTCCTATCAAGCAACCCATATATCATTGATTTTATTGATTATGGTAGGAGCGGCTTTAGCCGCGAATTCTTCGCGGCACAGCACAGCAAAGCAAAGCAAAGCTTCGCGGCTGAAGCGGAACGCCGCCCGGCCGCTCCTACAGGTAGCCACAAGCCGACAGACACGATTGCCCCCAGTTTGCTGCGCGACAGCGCGGCGTCTGGACGACGGGGGATCTTTTATCAAACAGCGGTTGTCGTGGCTGAAATCCATGATGGGTTACGGCGCGTTTGGTCTGCTGGCAGCAGGTTAATTTGTGGGCGCCTAACCTACGCGGCCCGACCTACGCGGCCCGACCCATCCTACGGTCTTGATCCTTGAACACGCGGTTCAGGCTTCGCCTTTGATCTCTTTCAGGTGCTTGTACACGGTGGCGCGGCCCATGTTGAGCACGTTGGCCACGTAGTTGGCGGCGCTCTTGCCCTTGAACGCACCTTCGGCATGCAGGGCTTCGACCAGTTCGCGCTTGTGTTCGCGGGTCAGCAGGTTGAGGCCGAGCTGGCGCTGGCGCAGCCAGTGGTGCAGGAAGGTGTTGATGCGTTCCTGCCAGTCGTCGCGAAACAGCGCGTCCGGCTGGGGGATCAGCTTGCTCGGCGAGAGAAACAGGTCCAGGGCGGCCTTGGCGCTTTCGAACAGCGAGATATTCAGGTTGATGCACAGCACCGCGATCGGCACGCCCCGGGCGTCGCGCAGCACGCTGCTGACCGAGCGGATCTTCTGGCCGTCCCAGTTGAGCTTCTCGTAGGGGCCGATATTCCATTCGTCCACCTCGCCGTCGAGCAGGTCTTCCAGGGCGGCATCGTCGCCGATCTCGCGCTTGGAGATGTTGTTGGCGATGTAGTCGACCTTCTGCGTGCGCAGGTCGTGCAGCACCACTTCGGCGTGGGGGAAGAACAGGGTGGCGATGGCATCGGCGATGACCCGGTAATTATCCAGGTCGGCGGTGGATGTTGGCTTCATCGAGGGCTCCAGTCAGCGCCCCTTGGCACGGGGCGCTGCGAGTGTGGCGCAAAGCACCCGAGGCGTCACCTGTCGGGCGCAGGTTCCTAGGCCTGGCGCAGGCGAGCGGGGGAGAGCATCTGCGCCGTCAGGCCGAACCGGCCGAGGTGCTCGGGCAAGGGTTCGCCGCGGGCCAGGGCGGCGCAGGCCTGGCCCATCGCCGGCGAGGTCTGGATGCCGTAGCCGCCCTGTGCGGCGCACCAGAAGAAGCCCGCCACCTGCGGGTCGTAACCGCCGACCAGGTCGCCATCGGCGACGAAGGAACGCAGCCCGGCCCAGGTGCGGGTCGGCCGGCGGATGCTCAGGCTGGTGTGCTCCTCGATCTGGTAGATGCCCATGGCGATGTCCAGCTCCTCCGGTTGCACGTCGTGGGGCTCGACCGGGTCGGCGTTGGCCGGCGAGCCGAGCAGCATGCCGGCATCGGGCTTGAAGTAGAAGGATTCGTCGAGGCTGACCACGCCGGGCCAGGCCTGGCAGTCGACGCCTTCCGGGCCGGCGAAGATGAAGGCCGCGCGGCGCTTGGGCTGTAGGCCGAGCGGGGCGACCCCGGCGAGCGCGGCGATCTGGTCGCACCAGGCGCCGGCAGCATCGATCAACACCTTGGCGCGAAAGCGCTGGCTGGCGGTGCGCACGTCCCAGCCGTCATCGCGGCGCTGGATCTCCAGCACTTCGCTGTTGCAGTGGATCTGCCCGCCATGCCGGCGGATGCCGCGCAGGTAGCCCTGGTGCAGGGCGTCGGTGTCGATGTCGGCGGCGCTGGGGTCGTACAGCGCGCCCTGGACCTTGTCGCGACGCAGCACCGGCACCAGGGCGCAGGCCTCGTCGGCACCCAGCAGACGCGCCTCGGCCACGCTGGCCTTGGCGCTCCGGTACTGGCGCTGCAGTTCGTCCGGGTCGCCGGCGAAGTCCACCACCAGCTCGCCCCGCGGGCTGAGCAGCGGGTGTTCGGCGAAACCGTGCGGCGGTGCGTCGAAAAACGCCCGGCTGGCGGCGGTCAATGCGCGCACCTGCGGCGTGCCGTAGGTCCCGATGTAGAGCGCGGCGGAGCGGCCGGTGGAGTGGTAGCCGGGCAGTTGTTCGCGTTCGAGCAGGATCACCCGCGCGTGCGGCGCCAGCCAGTAAGCGGTGGAAGCGCCGGCGATCCCGGCGCCGATGATGAGAAAGTCGGCCTGTTGCATGGCGGGGCTCCTAGGCGTTGTTCTTGAGATGATAGAGCGCATTGGCCAGGGCGATGTCTTCCAGGCCCAAACCGATGGAGCGGAAGAACACGTGACGCCGATAGTCCGGCAGGGGCGCCTGGTCGCTGAGCAGCTCCGCCAGGTCGCCGCGGATCAGGGCGCGGTCCCAGTGGTGCTGCTCGCTGGCCAGGCACATTTCACCGGCGCTGGCGGGGGTGGTGGCGCGGTAGTCGCAGTACACATCCATGTTCGCCAGCGACTGCGGCGGCACTTCGTGGGCCCGCGGCGCGTTGGTGCTGATCGAGGTGATCAGCGCCGGCTGGCGCAGGCTGTCCGGGTCGAGCACCGGAGCGGCCGCCGAGGTGCAGAGCAGGATCACCTCGGCGTCGCGGGTCGCCTCCTCAAGGCTGGGGCACAGCTGCAGGCGCGGGTCGAGCTGCCGCAGTGCGAGGCGCTGGGCATCGGTCTGTTCGGCCAGGCTCGGCGAATAGACACGGATACTCTGCCACTCACGCAAGCCCTTGACGTAGTGCACGTGGGCACGCGCCACCGCGCCGCTGCCGATCACCGCCAGGCGGCTGGCCTGCCTGGGCGCCAGGGCATCCACGGCGACCGCGGTGGTGGCGGCGGTGCGTGCGGTGGTCAGGGCGCCGGCATCGCAGAGCAGCAGCGGTTGGCCGCTTTGCATCGACATCAGCAGGGTCCAGGCGCTGACCAGCGGACCTTGCTCGCGCACGATATAGGGCGAGGTCTTGACCCCGTACACGCCTGCTTCGGCCAATACGCCGAGGTAGTTGATGAAATCGCCGGCGGCGTCGGGGAATTCGACCAGCTGCTGCGCTGGCTGCACGGCAGTGCCCGCCGCCAGGCCACGGAACATGGCGAGCATGGCCTGGTGTACGTCGATTCGGGCGAGCAGCTGCTCGGCCTCGGCCTGGTGCAGTACGTAGGGCGTGAGGGTAGGCATGCGGGTACTCCGGCTGGAAATAAACTTAATAATCCATTCTGGACTTTTAAGTATTTCTCGGCAAGGGCCATGGCCGCAGGCTGTCCGTTCGTGGCGCACTGTTGAAGCTGCTGCTGGCTGATCGCCTGCGTGGACAAGTCCGCTCCCACAGGGGAGCGTGCCAGGTGACGGCGCTTGGTCGGCCATCGCCCACAAAAAAGGCGAAGCCGCTTGGCTTCGCCTGTTTGGTGTTTCCTGCTGCTAGTGCTTGCGCGGCACCGGCTTGAGCAGCTCTTCTGGCGGCATCTCGCAGTTGATTTTGCGCCCCAGCAGTTGCTCGATCGGCGGCAGGGCGTAGGCGTCGTTTTCGCTGGCGAAGCTGATCGAGGTGCCGCTGGCGCCCGCGCGACCGGTACGGCCGATGCGGTGCACGTAGTCGTCCGGCACGTCCGGCAGGGTGTAGTTGATCACGTGGCTGATGGCGTCGACGTGGATGCCGCGGCCGGCCACATCGGTTGCGACCATCACCCGGATCTTGCCTTCGCGGAAGCCTTCCAGGGTCTTGATCCGCTTGTGCTGCGGCACGTCGCCGGACATCTGGGCGGCGCTGATGCCGTCGCGGGTCAGGCGTTCTTCGATGCGCCGCACTTCGTCCTTGCGGTTGGCGAAGACCATCACCCGGATCCAGTCGTTCTGCGCGATCAGGTTGTACAGCAGCTTGTACTTGTCGCTGGAGGCGACCATGTAGACGTGCTGCTCGACGGTGTCGCTGGCGACGTTCTCCGACTCGATCTCGACGATGGCCGGGTCGGTGGTCCACTGCTTGGCCAGGTTCATCACGTCTTCGGTGAAGGTGGCGGAGAACAGCAGGGTCTGGCGCTCGTTCTTCGGCGGGGTCTGGCGGATGATCTGGCGCACCTGGGGGATAAAGCCCATGTCGAGCATGCGGTCGGCTTCATCGAGCACCATCACTTCGACCATGTCCAGATGCACTTCGCCACGCTGGTTGAAGTCGAGCAAACGGCCCGGAGTCGCCACCAGGATGTCGCAATAGCGCGACTCGAGCAGCTTGAGCTGTTTGTCGAAGTCCATGCCGCCGACGAAGCTCATCACGTTGAGCCCGGCGTACTTGGTCAGGTCCGCGGCGTCCTTGGCGATCTGCACCACCAGCTCGCGGGTCGGCGCGATGATCAGCGCGCGCGGCTCGCCCATGTAGCGCTCTTTCGGCGGTGGGGTCTGCAGCAGCTGGGTGATGATCGAGATCAGGAAGGCGGCGGTCTTGCCGGTGCCGGTCTGGGCGCGGCCGATGGCGTCCTGGCCCCTGAGGGTGTAGCCCAGCACCTGGGCCTGGATCGGCGTGCAGTAGGGGAAACCCAGATCGTGGATCGCATGCATCAGCTCGGGGGCGAGTTTGAAATCATGGAAACGGGTCTTGCCTTCGGCCGGTTCGACCGCGAAGTCTTCCAGCTTCCAGGTGTCCACCGGCTTGGCTGCGCGCTGGCGCCGGGACTTGTCGGTCTTGGCGGTGGGTTTTTCTGGACTGGGCGCCGTTGCAGGTACGCTGTCGCTCACGCTGGCCGGTTGGCGCATCTTGGTCGCGCGGCTGGGTTTCTCGTGTTTGTTGTCGCCGTTGCGGGGCGTGGTTGGCGAAGCAGACGTGCTGGTTGGGCTGGGCTGCTCGCCCTCGGCTTTGCCGAACATTTTCTTGAGTGCTTTGAGCACGGTCATCTCATCAATTGGTTAAGGAGTGAACGGCTGCCAGTGTAAAGCAAGAAGCCGGCGCGGCGAAGTGCCATGGCTGGCGGCTGCTACCAGCAGTCAGTGGCTGGGAGGCAATTGTCTGATAAGGCATCAAAGTCTCCGCGATTGGCGGTGCGTTCAACATATTAGAAGGCGCAATTTAGAAGGCGCAATCCGGGAGACTCGCCGCGGATTGCGCCGGAGCCGATCCGGTTGGTCAGTCGCCGCCGTGCAGCTGGATGGGCACCGCGAATCCGGCCAGGCGCTTGCTCACGGCCTGCTCCAGCTGGCTGTCGCGGCGCGGCAGGTGGATGTGGGCGAGCTGGCCGCGGCGTTCGTCGCTGAGCACCTCGACGCGGATGGCACTGTCCAGTTCGGCCACTGCCGCTTGATAGACGCGGCGAATGGCATCGAGGCGCAGGGTTGGTTTGAAGGTCTTGCCCACCGCCGTGACCGGGATGGCGTCGATGATCCAGGCGTCCTTGGGCACGGCCGCACGTTCGCTAATATGCGCGGCGGCATGCGCCAGCAGTTGCGCTTCGCTGGCCTGGCTGCCCGGCTTGAGTTGGATATAGACCACCGGCAGTTCGCCGGCCTTCTCGTCGGGCTTGCCGACCGCGGCGGCCAGGGCCACGGCAGGGTGGCCGTGCAGGGCCTGCTCGATCATCTGCGGGTCGATGTTGTGCCCGCCGCGGATGATCAGGTCCTTGCTGCGCCCGGTCAGCCAGATGTAACCGTCGGCGTCGATGCGCCCCAGGTCGCCGCTGTTGAACCAGTCGCCGTCGACCCAGATGCCCTGGTTCTTGACGGTCTGCAGGTAGCCCTTGAACACCGTGGCGCCGCGGATGCACAGGTTGCCGATTTCATCTTGTGCGGCATCGCGCAGGTAGCGGCCCTGCTCGTCGAGCTGCTTGATGCTGACTTCGCAGTAGGGCATGCGCAGGCCGATCGAGCCGGGACGGCGCTCGCCGGCGGGTGGATTGGCGCAGGTGCCGCAGGTGCCTTCGGTGAGGCCGTAGCCTTCGATCAGGGTCAGCCCGGTCTTGGCCTCGAATTGGCGGATCAGCTCCACCGGCATCGGCGCGGCGCCGCACAGGGCGTATTTCAGCGAGCTCAGGTCGTGTCCCGCGCTGGGCACCTGCAGCAGGCCGGCATAGATGGTCGGCACGCCGCTGAAGAAACTGACCTTGTGGCGTTCGATGATGCGCCAGAAGTTCTCGATCAGCGCGCCATTGCGATAGCCCTGCGGGGTGGCCAGGAGGACTTCGGCACCGCCGCCGAAGGCGGTCAGGCCGGTGACGATGACGCCGTTGACGTGGAACAGCGGCAGGCCGCATAGAGTCACGTCGCCAGGCGCGAAGCCGGTCACCATATTCATGCTGTAGGCCATCGCCACTTCGTTGCCGTGGCTGTGCGGGGCCAGCTTGGGGGTGCCGGTGGTGCCGCCGGTGTGGAAATAACTGGCGATGTCGTCCGGGTGGAACCGGCGACCGCTTTCCAGCTGGTCGGCCGGGCAGGCGGCGATCAGTTCGTCGAAGTCCAGCACGCCTTGCGGCAGCGGCCCGCGTTGCGTCTTGAGCGCGCTGCGTTGCGGCTCGGGCAGCAGGTTGGCCATGTCCACGCAGATCACCGCCTTGAGGTCCGGCAGGTGGCCGCGCAGCGACTCGACCTTGGCCCACAGGTCGGTGCCGGGGAAGGGCGCCAGGGTCACCAGCAACTCGGAGTCGGAGGCCTGGATCAGCTCGGCAATATGCTCGGCTTCCAGCAGCGGATTGATCGCGTTGACGATGCCGGCCGCTTCGCCGCCCCAGATGGTGAAGTGAGTCTGCGGCAGGTTGGGTAGCAGGAAGGAGACCGCCTTGCCCGGGCGCAGGCCGAGGCGGTGGAAGGCGTTGGCGGTCTGGGTGATCTTGCCCAGCAATTGCTGGTAGCTGAGCCGGTAAGTCGGCTCATCGACAGTACCCTGGAGGATGAAGGACAGCGCCGGTGCCTGCGGGTGCGCCGCGGCCGTGCGGCGGATCAGGTCGTAGGTGCTGGCCGGCAGGTTGCGTTCGGCCAGTGGGGTGGCTTCGATCTGCTCGATATCGGCTAAACCGCGAATGATGGGCTGGTTGGTCATTTATTGATCTCGGCTTGTGACATTGGCGTGCTCAGCCGCTGCGCCAGCCAATCGGCGATGTCGCGGATCTCTTCCGGCAACACTTCATGGGCCATCGGATAGTCGCGCCACTGCACGGCGACGCCACAGGCGGCCAGTTGATCGTGGGCTGCGCGACCCATGGTGGGCAGCACAACCTCGTCGAATCTGCCATGCGCACAGAGTGTTGACAGTTGTTTTTTTGTATCCGCCAGCTGCATGTCGTCACTGAATGTCGGTGCATAGGTGGACAGGGCGATGACCCCGCCGAGCGGTCCCTGCCAGCGCAGGAAGGCGGCGTGCAGCACCACGGCGCCGCCCTGGGAGAACCCGGCGAGAAAGATCCGGGCCGGGTCGATGCCGCTGTCGCGCTGCGCTTCGATCAGACTGATCACTTGCTGGGCCGATGCTTCCAGTTGTTCGCGGTTGATCGCCCGTGCCGGGTTCATGGCCAGGATGTCGTACCAGCTGGGCATGGCCCAGCCACCATTGATGGTCACCGCCTGGGTCGGTGCCTGGGGCAGGACGAAGCGGGTGCTGTGCAGGCGCTCCTGTAGTGCTTCGGCCACGGGGAGAAAGTCATAGCGGTCGGCCCCCAGGCCGTGCAACCAAATGACGCAGGCGTCGGCAGCGAGTGTGGGCTCAAGGATCAACGGTTCGCTCATGGGTAGCTCCGGGGTGGTGCAGGTGTGCATGTTTTAGTGCACCTGAAATATCAGTGAGTGGCTAATCTGTGAAGAAGATGTCGCAAGGTTACAAGTTTTGCGCTTGACCTGTACGTATGGTGATAAAGGCGAAGCTTTGGTACGGGCTTTGCTATAACCAACCGGGACTGATGCTGTAGCCCGGAACGGTAACACTGCTAGCAAACCGGGTATGGAACAGACGGGAAGCCATTTGTTGGGGGTTTCCACTAGACTCGGCAAACGCTGCATATTTGCCGATAAGCGAATCGCTATCCGTCTCCAGCCCATTCGACCAATGGGCGAGCGCGAGATTTTATGGCCGATGCAACGATCGCCAACTAGACTCTCGCGAGGTCTGAGCCCCGGTTGATCGCGTTGCTGCCGACACGATCGACGTGCCCCATAAGGGTACGGAGGTAGGGCCGAGACTCCAAACACAACAAAAGCAACTGGAGGTTTTAATGAAGATGGTGAAATCCACCCTGGCTATTCTGACTACCGCAACCGTTCTGGGTGTCAGCGGCTTCGTTCACGCTGGCGCGACCCTGGACGCGGTACAGAAGAAAGGTTTCGTTCAGTGCGGCATCAGCGATGGTCTGCCTGGCTTCTCCTACGCCGATGAAAAAGGCAATTATTTCGGCCTCGACGTCGATGTATGCCGCGCAGTGGCCGCTGCCCTGTTTGGCGATGCGACCAAAGTCAAATACAGCCCCTTGACTGCCAAGGAGCGCTTCACCGCGCTGCAATCCGGCGAAGTCGATGTGCTGTCGCGCAACACCACCTGGACCAGCTCGCGCGACTCCGGCCTGGGCCTGAACTTTGCCGGCGTGAACTACTACGACGGCCAGGGTTTTCTGGTTAACAAGAAACTCGGGGTGACCAGTGCCAAGGAACTCGACGGCGCTACCGTGTGCATCCAGGCCGGCACCACCACCGAGCTGAACCTCTCCGACTACTTCCGCGCCAACGGCCTGAAGTACACCCCGATCACCTACGATACTTCCGACGAGAGCGCCACTTCTCTGGAATCCGGCCGTTGCGACGTGCTGACTTCCGACCAGTCGCAACTCTACGCCCAGCGCATCAAGCTGGCTGCGCCGCTGGAGTACGTGGTACTGCCGGAAGTGATCTCGAAAGAGCCGCTGGGCCCGGTTGTGCGTCAGGGTGATGACGAGTGGTTCAACATCGTCCGTTGGAGCCTGTTCGCCATGGTCAACGCCGAAGAGCTGGGGATCACCTCGGCTAACGTCGAGGAAACGGCGAAAACCACCAAGAACCCGGACGTTGCACGTCTGCTGGGTGCCGAAGGCGAGTACGGCAAGGACCTGAAACTGCCGAAGGACTGGGCCGTGCAGATCGTCAAGCAGGTGGGCAACTACGGCGAGAGCTTCGAGCGCAACGTCGGTGCCGGCAGCGAGCTGAAGATCGAGCGTGGCCTCAACGCCCTGTGGAACAAAGGTGGTCTGCAATACGCACCGCCAGTGCGCTGATCGTCTTTGCCGGTGTCCCGTCCCGGGGCATCGGCATGTTCTAGATGACGTGAACCCCATGCCCGCCAATGCGGGCATGGGGGTTCCTAGAGGGCTCCTATGCAAAATCCTGCAAATGTCTCGCGGCCACGCGGATCGGTCTGGACCGATCCCAAGGTGCGCGCATGGCTATTCCAAATTATTGCCGTTATCGTCGTCGTGGCGCTCGGCTGGTACCTGTTCGATAACACTCAGACCAACCTCGAGAAGCGTGGGATCACCTCCGGGTTCTCCTTTCTCAACAACAGTGCCGGGTTCGGCATTGCGCAAAGCCTGATCGATTACAACGAAAGCCACACCTATGGGCGGGTCTTCTTCGTTGGTTTGCTCAACACCCTGCTGGTGTCGGTGATCGGCATCTTTCTGGCGACCATTCTGGGCTTCATCCTCGGTGTGGCGCGGCTGTCGCCCAACTGGTTGATCGGCAAGCTCGCTACCGTCTACATCGAGACCTTCCGCAATATCCCGCCGCTGCTGCAGATCTTCTTCTGGTACTTCGCGGTGATGCTCTCGCTACCCGGTCCGCGCGCCAGCCTGGAGATAGGTCAGACCTTCTTCCTCAATAGCCGCGGCTTGTATATGCCGGCGCCGAGCCCCTCGGACAGCTTCGTCAGCTTTTTCGGGGCTTTGGTGGTGGCGATCATCGGCATCGTCTTGCTGACACGCTGGTCGCGGGCACGGTTCGAGGCCACCGGCAGGTACTTTCCGGTGTCCTTGGGGGCGATACCGCTGTTGCTGGTGCTGCCCGGCCTGGCCGTGCTGCTGACCGGCAATCCGCTGCAATGGAGCACGCCCGAGCTGACCGGTTTCAACTTCACTGGCGGCTGGGTACTGATTCCCGAATTGATGGCCTTGACCCTGGCCTTGTCCATCTACACGGCGGCCTTCATCGCCGAGAACGTGCGTTCCGGGATCATGGCGGTCAGTCATGGACAGACCGAGGCAGCACGTTCGCTGGGCCTGCCGGGCGGCAAGACCCTGCGCCTGGTGATCATTCCCCAGGCCATGCGGGTGATCATTCCGCCGCTGACCAGTCAGTACCTCAACCTGGCGAAGAACTCCTCGCTGGCGGCCGGTATCGGTTATCCGGACATGGTCTCGCTGTTCGCCGGCACGGTGCTCAACCAGACGGGGCAAGCCATCGAGGTGATTGCCATCACCATGAGTGTGTACCTGGCCATCAGCATCAGCATTTCCATGTTGATGAATTGGTACAACAAGCGCATGGCGCTGATCGAACGCTAGAGGACAAGCCATGAGCACTCATACTTTCAAGCCCGATCTACCGCCACCGCTGCTGAGCGTCGGCGTACTCGGTTGGCTGCGCGCCAACCTGTTCTCCAACTGGTTCAACAGCCTGCTGACCCTGTTCGCCGCCTACCTGATCTGGCTGATCGCACCGCCGATCATCCAGTGGGCCTTCATCGATGCCGACTGGGTGGGCACGACTCGGGCCGACTGCAACTCGGGCGGGGCTTGCTGGGTCTTCATCCAGCAGCGTTTCGGCCAGTTCATGTACGGCTTCTACCCGACCGATCTGCGCTGGCGTGTCGACCTGACCCTATGGTTGGCCGTCATCGGTGCCGCCCCGCTGTTCATCTCGGCAATGCCGCGCAAGGCCGTGTATGGCCTCAGCTTTCTGGTGGTGTATCCATTGCTGGCCTACTGGTTGCTGCATGGCGGCTTCTTCGGCCTGCGCGAGGTGGCCACCAGCCAATGGGGTGGTTTGATGCTGACCCTGGTGATCGCCGCCGTGGGTATCGCTGGCGCCTTGCCGCTGGGCATAGCGCTGGCGCTCGGACGGCGTTCGGACATGCCGGCGATCCGGGTGATCTGCGTGACCTTCATCGAGTTCTGGCGCGGTGTGCCGCTGATCACGGTGCTGTTCATGTCGTCGGTGATGCTGCCGTTGTTCCTGCCTGAAGGCATGAGCTTCGACAAACTGATGCGCGCGCTGATCGGGGTGATCCTGTTCCAGTCGGCCTATATCGCCGAAGTGGTGCGCGGTGGCCTGCAGGCCATTCCCAAGGGCCAGTACGAAGCCGCTGCGGCCATGGGTCTGGGTTACTGGCGGATGATGGGCCTGGTGATTCTGCCGCAGGCGCTGAAGCTGGTGATTCCCGGCATCGTCAACACCTTTATCGCGCTGTTCAAGGACACCAGCCTGGTGATCATCATCGGCCTGTTCGACCTGCTCAACAGCATCAAGCAAGCCACCACCGATCCGGTTTGGCTGGGCATGGCCACCGAAGGCTATGTATTCGCCGCCCTGGTTTTCTGGGTTTTCTGTTTCGGCATGTCCCGCTACTCCATGCATTTGGAACGTAAGCTGAACACTGGCCACAAGCGTTAGGAGTTATTTCAATGGCTGTAGCAAAAAAACAAACCAGCGCTGAATCGATGATCCTGATGGAAGGCGTGCACAAGTGGTATGGCGAGTTCCACGTGCTCAAGGACATCAACCTGAACGTCAAACCGGGCGAGCGTATCGTCCTCTGCGGTCCGTCCGGTTCCGGCAAGTCCACCGCCATCCGCTGCATCAACCGGCTGGAAGAACACCAGCAGGGGCGCATCGTGGTCGATGGCACCGAACTGACCCATGACCTCAAGCACATCGAGACAGTACGTCGCGAAGTGGGCATGGTGTTCCAGCACTTCAATCTGTTTCCGCACCTGACCGTGCTGCAGAACTGCACCCTGGCGCCGATGTGGGTGCGCAAGATGCCCAAGCGTCAGGCCGAAGAAGTCGCCATGCATTTCCTCGAGCGCGTGCGCATCCCCGAGCAGGCCCTCAAGTACCCGGGGCAGTTGTCCGGCGGCCAGCAACAGCGCGTGGCGATTGCCCGGGCGCTGTGCATGAAGCCGAAAATCATGCTGTTCGACGAACCGACCTCGGCCCTCGATCCGGAAATGGTCAAGGAAGTGCTGGACACCATGATCGGCCTGGCCGAAGACGGCATGACCATGCTCTGCGTGACCCACGAGATGGGCTTCGCCCGCACCGTGGCGAACCGGGTGATCTTCCTCGACAAGGGCGAGATCGTCGAACAGGCCGATCCCGAAACCTTCTTCAACAACCCGCAGAACGAGCGCACCAAGCTGTTCCTCAGCCAGATCCTGCACTGAGAACCCGTGGCAATGAAAAAAGGAGCCCTCGGGCTCCTTTTTTCATTCAGCGCGTCAGGCGCCCGGCATCGTTACATCCGTGGGTAATCGATATAGCCAACCGCCCCGGAACCATAAAAGGTTGCCGGCTGCGGTTCGTTCAACGGGGCGTCCTCGGCGAGGCGCGCAGGCAGGTCCGGATTGGCGATAAAGGGGATGCCGAAGGCCACGGCATCGGCCTTGCCGCTGGCCAGCCAGGCGTTGGCCTGCGCCTTGCTGAAGCGCTCGTTGGCGATGAACACGCCACCGAAGGCTTGCTTCAGACCCGGTGCCAGGCTGTCATCGGCTTCCTGCTCGCGGGCACAGATAAAGGCGATGCCGCGCTTACCCAGTTCGCGGGCAATGTAGGTGAAGGTCTCGGCGCGGTTGCTGTCGCCCATGTCGTGGCTGTCGGCGCGAGGCGCCAGGTGCATGCCGACCCGGCCGGCGCCCCACACCGAAATCACCGCATCGGTGACTTCCAGCATCAGCCGTGCACGGTTTTCCAGGGCGCCGCCGTAGCGGTCGCTGCGCTGGTTGGTGCTGTCCTGGAGGAACTGGTCGAGCAGGTAACCGTTGGCGCCATGGATTTCCACGCCGTCGAAACCGGCCGCCTTGGCATTTTCCGCACCCTGGCGATAGGCCTCGACGATATCGTCGATTTCCTCGGTTTCCAGGGCGCGCGGGGTGACGTATTCGGTGATCGGGCGTACCAGACTGACATGCCCGGCCGGCGCGATGGCACTGGGCGCTACCGGCAGTTCGCCGTTGAGATAGCTGGGGTGGGAGATACGCCCGACGTGCCACAGTTGCAGGACGATCTTGCCGCCATGGGCATGCACCGCCTTGGTGATATTGCTCCAGCCGCGCACCTGTGCGTCGGACCAGATGCCGGGGGTATCCGGGTAGCCGACGCCCATCGGCGTGACCGCGGTGGCCTCGCTGATGATCAGCCCGGCGGAGGCGCGTTGCACGTAGTACTCGGCCATCAGCGCGTTGGGTACACGGCCCTCGTCGGCGCGGGTGCGGGTCAGGGGCGCCATGATGATGCGGTTGTTCAGTTCCAGCTCGCCGATGGTGATCGGGTCGAAAAGCGTAGGCATCGGATGATCCTCGGTCAGGGTTGCAGATAGTGGGGGGCTAGAGTTCTTGGCTGATGTGGCGCACAAACGCCTGGATGTTGTCTTCGTTGCGTTTGAAGAAATGCCACTGGCCGACCTTCTTGCTGGTCACCAGGCCGGCTCGTTGCAGGGTCGCCAGGTGGGCCGAGACCGTCGATTGCGACAGCCCGGTGCGCTGGTCGATCTTGCCGGCACACACGCCGATCTCCAGCGGGTGATCCTGGTCGGCGAAATAGGCCTCGGGGGTTTTCAGCCAGTGCAGGATGTCGCGGCGCACGGGGTGGGCCAGGGCTTTGATCACTTCATCGATATCGATGGGCATGGGTGCGGTTTCCAGGGTTGCTGTCGCGCCATATCGCGATGGGGCGAACTATATATCGGTCCCAGGCGATACACAGATCGTTTGCGCCGATAGTGCTCATTGCCCGCGCTGATGTGTATGCTCCGGCCTATGAACTACCTCGCTCATCTGCACCTCGGTGGCGACGCGCCGGCCCAACTGCTCGGCAGCCTGTATGGCGATTTCGTCAAAGGCCGGCTGGCCGGGCAGTGGCCGGCGGATATCGAGGCGGCGATCGTCCTGCATCGGCGCATCGATGCCTTTACCGACAGCCATGCGCTGCTGGCCCAGGCCCGTGCGCGCTTCCCCGCCGAGCGCCGGCGCTATGCCGGTATCCTCCTGGACCTGTTCTTCGACCACTGTCTGGCGCGCAACTGGCCGGATTACGCCGACGAACCGCTGGCGCAGTTCACCGGGCGGGTGTATCGGGTCTTGGCCGATGAGCCGGTCCTGCCCGGGCGCCTGGCCCTGATTGCGCCGCGCATGGCGGCCCAGGACTGGCTGGGCAGCTACCGCGATTTCGCCGTGCTGGAACAGGTGATTGCCGGCATGGGCCGGCGCCTGTCACGGCCCGGCGTGCTGGATGGCAGCCTGCTCGAACTGGAGCGCCTGTATCAGCCGCTGAGCGAGGATTTCCGCGCCTTCTACCCCGAACTGATGGAGTTCGTCAGGCGGGCGCAGGATTGCAGGTAGGGTGCGCCGCGCGCACCGGGTTCAGCCCCCGGCATGCGGATGCAGGTGAAAGCGGCGGATCACCGCCTTCTCCAGCTCGGCGACGCTGAACAGCAGCAACCCGGCCAGCACTACACGCAGCCATTCGTCGCCGCCCAGTGCAGTGGAGCCGAATACCTGCTGCATGGGCGGTGCGTAGGTGAACAACAGTTGCAGCGCCAGGCACACGGCGATGGCCAGCAGCACCTTGGGGTTGCCGAGCAAGCCTTCGCGATTGAGGACCGAGGCGAAGATATGCCGGCTGTTCACCAGGTAGAACATCTCGCACATCACCACGGTGTTGACGGCCATGGTGCGCGCGCTTTCCAGGCTGTTGCCGTGGCGCATTTCCCAGAGAAACAGGCCGAGGGCGCCGCCCATCATCAGCAGCGAAACCATCAGCACGCGCCAGACGAAGAAGCCCGTGAGCAGCGGCTCGGCCGGCGGGCGTGGCGGACGGCTCATCAGACCTTGCTCGGACGGTTCGAAAGCGAGGGCCAGGGCCAGGGTGATGGAGGTGACCATGTTGATCCACAGCACCTGGACCGGGGTCAACGGCAGATTCAGCTGGAACAGGATGGCGGCGATCACGATCAGGGCTTCGCCGCCGTTGGTGGGCAGGACGAACAGGATGAATTTCTTCAGGTTGTCGTAGATCGCCCGGCCCTCGCGCACGGCCCCGGCAATGGTGGCGAAGTTGTCGTCGGTGAGGACTATCTCTGCCGCTTCCTTGGCCGCCTCGGTGCCCTTGCGGCCCATCGCCACGCCGATATCCGCACGCTTCAGCGCCGGCGCATCGTTGACCCCGTCGCCGGTCATCGCCACCACTCCGCCGCTGGCCTGCATGGCCTGCACCAGGCGCAGCTTGTGTTCCGGGCTGGCGCGGGCGAACACCTCGATGCCGGCTAGCAACTCGCGCAGGCGGCGTTCGTCGAGCAGTTCGATTTCGGCGCCGGTCAGGGCCGGCCGGCCAACCCCGATGCCCAGTTGCGCGCCGATGGCGCGGGCGGTTTCGACATGATCGCCGGTGATCATTTTCACCGCGATGCCGGCGCTGCGGCATTCGGCCACCGCGGCGATGGCCTCTTCGCGGGGCGGGTCGATGATGCCGAGCAGGGCGAGCAGGGTGAAACCCTGTTCCACATTGGCAAAACTCAGGCTGCGTTGCTCGGCATCGGCCGGGCGGCTGGCAATGGCCAGCAGGCGCAAGCCGTGGGCGGCCAGGTCAGTGGCCTGGCGCCGCCAGTAGTCCGCATCGAGCGGCTGGTCGCCGTCGCCGGTGCGTTGCCGGCTGCACATCTCCAGCAGTCGCTCGGGGGCGCCCTTGAGGTAGATCAGCCCATGACCGCCATGGTCATGGTGCAGGGTGGCCATGAAGCGGTGTTCCGACTCGAAGGGAATGGCGTCGCTGCGCGGCAGCTCGGCCTGCGTCTCCAGTGCGGCGAGGCCGGTTTTCAGGGCCAGGGTGGCGAGTGCGCCTTCGGTCGGGTCGCCGTGCAGCAGCCAGTTGCCGGCGGCGTCCTCCTCCAGCCGGGCATCGTTGCACAACAGCGCCGCGCGGCCGATCTCGAGCAGGGCCCGATCGATCTCCAGGGGCGCGCCAGCGAGATGAAAGCCTCCGACGGGGGCGTAACCGACACCGCTGACGTCGATGATTCGGTCGGCGCTGACCAGCCGTTGCACGGTCATCTCGTTGCGGGTCAGGGTGCCGGTCTTGTCCGTGCAGATCACGGTGACCGAACCGAGGGTTTCCACCGCCGGCAGGCGCCGTACGATGGCGTTTTGTCGGGCCATGCGCTGCACGCCGAGGGCCAGGATCACAGTCATGATCGCCGGCAACCCCTCGGGAATCGCCGCGACGGTCAGCGCCACCACCATCATGAATGTCTGCGCCGGATCCTGCTCGCGCCACAGGGTGCCGAGGGCGAAGGTGACGACCGCCAGGATCAGCAGGGCCACGCTCAGCCAGCGGCTGAAGCCGTCGATCTGCCGCAGCAGCGGGGTGGTCAGCGGCTGCACCTGTTGCAGCATGCTGCCGATGCGTCCCAGTTCGGTGGCCGGGCCTGTGGCCACCACCAGGCCGAGGGCCTGGCCGCTGCTGACCAGGGTGCCGGAGTAGGCCATGCAGCGGCGGTCGCCGAGCACGGCGTCGGCGGCCGAGCGGGCGATGGATTTCTCCACCGGTACCGACTCGCCGGTCAGCGCCGCTTCCTCGACGATGAAATTCTTCACCTTGAGCAGGCGCAGGTCGGCCGGCACCTTGTCCCCGGAGACCAGGGCGACGATATCGCCGGGCACCAGCTGTTCGGCGGGGATTTCCCGGCGTTCGCCATCGCGCAGGACCATGGCATGCAACGACAGCATGTCGCGAATGGCGTCCAGGGCGTGCTCGGCCTTGCCCTCCTGAATGAAGCCGATCAGCGCATTGATCAGCACCACGACGAGGATCACCGCGGTATCCACCCAGTGCCCGAGCAGGGCGGTGACCGCCGCCGCGGCGATCATCATGTACAGCAGCAGGTTGTGAAATTGCAGCAGCAGGCGCAACAGCGGGCCGCGGCGCCTGGGCGGCGGCAGGCGATTGGCCCCATAGCGTTGCAGGCGTGCCGCAGCCTCGTTCTCGGCGAGGCCCGTCGGGTTGCTGTGCAGGTTGTCGAGGGCCTGTTGCGTATCGAGGGCGTGCCAGTCCGATTCGGTGTGAGCCGGTTGTCGGGTGTCCATTCAGCCTTCTCCATGATTGCACTGTTGGCACAGTAGTCTTATTCACGGAGCCTGCGCTGATCTGCATCAAAACCGCCGGACATGTTCTGCGGTCGAATGTTCAGACACGCACAGCCTGGCATGGTGAACGAGATGATCAAGCTACTGGTGGCGACCGACCTTTCCCAGCGTTCGGCGCATGCGGTGGAGCGTGCCGCCCGGTTGATCGAAAAGCAGGGTGGCGGCGACTGGACCCTGGTGCATGTGGTCGATGACGATGCGCCGAAGGACTTCGTCGCCGAGCATGTGCAACGGGTCAAGCGCTTGCTCGACGAGCAGGCGCAGCAACTGGCCGCCCAGACCGGCAGTCAGCCGCGGGTGTTGGTGAACAGCGGCGAGGTCGAACCGATCATCTTCGAGGCGTGCCTGGGTATGGGCGCCGACCTGCTGGTGGTCGGCTGCCACCGCAAGACGCCGCTACGCGACTTCTTTCAGGGCACCAGTGTGGAGCGACTGATCCGTGGCAGTCACCTGCCGGTATTGCGCGTCGCACAACCGGCCGCTGCCGATTATCGGCATACCTTGGCGGCGCTGGATCTGTCGCCCGGCGCCATGCAGGCCATGGTCAGCGCAGAGCGGCTGGGCCTGCTCGATCCACAGCAGTGCACGGTGCTGCATGCCCTGGAACCCTTTCCCATGGGCATGTTGACGGAGGCGACGATTGATCTTCATTTGCTTGAAAACCAGGCCAAGGAGGCCTTGCTGAGCCTGCTTGGCAACCTGCAGGGCGCTGGCTTGACCCTGACCGAAGGCTGCATACGGGTGCGCGAAGGCGATCCCCGGCAGGTGGTTGCCCAGGAATTGCAGGAGGTACAAGCCGACCTGCTGGTGATCGCGACCCATGGGCGCAAGGGGCTGCCGCGGTTGTTGCTCGGCAGCGTCGCCGGGGCGCTGCTGGCCGAGTTGTCGTGCGACATTCTCTGCGTGCCGCCGCAGGGCTGAGAGGCTGTGAAAAAAATCTCGCCTACTGTGACCGCCCCCAGGCGCCCGCTGCTTGCGTAGCGCGCCTTACCGCGAACACCTGGAGACGCTCTCGCTACGGCGCTCGATATTTTCACAACCTCTGAGTCACGCGGCTTGGGCTTGAGCCCCGCTGTCCACGGCCAGGGCGCTGGCCACGGCCGCGTGGGCGCGGCGTGCCAGTTGATTGCGATTCTGCGCGGTGCTGGCAATCGGTTGCAGCAGGCGGATCTGCACGTCGATGCGCTCACTGGCGAGCAGGCGCAACAGGTGCGAGAGCAGGTCGTCGTCACCGATAAAGGGCGTGATCATGCAGGGCTGGCCGTCGCGCAGGTAGCGGATGGCGACCGGTTGCAGCGCCACCCCGGACTCGATGGCGCTGCTCAGCAGGCGGCCGTGGAAGGTGCGCAGGACCTGGCCATCGGTGGTGGTGCCTTCCGGGAAGATCAGCAGCGGCCGGCCCTGTCCCAGGTGGTGGCCGAGTTGTCGGTTGAGCAGGCTGCTGTCGCCCGCGCCGCGGCGGATGAACAGGGTGCCGGCCTGGTGCGCCAGCCAGCCGGCCAGCGGCCAGGAACGCACCTCGGCCTTGGACAGGAACGACAGCGGGGCGAGCATGCCGAGCAACGGAATATCGGTCCAGGAGATGTGGTTGCTGACCCACAGCATTGGTTCCTGCGGCAACTCGCCGTGCACGCTCAGGCGGAACGGCAGGGCATTGCTCATGCGCGCGAAGAACCAGCGACTCATGCGCTGGCGCAGGCCCATCAGGTCATGACGCAGCAAACGCTCCAGCAGACTCACCACCCCGGCCAGCGGGGTGACCAGGGCGATCAGCGCAAGTAAACGCAGAAGACGCAGATATAAACGTAGTTTCGCCATGAATGACTCCTGTGGTGACGCGAGTGCCGGCATGTCTACCGATTCCCGGGACTCGCTGCAAGTCTGCAATGCCTCTGTAGGCGCGACCGTCCCGTCTCCGACGCTGTGCGGTCGCGCAGCAAACTGGCTAGCCGGCTAGCACCTGTAGGAGCGGCCGGGCGGCGTTCGGCTTCAGCCGCGAAGCTGTGCTGTGCCGCGAAGAATTCGCGGCTGAAGCCGCTCCTACAAGCTAAGTCGCTTCAGACCGCCGCCTTGAAGTGGCGGGCGTAGCGCGGGCAGAGTTCGTCGCGCTTTAGCAGGATGAACACATCGGCTACCTGAAAGTCCGGGTCCCAGCAGGGTTCGCCGCAGATTTTCGCGCCCAGGCGCATGTAGGCCTTGAGCAGCGGCGGCATCTCGGCGATTACGTTGCTCGGCACCTCCAGGGCCGGCAGCGGGGTCTTCGGCTCGGCCCGCAGGTGTTCGGTGCACAGGTAGCGTTCGCGCAGGCGCTGCATGATCGCCTGGGCCTGGATGCCGCCGTCCTGCATGGAAATGCTGGCGCAGCCCATCAGGTAGCGGTAGTCGCCCTGGTTGAGGACTTCGGCCAGTTCGCCCCAGAGCACGGCGATGGTGGCGCCGTTGCGGTAGGCGCTGTCGACGCAGGTGCGGCCGATCTCCAGAACCGGGCCTTGCAGGTGCGGCAGGCCGTGCAGGTTGAACTCCTCTTCGCTGTAGAAGCGGCCCAGGTCGGCGGCGGCCCGATGATCGAGCAGGCGGGTGGTGGCCACCAGCAGGCCGCTGTTCAGGTCGCGCACGCCGATGTGCTGGCAGTGTATGTCGTAATCATCCATGTCCAGGCCCAACTCGGCACCCTTGAGCTTGGCATCGAATTCGGCGCTGAACACGCGAAAGCGCAGGGCCTGGGCTTCACGCAGGGCAGTGGGGCCGACTAGCCGCTCGGCTTGCAAGCGACGTGCTGGGGTGTTGCGGTCGCGGGTGATTGCCATCTGGGTCATGCCGTCATCTCCGTTGGCCGGCTTTTTTGCCTTGCAGCCGGTCGATCTTGTTGGGCAAGCTCAGGCTAGGTAGCAGCGGTGTCACCCCTGTGACGTTTTGGTGATGCTTGTGTGACCGCCGCTTACGACTCCATCTCGGTCGAGGAACTGCGTATGCCCTGGCAATCCCTGCTGCAAACCCATCAACGCCTGCCGGCCGCCAGCAACCTGGAGGACTGGTATGCCGCGCTGCTGGCGCGGCTGGGCAGGCCGTCGCCATTCGAGCTGGCCTTGCTCGGCGGGCGTTTGGCGGCTACTCCGGGGCTGGCCTTCCTCGCCGGCTATCAAGGCGCGCTACGGGCGCTCTGGCTGTCCGCGCCCTGGTCGCTGGGCGCGCTCTGCGTCACCGAGCACAAGAGCGTGCGCCCGGCGGACATGCAGACCCGCCTGAGCGGCCTGCAGCTGCACGGGCGCAAGGATTTCGTCACGGCAGGCGATGCCGCCGACTGGCTGCTGGTCGCCGCCCGCGAAGAGCAGCCGGCGCAACCGGTACGGCTGGCCCTGGGCGTGGTGCGCAATGGCGATCCCGGGGTGCGGAACGAGGTGCTGCCGAGCTTGCCCCTGATGCCCGATATCGGCCACGCCCGCCTGCATCTGGCTGGCGCCCACTGCGAGCGCCTGGCCGGCGATGGCTGGGACGACTACGTGAAGCCGTTTCGCAGCATCGAGGATCTCCACGTGCTGACCGCCGTGGGCGCCTGGCTGTATGGCGTGGGGCGGGACTCGAACTGGCCCCAGGCCCTGCAGTTGCGCCTGCTCGGCCTGCTCGCCGGCTGCGCCGAAGTGGCCCGGCAAGGCCCGAAGCAACCTGCCACCCACCTGCTGCTGGCCGGACTGTTCGCCCAGTTCGCCGCACTCGACACCGAGTTGCATGCGGCCTTCGCCGCCGGACCGGCGGACTGGGCGGTCTTGTGGCAACGCGACCGCGGCCTGCTGTCGCTTGCCGCCTCTGCCCGCGGCAAACGCCTGGCCAAAGCCCAGGCCGCCTTGGGCCTGCAGCCGTAGCAGACCCAGCCGTATCTTCGACGCCGCGTGTCGCCACGATGCTGTTGCCTGCGCGCCGGAAACACGCGCTTTTTAGCGTCATCGACGGCGTGCTAGGGTGGCGTTTGGTCATCCGCGGAGGCACTGCAATGCGCGTTTCCCTGCCGTATCGGCTCGGTTTGCTCCTCGTCATGGTGAGCGGCGCCGGCCTGGTCCAGGCCGAAAGCTGGCCGGCTGCCGATTGGACGCAGGAGCCGGTGCCGCCGAGTCCGGCCATCGCCGAACTGGAGGCCTATGCCTTTCCCGCCCGCGACGACGCAAACCGCACGGGCGTGCGCACCGATGCCTTGCTGATCGTGCGCGATGGCCGGTTGGTTTACGAGCGCTACGCCGGGCCGACCAGCGCCGACACCCCGCACCTGGCCTGGTCGATGAGCAAGAGCCTGCTCGCCACCACGCTGGGCGTCGCCTACGGCCAGGGCCGCTTCCAGCTCGATGCGCCAGTGGCGCAGTATTACCCGCCGTTCGCCCGGCACCCGCGGATCGAGGTCGGCCATCTGCTCAACTGGGCCTCGGGCCTGGACTGGCACGAAGACTACGAATACGCGCCGTTGAAATCCTCGGTGGTGGCCATGCTCTATACCCGCGGCCGTGCGGACATGGCGGCCTTCACCGCAGCGCACACCGCCGCTGCCGAGCCTGGCACACGGTTTCGCTACTCCAGTGGCGACAGCAACCTGCTGGCCGCCGCCCTCAAGGGCATGGTCGGCGCCGAGGCCTATGCGAATTATCCCTGGAGCGCGCTGTTCGAGCCGCTCGGCATCACCTCGGCGGTCTGGGAAACCGATGCCGCCGGCACCTTCGTCGCCTCGTCCTACGCCTACATGAGCGCCCGTGACCTGGCCCGCATCGGCCTGTTGATGCAGCGCGATGGTCGCTGGGGCGAACGGCAGGTGCTGCCGCCGGCCTGGGTCGCATTCAACCGCACGCCCTTGGTCAATTATCAGGCGCAGAACGCCGAGGCGGGGGACGCCGTGCCGGGCGGGCACTGGTGGTTGAACGCCGAACTGCCCGGTGCGGCCAGGCCCTGGGCGGATGCGCCGGCCGATGCCTTCGCCGCCCTCGGTCACTGGGGCCAGGGACTGTATGTGTTGCCAGCGGAGAAACTGGTGATCGTGCGCTACGCCGATGATCGCGACGCCAGCTTCCAGCACAATCAACTGCTCAAGCGGGTCGGCGCCGCCTTTGCCCGCGAGGTGCAACCATGATCCGTCGTCGTCCGTTGCGCATGCTGCTGCTGGCGATCGTCCTGCTGCTGGTGGGGCTCGGCTGGCACAATCGCGCGCACCTGCAGGCCTTCCCCGACATCATCGGCGCCTACACGGCCAAGGAATATTGTTCCTGCCGCTACGTGATGAACCACCCCGCGCCCTACTGCGAAGGCTATGTGAGCCAGTATGTGCCGGTCAGCCAGTTGCTCGATGACCAGAGCCGCAAACGGGTCACCGCCAGCGGCCTGGGCCGCACCCATAGCGCCATCTGGCTCGGCCCGCGGCAGGGCTGCCAGTTGCTGCCGGCCGGGTTAATCCCGCCACAGCCGTGAGCGCTTGTGAAAAAACGCTCGTATGCTGCGGCTCGCGCCTGCGCTCGATATTTTCACAGGCTTTGAGCGATCAGGCGCGGTGGGCTTTGCAAGGCCGCCACGGGCGACTATGGTGGCGGGCTCGACGTTCAACCTACGGGGACTTATGCGAACCTGCCTTGTCTGCTCCTTGTTGCCGGCTGCGTACTGATGCCCGGGACGGTTTTCCCCTGGCGCGGCGGCAACCAGTTTGCCTTGCTCAACGATGGCCCGACATTCTTCCCGCGGATGATCGCGGCTATCGACGATGCCCGCGAACTGGTCGCACTGGAACTGTACCTGGTGGCAAGTGGCGCCTGCATGGAAGTCCTGCTGCAAGCCTTGTGCGCGGCGTCGCAGCGCGGCGTCGCGGTGCGTTGCCTGTTCGATGATTACGGTTCCCAGGCGCTGCTGCAGGTCGACCGTCGGCGCCTGAGCGAGGCCGGCGTGCAACTGCGACGCTACAATCCGCTGCGCTGGCGTCGCGGCATGCGCAATTTCTATCGCGATCACCGCAAGCTGTTGCTGGTCGATGGCCGGCTGGCCTTCATCGGCGGCACCGGGGCGACCGATCAGTTCTGGATCCCCGGCGAGGCGGATAGCACCTGGCGCGAAGTCATGGTGGAAATCGCCGGGCCGCTGGTGACGGACTGGCAGGTGTTGTTCGACCGCCAGTGGCATGCCCTGCATGCACGCTTTGCCTGGCGGCCAAGGCCGGTGCCCGGGCTGAAACGCTTGCCGCTGTCGCCGCCGGTCGGTCAGGGCCTGGGCCGGGTGGCCTACGCCGATGCCCGCCAGCATCGTGACATCCTGCAGTCGCTGGTGCGTGCGTTGCGCGGCGCCAGGCAGCGCATCTGGCTGGCCACGCCGTATTTCCTGCCGACCTGGAAAGTCCGCCGCGCCCTGCGCAAGGCGGCCGAACGCGGGGTCGAGGTGCGCCTGCTGCTCAGTGGCCGCCACACCGACAACCCGCCGGTGCGCTATGCCGGCCAGCGTTACTACCCGAAGCTACTCAGGTCCGGGGTGCAGATCTTCGAATACCAGCCACGCTTCCTGCACCTGAAAATGGTCCTGGTGGACGACTGGATCAGCATCGGCTCGTGCAACTTCGATCACTGGAACCTGCGCTTCAATCTCGACGCCAATGTGGAAGCGCTCGACCCGGAGCTGACCGCCGCTGTGGTCGCCAGCTTCCAGGCGGACTTCGCCGACAGTCTCGAGATCAGCCAGGAATACTGGCTCGCCCGGCCCTGGTGGCGGCGCGTGCAGGAGCGCCTGTGGGGCTGGCTGGATCGGCTGGTGGTGAACCTGCTCGACCGCCGTCGCTAGCAGGCGGTTGAGAAATGTAGCGAGCGAAGGCAAGGCGAAAGCATAACCGAATGCAGTAGTTTCTCAGCGGCCTGCTAAGCCGCCTTTCGCCCGCGGGCAACAGTCCGACGTGCGGGCATCTTTCCTGGCGATGTAGTCCTAGGCTATTACCTGTCCGCTGGATGGGGCGCGGATACTGGTTGCGCCCCCTCAACCCGTTACAGGAGAACGCTCATGGCTGCGAAAAAGATTCTGATGCTGGTCGGCGACTATGTCGAAGACTACGAAGTGATGGTGCCGTTCCAGGCCTTGCAGATGGTTGGCCATAGCGTGCATGCGGTCTGCCCGGGCAAGAACGCCGGAGAAAGCGTGCGCACCGCCATCCACGACTTCGAAGGCGACCAGACCTACAGTGAAAAGCCAGGGCACAACTTCGGCCTGAACTTCGACTTCAGCCAGGTCAAGGCCGACGCTTACGATGCCCTGCTGATTCCCGGCGGCCGCGCCCCGGAATACCTGCGCTTGAATGCCGAGGTATTGGCCCTGGTGCAGGCCTTCAATGCCGCCAACAAGCCCATCGCCGCGGTGTGCCATGGCGCCCAACTGCTGGCCGCCGCCGGTGTGCTCGACGGCCGCGAATGCAGCGCCTACCCGGCCTGCGGGCCGGAAGTGCAATTGGCGGGAGGCCGCTACATGGAGATCGCCGTGGACCAGGCCCATGTCCAGGGCAACCTGGTCACCGCTCCGGCCTGGCCCGCGCATCCGGCCTGGCTGGCCGCCTTCCTCAGGCTGCTGGGCACCCAGATCAGCCTGTAGACTGCCCCCGTCGGAGCCAGGGGGGCTGGGCGTCCCCGACTAGGCGTCCCCCAGGCTCCTACCCATCACCCGCCCGAGGAAAGGCATGCCATGTGCGAGCTCTATGTCAAAGCCGACCCCATCCTTTACGAATCCCGCTCACGCTCGCTACGCATTCGTGGCGTGGTCACCACCCTGCGCCTGGAAAACCAGTTCTGGGACATCCTCGCCGAGATCGCCGCGGTCGACGGCATGACCACCAACCAGTTGATCAGCAAGCTCTACGACGAAGTCATGGACTACCGCGGCGAGGTGGTGAATTTCGCCTCCTTCCTGCGCGTCAGCTGCACGCGCTTTCTCAGCCAGCGGCCGCGCAATGTGCGCGAGCTGCCACTGGCGCAGCGGGCGCAATAGCAGGTTGCGCTGCTGGGCTGACCATCAGGCGAACGCGAGAACCTCGCCCAGCGGCTTGCGCACTTTCTGTGGCCAGTTGCCGGCGGTCGGATAGCCGATAGTCACCAGCATCACCGGCAGTTCATTGGCCGTCAGGCCAAATGCCCCAGCCACGCCTTCGCTATCGAAGCCGCTCATGGCCCCGCTGGCCAGGCCCATGCCCTGGGCGGCCAGCATCAGGGTCATGGCTGCCAGCGAGGCCGAGCGCAGCGCTTCGTCACGCTGCAGTTGCGGATTATCCATATGGGCGGTGCTGGCGGCGTTCACCCAGCTGTCCACAAGCCAAGGCAGCAGAATGCCGGCCTCCACTGAGGGTTGCAGCGCCTGAGCCAAACCATGGTGGGCGGCCAGAGTGCCGCAGACGATAAAGGTCACCGAGGCGTCCAGCACCTGGCGCTGCTCGTAGGCTAGGGCGTGCAGGCGCGTCTTGGCTTGTGCCGAATGCACAGCGATGAATTTCCAGTTTTGCAGGTTGTAGGCCGATGGCGCGCAGGTGGCCAGCTGCACCAGTTGGCGGATCAGCGCTTCGGGCAGTTCGCGCCCCGGCTGGTAGCGGGTGGTGGACGCGCGGGTTTCGATCAGGGCGTTGATGGCAAGGTTCATGGCAGTCTCCGTTGTACAGTCAGTCAGTGGATCGTTGGGTGGCCGTCACGGGAGTGGTCGAGGCCCATTGCACCAGCAGGATGCTGCCCAGCACCGCCAGCAGGCCGATCAGGGCCACGCCGGTGATGTGTTGGTTGAGCAGCGCCCAGCCCATCAGCACGGCGACCACCGGGCTTAGCAGGCTCAGGGATGACACTGCCACCGGCGATAGCCGGGCAATGCCACGGAACCACAGGACATAGGCCAGCATGGCGCCGAACAGCGACAGGTAGGCATAGGCCAACCCCTGGCTGAGGCTCAGGGCGGGTAGCGCTGGGTCGAGGGTCAGGGCCACTGGCAGCAGCATCAGGCCGCCCAGCAGCAACTGCCAGCCGGTAAAGGGCAGCAGCGCAAGATGGGTCTGCCAGCGCCGGGTCAGGTAAGTACCCAACGCCATGCAGGCCATGCCGACAAATGCCGCTGTGATGCCCAGGGCATCCCAGCTGGCATCCGGTGACAACAGCAGGGCGGCCATGCCGATAATCCCCAGCAGGCTGGCACCGATGGCCAGGTGCGCCGGACGCTGGCCTTCCACTGTCCACAGCAGGCCCATCAGCAGCAGCGGCTGGATGGCCCCTACCACCGCAGCCAAGCCACCGGGCAGGCGGTAGGCGGCGACGAACAGCAGGGCCTGGAAGCAGCCGATATTCAACGCCGCCAATATCAGCATGCGCCCCCACTGATTGCGCGCCGGCAGTTGGCGGCAGAACAGCACCAGCAGCAGGCCGGCCGGCAGCACCCGCAGCATGGCCGCGGTAAAGGGGCGGTCCGGCGGCAGCAGCTCGGTGGTGACGATATAGGTAGAACCCCAGATCAGTGGCGCCAGGGCGGTGATCAGGGCGGTGAACCAGGTGTTGCGTACCAGTGCAGGACTCATGGGAATTATCTCGCATTCAAGATAAACTAAGCCTAATCCATAGATGTCTTGAATTCAAGATAAATGCCCGGAGGGGAAAACATGTCCAGCCAACGCCCGACCGACGCCGTCGACACCATCCTGCAACAGTGGCAGCGCGAGCGCCCGGACCTGGACGCCAGCCCCATGGCGGTGATTGGCCGCATCGGCCGCTGCTCGGCCCTGCTGCGCCGGGAGCTGGATCAGGTGTTCAGCCGCTTCGGCCTCAGCGCCTGGGAGTTCGACGTGCTGGCCACCTTGCGCCGCTCCGGTGACCCTTACTGCCTGGCGCCTACCGCGCTGTTCTCGGCACTGATGATCACCTCCGGCACCATGACCCGGCAGCTGCAGCAACTGGAAGCCGCCGGCTGGGTCAGCCGTATCCCCAGCCCCAGCGATGCCCGCAGCCTGCTGGTGCAGCTGAGTCCCGCCGGGCTCGACCTGATCGACCGTGCCCTCAGCGCCCACGTGGACAACGAGGCGCGCCTTCTCGCCCCGCTGTCGGCGGCCACCCGCGCGCAGCTGGCCGAGGGCCTGTCGGCGTTGTTGGCCATACTGGAACCAACATCCAAGTGACTTGCGACGCAGAGGGCTGTCTCATTCTTTAAGGTCGCAGGCTCAGTAGCCTGTGTGGAGACAACTCTTTGACCAACCAGGAGAGTAGAAGATGAGCGACGAACTGAAGATTGAAGATATTCGGGTAGGCGAGGGCAAGGCAGTGGTCAAGGGTGCCCTGATCACCACCCAGTACGACGGCTTTCTCGAAAACGGCACCAAGTTCGACTCCTCCTACGATCGCGGCAAACCCTTCCAGTGCGTGATCGGCACCGGCCGCGTGATCAAGGGCTGGGATATCGGCATGATGGGCATGCGCGTCGGCGGCAAACGCAAACTCTTCGTCCCGGCCCACCTCGGCTACGGCGCAACGGAGTTCGGCCCCCATATCAAGCCCAACTCCAACCTGATCTTCGAGATCGAACTGCTGGAAGTGCGGACCCGGGACGATTGATAAAGGCCTGAAACGACCCTGGGTTTTCGGGCGTTAGGCAGGTGGTCGTTCGCGGCTGGCTTGTCTGGCTGGGTACGACCAGAAGCGGCCGGTGAGACCATGCAGCCCCCCAGGATGGCGCGGGCCGCGCAGGTTTGAGCGCAGCGATAGCCATCGGCAGCAATCAAAAAGGCGAGCGTTTGGCTGTCTCGTGGCAACCTCTTCGCGGTTTTCCGGAGGGGCCATCCACCCTTGGCAGTCGCTGAGCGGCTATTTTCACCACCACCGATAATCGCCGTTTGCGAGGTCACGCCGGCGTGTCACTGGGGAAGACCGGCCTTGCGCATTCCACCCACGAACGGCTCAAGGATCGCAGCGTCGCACAATGGCTCCGCCGTGGCCCAGTGGCCGGCTCCTGCCATCAATTACCACCGCCCCAAGCCGCCATTCGCCAACCTCCAGGCCGCCATGCAGATCGCCTGGAGCCGACGCGCTGCCTACTGCTTGCACACCTCCCGCAAGCACCCGCGCAACCAGCGATGCGCCGGGTCGGCATCCATCCGCGGGTGCCAGAGCATGGCGACCGTGAACGGCGCCAAGGTGAGCGGAAGAGCGAAGCTGTGCATGCCGTTGCGCAGGCTGGCGGTGTGCCGTTCGGGAACGCTGACGATCAGGTCGGTGGCGCGCGCCAACGCCAATGCGGTGGAAAAGCCGGCGACCATGGTCACGACCTGCCGCGCAAGGCCGAGCGATTTCAGCGCTTCGTCGACAGGGCCCTTGTCGAGCCCGCGCCGGGAAACATAGATGTGCCCGCCAGCCGCATAACGGGCCGGGGTGACCTCGCCCTGGCTCAGCGGGTGGCCCGCGCGCACCACGCCGATGAAACGGTCGCGGAACAAGGCCTGGGTACGCAACTCGGGGCTGGCGTCCTGGCCGACCACACCGGTTTCCAGGTCGACGGTGCCGTCGCGCAGCGGCGTGCTGTCCTTGTCCGGCTTCTGCATAAAGCACAGGCGCACGCCAGGCGCTTCCTGTGCGATGCGTGCAATCAGCGCCGGCCCGAAGTTCTCCACAAAGCCTTCGCTGCTGCGCAGGGTGAAGGTGCGCACCAGCTGCTTGAGGTCGATCTGCGCGGCGGGGCGCAGCACCGCTTCGGCATCCTGCACCAGTTGCGCGACCCGCTCGCGCAGTTCCAGTGCTCGGGGCGTGGGCACCAGGCCGCGTCCGGCCCGCACCAACAGCGGGTCGCCCATGGTCTCGCGCAAGCGTGCCAGCGCCCGGCTCATCGCCGAGGGGCTCAGCCGCAAGCGCTTGGCGGCGCGCGCCACGCTGCCTTCGGCGAGCAGCACATCGAGGGTGATCAGCAAGTTGAGATCGGGTGTGGACATGGCTCGCCCCTGGCATGACGTGATTTTGATCAGGCGTCAAACGCACGAATAACCTGCAAATGCTGCGCCTTCCGCCAGGTTACGCGCCGGCGTAGATTTCTGACAGCTCCGCTTCGGGAGCTGCCAGAACAAAGGAGGGCGTGATGAAGCCGGTTATTGCAGGACCAACTGAGGCCGTAGCGGGAAGTGCGCAGCAGATGCCTGCGGCTCGGCTGGCGCTCGCCAGCCTGTCGCTATCCATGTTGCTGTCCTCGCTCGGCATCAGCATCGCCAACGTCGGCTTGCCGACCTTGGCCCAGGCGTTCGACGCCTCCTTCCAGGACGTGCAGTGGGTGGTTATCGCCTATCTGCTGGCGATCACCACCCTGATCGTCAGCGTCGGCCGGCTCGGCGACCTGATGGGGCGGCGGCGCTTGCTCCTGGCCGGGATTTTCCTGTTCACCCTGGCCTCGGCGCTGTGCGGACTCGCACCCAGCCTCGAACTGTTGATTGCCGCCCGCGCGTTGCAGGGCCTCGGCGCGGCAATCATGCTGGCTCTGACCATGGCCTTCGTCGGCGAGACGGTGGCCAAGGCCAAGACCGGCAGCGCCATTGGCTTGCTCGGAAGCATGTCGGCGATTGGCACCGCGCTGGGGCCGTCGCTCGGCGGCGTGCTGATCGCCGGGTTCGGCTGGCAGGCCATCTTCCTCATCAGTGTGCCGCTGGGTGCCCTGGCGCTGCTGCTCGCGCGGCTTTACTTGCCCGCCGACCGGCAAACGCCGAAGGCCGAGCGTGGTGGCTTCGACCCGCTGGGCACGCTGCTGCTGGCACTGACGCTCGCGGCCTATGCGCTGGCCATGACCATGGGACGCGGGCTCGATATGGCCTTGTTGCTGGTCGCTGGCGTCGGCATCGGCCTGTTCGTATGGGTCGAGGCGAGGGTCGCGTCACCGCTGATTCGCCTGGCGCTGTTTCGCGATCCGCTGCTGAGTGGCAGCCTCGCCATGAGCGCGCTGGTCTCGACGGTGATGATGGCGACGCTGGTGGTCGGGCCGTTCTACCTGTCGGACGGGCTCGGTCTGGACGCTGCTCGGGTGGGATTGACCTTGGCGGTCGGGCCCTTTGTCGCGGCGTTGACGGCGACACCCGCAGGTCGCATCGCGGACCGTTTTGGCGCCCAACGCATGACCATCGTCGGGCTCGTCGGCATGGCGGCCGCTTGCCTGTTGCTGGCGCTGCTGCCGGAGAGGCTCGGCATCGGCTGCTATATTGCCCCCCTAGTCGTCCTCACCATGGGCTATGCACTGTTCCAGACGGCCAACAACACCGCGGTCATGGCCGATGTGCCCGCAAACCAGCGGGGCGTGATTGCCGGCATGCTCAACCTGTCGCGCAATCTCGGGCTTATCACCGGGGCATCGGCGATGGGCGCGGTGTTCGTGTTCGCCTCGGCGACCCGCGATATCACCACGGCGCATCCGCAGGCCGTTGCCAGCGGCATGCGCGTCACCTTCGCGGTGGCCCTGGCGCTGGTCGCCACCGCGCTGGCTATCGCGTTGGCAAGTCGTGCGCTGGCTCGCCGGATGGGGCGAGTTGCGTGATGACAGACCCTGTAGTGGAGGCCGCCTCGCCACCAGCCTTCTGCCGAACCGGCGCGCTGTTGCGCCGCGAGACCAGCACCACGCCCGCCAGCACCAGGCCGGCACCGACCAGTTGCGCGAGGGAAACCGGCTCCGAGAGCAGCAGCCAGCCGAACAGGATCGTCAGTATCGGGCCCAGTGTGCCGATCAGCACGGTGCGCGCCGCGCCTATCTGGCGAACCGCGGCCGACTGCCAGAACACCGGCAGTACCGTCGAGAACAGCGCCATCGCCGCGCCATACACATAGACCGGCGCTGGCTGGATCAGCGCGGAGAACGGTTGGGTGGCTAGGAAGTGCAGTTGCGTGGCGACGGTGGACACCAGAATCGCCAGCGCGGCGAAGCGGACGGTGCCGAGGCGATGCACCGCGATCTCGGCCCCGGCGCTATAGAGCGCGTAGGACACCGCGGAGCCGAAGACGAAGGCCGCACCGATCAGCACGGCGTTGATGTCTTGCGCCACCTGCAGGTCGTGGGCGAACGCCAGGCCGATGCCGGCATAGGACAGCAACAGCGCAGCCACCTGGCGTCTCTCCAGGCGCTTGCCCATGGCGAGCACGCCGATCAGTACGGTAATGGTCGGGTAGATGAACAGAATCAGGCGCTCGAGTGCGGTGGAAATGTACTGCAGACCGATGAAGTCGAGGATGCTCGCCCCGTAGTAGCCGAGCAGGCCCAGCGCGATCAGCAGGCCCCAGTCCTTACGCGTCAACGGCGGCGCGGAACGGCGCAGCGAGAGGCTGACCCAGAGCACTATCGGCAACGCAAAGGTCATGCGCAGGGTCAGCAGCGTGACCGCGTCCACCGGCGCGGCGGCATAGGCCAGCTTGACGAAAATCGCCTTGAAGGAAAAACCAAAGGCGGCAAGGATCGCCAGCGCGATGCCCATTCGTTCGGCCGACCACATTTTCCATGGCATAGCGGGTAAATCCCGAAGAGTTGTCTTGAACCGAATGATGACGGGTGTATAACCCCTATAGAATTGGCGTTTTCGCAGCCTGGCGTTCGGATTTAACCAACCCTATGAGCTACGACCTGACCGACCTGCGCCTCTTTGTCGCGATTGCCGAGGCGAAGAACCTGACCCGTGGCGCCGAGCGCGTGCATTTGGCCCCGTCTTCGGCCAGCCATCGCATGCGCGCGCTGGAAGAGTCGATCGGCACCGCGCTGTTGCTGCGCGAGCCGCGCGGCGTCAGCCTGACCCGCGCCGGCGAGGCCCTGCTGCGCCACGCGCGCCAGGTGTTCGCCCAGCTCGAACAGATGCACGCCGACCTCGCGCCCTACGCCAAAGGCGTGCGCGGGCATGTCAGCCTGTGGGCCAACACTCACGCCACCCATACCTTTCTGCCGGACAGCCTCGCGACCTTTTTGCAGCGTCATCCGCAGGTCACCATCACCCTGGAGGAGCACACCAGCCCCGAAGTGGTGATGGCCGTGGCCCGCGGGGAGGTCGATGTCGGTGTGGTGGCGGATTTGGTCGAAGGCGCCGAAGTCGAACTCATTCCCTACCGCACCGACCGGCTGGTGCTGATCGCCCCCGCCGACCATGCGCTGGCGCAGCGGGCGAGCACGCGCTTTGCCGAGGTACTCGATTACCCCTTCGTGATGCTGCATGCGGGGTCGGCCATCCACACCTTCACGATGAACACCGCGGCCGCGCTGGGCCGGCATCTCGAAGTGCGCATCCAGGTGCGCAGCTTCGAGGCCGTGTGCAGAATGGTCAGCGCCGGCGTCGGCTTGGGCATGGTGCCCCTAAGCGCCGTATCGACAGGCGCCTCACTGTCCCCGCTGGCCGTCGTCGAGCTCGAAGAGCCCTGGGCGCAGCGCGACCTGAAGGTGTGCGTGCGCAAACGCGAGTCGTTGTCCCACTTCGCCGCCGATCTGGTCGCCTTTCTGACTGAGGGCGAGGTGGAGCCGGCCTAGGGCATCAAGCGTCTGGGCCGCTGAGGGCGGCTCACCATGGCGACCGGTCGCGTATTCGGCTTGACCGTGCTGCGTCGTTCCGGTCCCCTGTGCGCACCGAGCAAAAACGCACAAGGAAGAACTCGCATGCCCCGCCTGGTTTGGCTGCGCGACCACATGCAATACAGCGACACCCTGGCGCAGTGGCTGCATCGCCAGTTCGCCTACGAGTTCATCGAGCAGCCACTGGCCGACTGGCAGCGTGAATTCGCCGAGGGCCAGGGCAACGGCGCCTGGCAATGCCTGATCGCCGTCGAGAACGGCCAGCTACTCGGCGGCGCGGCACTCGCCAGCAACGACCTGCCCGAACGTCCGGAACTCGGACCCTGACTCGCCTGCGTCTTCATCGCCCCTCAGGCACGCAAGCGAGGCCTGGCGGAACAGCTGATCGAAGGCATCTGCGCCGCAGCAAAGGCCAGCGGCAATGCGCGCCTGTACCTGCACACCCATGACCGCAACGACTACTACGCGAAGCGTGGCTGGCAGCTGCTGGAACGTTTCCAGGCCTGGGAGAAGGAGCAGTGGTTGATGATGCGGGATCTTTGATCCCGTCCGGGTTCGATACTGAAGGCGCAAACATGCATCTGGGCCGAGCCATTGGTCATCCGCGAGCACCAGGGCGGCGATGGCGCGGCAACTCGAGGGCAAGATGCGCTACTCCGATCCAGCGTCTCGTCCCTTCACAACTGCCTGAAAAGGGCGGCAACCAGTATTCCGCCCGCAATCGCGGGCAGGGGCTTCTTCAGCAGCATGATGATTGCCGTGGTCAATAAAGCCAGGCGTGCGCTCGTGTCGCCATCAATCGCCAGCGGTGTAAGGAGTGCCACCAGCACCGAGCCGGACATGGCGCTGATGAACTGTTGAACCCTGTAGCCGATGGGCACAAACGACATCACGAACACACCACCCCAACGGGTCGCCAGCGTCACGGCCGCCATGATCAGCACAACGATCAGCGTGCCAAAACCAGCCGTTTCAATGCTCATCGCTTCTTCTCCGTCCACAGCGCACCCAAGGCACCGCCCGCCAGTGCTCCCACAACGACATGGCTGTTGGCTGGCAGATACCAGTAGGCCATCAGCGATGAACAGGCGGCGACTGTCCAGATGACCAATAGCCGTGGATTCTTTTCCCCAGTAACAGCCATTGCCAGCAGGAAGCAGCCCATCACCATGTCCAGGCCGAAACTCATGGGGTCATGGATGGCGCCGCCAAAATAAATGCCCAGCCAGGTACCGAATACCCAGAATGACCAGAGGGCGAGACCGCCACCCAGTAAAAGCCCGAAGCCCGGTTGCCCACGGTTGAACGCCTGCATGGACATTGCCCAGTTGGCATCGGAGGCAACCAGCATCACGCCATAGCGCTTTGCCGGTGATAAATGGCGCAGCCAGGGATAGAGAGAAGCCCCCATCAGGAGATGGCGAGCATTGATGGCGAAGACGGTGAGAGCCAGCGGGACTATCGGTATTTGACTGCCCCACAGCTCCAGCGCGGCAAACTGCGAGGCACCGGCGAAGACCAGCGTGCTCATGATCAGCGTCAAGGGATCGTCCAGGCCGGCCTGTGTTGCGGCCAGTCCAAACGCTGCCCCAAACGCAATAACGAAAATGGAAAGGGGCACGAGCTGCTTGAAGCCAACCCATACATCTTGGCGGTTGAGTTCATGCACATTCGTATCCCTGTCTGACATCTCGCAGCGCCTCTGATTGGTGTCTTCTGGCTATTGCCGATATGGGTGGGATGATCTCTGCTGAAGCGACCTTCCCGCGTGCTCAGTCGCCAATGGAAGGCGCTGGCTCGCTCATGGCAGCACTATGCTCCTGACGTGAGCTGAAGAAAAACGCATAATTCAACGGCATGCCATTCGATAATCTGATGCAAGGGTTGACCGCATGACTTTTCAAGACCTCCAGATTGACTGGCTGAAGTGCTTTGTCGCTGTCGTCGATAGCGGTTCGTTGACCGGCGCAGCCCCAGAGGTACATCGCTCTCAGTCAGCGGTGAGCATGCAGCTGAAAAAGCTGGAAACGGCGCTGGGGCGTCAGCTCCTGATACGCGGGCCACGGCACCTGCAACTGACAACGGATGGACAAACCCTGTTGGGGTATGCGCGGCGCATGCTCGATCTGCACGCCGAAGCCCTGGCGGCCTTTCACGGCGAGGAACTCACCGGCCGCCTACGACTCGGGGTGCCTGATGACTATGCGGCCAAGTACCTGACGCCGGTGCTCAAGCGATTCGCCCCACGGCATGGCGGGGTGGAGATCGAACTGAACTGCGAGCAGTCGACTGCTCTCATTCCACGGATTGGCAACGGCGAACTGGATCTGGCCTTGGTTTCCCGAGACCATTCCCGGCGTGGCACCTTGCTTTTCCGCGAGCCCATGGTCTGGGTAGGCTCCGCGCAGTTCGAGCTTTGGCGACGCGATCCGCTGCCGATTGCCGTCTATGAAAGCACCAGTATGGCGCGTGGTAGCGCCATCAACTCGCTGGCCTTGCAAGGACGACGGTACCGCGTGGTCTACAACAGCTCCAGCCTGGCAGGCCAGATTGCCGCCGTCGAGAGTGGTCTGGCGGTAGCGGTGCTGACCCAATGCAGCGCCCCCGAACACCTGCAAATTCTCGGCAGCGAGCATGGCCTCGGACCTCTGGAGCCTATGGAGGTGGCCGTGTGCCGAAGCCGGGCCTCCAGGGGCTCGAAAGCCGTAGACAGCCTGCAGAGTCTGCTGATCAAGACGCTCCGGCTATCCGCGTAGCCCTTTCTTTTCCGGCAGTTCAATGCGGCGGTTGGGCCGACAGTAGCGCTGCCGCGCGCCGACAGGCAACCACGGCACGGCGGCATTTGTACAAATATCCCAGAGAAACCCAGCGGCCCATGGCCGAGAATATCGCCCTGAGCGCATTACCTTGGTGCCGCCGACGCATTATCGACCCGGGTGCCGACGCTATGCTGAGCAAACCCTGCAGTCTGAAAAGCGAAGTGCAACAACGGGTTCGGCACTCGAAGCCGGGTGAATGAGATTCCGCTACCTGGGTCAAAAGTGCAGCGGCTGAAACAGTCGAGAGGTCTACAACGATCGCAAAACCATCGTTGAGCCGGTATTTGGCCAGATCAAAAACCTTGGTTTTGATGACTTCAGTGTCCGCAGCACCTGAAGGCGGCAGGAAAATTTTCCCTAAAAACACAGGCCGCCGGACCTCGTAAAGCGGATAACGAGACTTTTTGTTGATGCTTAGATGACCGTAGCTCACCTTCGGGTGATCAGATGGTGATTTGGGCAGTCGGGTTGGCACCGCATTCTCGGACAGCCTTCGAGGTGCTATTGATGATTTGCAGCAGGGCCACTGAGGAAGAGGAAGGAGTTCGGCACATGAGTTAGGTGAGTATGAGAGGATACAGTCACTTGGCATCCTGTTAGATGCATCATCTGCAGACCTGTAATTTCCATCCCAATGAAAAAGCACCTCAACGATCAGCTTTACGATGTGATTGCCGCGAGTCTCGATGACGGCCGTATTGTGCCGGGCACACTGATCCTCGAGGGGCGCCTGGCCGAGATATTCGGGGTCAGCCGCTCGCCGGTTCGCCAAGCGCTGGCGAGGCTGCACGAGGACAGGCGGATCAGCACCTTCGAGGGCCGCGGCTACCTGGCGGGCCAGCGGCCAAGCCAGGTGATCCGTAATAAGCTCGACGCCGATGCCTTCGCCGTGCTGCCCGGACAGAGTCGGCCACGCAAGACCGAGTCTTGGCAAGGGGTGTACAACGACATCGAGCGTGAGCTACTGCATCATTCGATATTCGGTTCGCATCAGATCAATGAGCTGGAGCTGTCCAAGCACTACAGGATCAGTCGTACCGTATCCAATCAGGTGCTGACTCGCTTGCAGTTGATGGGTCTGGTGGAGAAGGACGAGCGCTCGCGCTGGCAGCTGATCGAGTGGGACAGTCAGCGCCTGGCAGACCTCTACGAGGTGCGCCGCCGCCTCGAGCCCTATGTGCTGGTTCGTGCCGCTGAACATATTCCGATGGAGAAATTGCTGCACTTCATCGCCCGCCTGAAGCAGGCGATGGTGCAATACCCTGAAATGGAAAGCCGCGAGTTCGACGACCTGGAAAGCGACCTGCACATCCGCACCCTGAGCTATTGCCCCAACCGCGAGATGCTGCAGATGCTCAGGCGCACCCACTCACTGCTGCTGTCCGGCAAACACATCCTGCTGAACAAGAACTACTTCCCCGAGGAGGAGCCGTTTTTTCAGGAGCACCTGGAAATCTTCGAGCACCTGCGGCGCGGTGAGCCGCGCCTGGCTGCGGCGAGCATGGAAGAGCACCTGCTGATCGCCGAACGTAAGGTAGGCCAGCGCCTGGCCTACTTCAAGGCGCACAACTCGGTCGCCGAAGTACCCTACCTGGAGCGCCTTGGCTGAGAAATCAGGTCACCGCACCGACCGACCAAGGCACGAACTCGTTGTCGCCGTAGTTGTAGCTCTCGCTCTTCGACGGCGCGCCTGAGGCTACTTCGATCAGCGCCTCGAAGATGCGCTCACCGGCCTGGGCGACGGTCTCGCGACCTTCGATGATCCCCCCGCAATCGATGTCCATGTCCTCTTCCATGCGCCGGTACATCTCGCTATTGGTCGCCAACTTGAGGCAGGGCGCCGGCTTGAACCCGGCCACTGAGCCGCGGCCTGTGGTGAAGCAGATCAGGGTTGCGCCCGAAGCGATCTGTCCGGTTACCGACACCGGGTCATAGCCAGGACTGTCCATGAACACGAAGCCCTTTTCACTGATCGGCTCGGCATATTCGTAGACCGCGTTGAGTGTGGTTGAGCCACCCTTGGCCGCGGCACCAAGGGATTTCTCGAGGATGGTGGTGAGGCCGCCGACCTTGTTGCCCGGCGAGGGGTTGTTGTTCAGTTCGGCGTTGTTGATGCGGGTGTAGTGCTCCCACCAAGTCAGCCGACTGAGCAGCTTGTTGGCCACCTCGTGGCTCACCGCGCGGCGGATCAGCAGATGTTCGGCGCCGTAAATCTCCGGGGTCTCACTGAGAATTGCTGTGCCTCCATTACGCACCAGCAGGTCGGCGGCATGGCCCAGTGCCGGGTTGGCGGTGATGCCGGAATAGCCGTCGGAGCCGCCGCATTGTAAGCCCAGGATCAGGTGCTCGACGCTTTCCTCGGTGCGCTCCAGGCGTCCGATGGCGAGGACCATCTCGTTCACCTGCTCGATTGCCTTGTCGATGCTGCGCCTGGTGCCGCCGGCATGCTGGATGTTGAACACGCGAAAGTTCGGCGTTTCGACCAGCTGGTATTTCTTCATCAGCGAGGAGATTTGGTTGGTCTCGCAGCCCAGACCAATCAGCAGCACGCCGGCGATGTTGGGATTGCGCGCGTAGCCCCAAAGGGTGCGTTCGAGGAATTGGAAACCTTCCGATTCGGTGTTGATGGCGCAGCCGCTGCCATGGGTCAGCGCCACTACGCCGTCGATGTTGTGCTCGGCCAGATGAGCCGAACCATTGAAGTGCGCCGCGACCGCGCGCGACACCGTGGCCGAACAGTTAACAGTGGACAGGATACCAATGTAATTGCGGGTACCGACCCGGCCGTCGCAGCGCCTGTAGCCCATGAAGCGCCGGCGCTGTTCATGCGGTAGTACCGGTGTACGTACTACGGCTGGTGGCAACTCGCCATTGGCATGGTTCGGCGGCATCGCCACGTTGTGCGTGTGCACATGGGCGCCGGCGGCGATTGCTTGGATGCTGACGCCTATGGTCTGCCCGTATTTGATCACGGCGTCTCCCGGGGCTAGGGCCCGCAGGGCGATCTTGTGGCCGCTGGGAATGTCGTCTTCGGCGATCAGGCCGATCTCTGCGACCGTTGTGCCCTTGGCGATGGGCTTGCGCGCAACGGCCACCGAGTCCTGTTCGTTGAGTACGACTACGGACTGCGTACGGGTGATTAGCTGCATAGGTTTTCTCGGTTTGTTGTTGTGGAGGAATGAAGCGATAGTGGCAAAGATGAACATTGCATGCAATGTTTGTTGATGCTAGTGTCGCTCGCAAATTGCGCTGCTTGCTCAGCGAACAAAACAAAACAAAAAGAGGCCCGTTCATCATGCTCAATACTGTTTCTTCCTTCCCATCAGCCTTGCCGCGTATTGCCTCGCGAGCGCGCACCACGACTCGGCATGCGTCGTTCACCATGCTAGGCATGACCTGTGCGGAGTTATGTTCAGCGCAGAACTGCGCCACTGCCTATGGCGGTATCACCGTCCCGCAGGAGGACAAGTGATGCGCAAGCTGGTCAATGGCTATTTCCAGTTGCTCAAACTGCTGGCTGTGGCCGGACTGGTGGTCATGGTGGTGTTGGTATTTGGCAACGTCGTCCTCAGGTACGGGTTCAACCAGGGGATCACCATCTCCGAGGAAATGTCGCGCTGGGCCTTCGTCTGGCTGACTTTTATTGGCGCCATCCTGGTGCTCAAGGAGCGTGGCCACATGGGGGTCGACCTGGCATTGAAGAAGATGCCGGCCTGGGGTGAACGACTCAGTCTGGTCGCCAGCCAGTTGTTGATGCTGGCCTGTTCGCTGCTGTTCTTCTGGGGCAGTTGGCAGCAGGTAGTGATCAACTGGAATACCCCGTCACCGGTGACCGGCCTGTCGATGGCCTTGTTCTATGGTGCCGGCCTGGTCTTCGGTAGCTCCGCAGCGCTGATCCACCTGCATGAGATCTTCTGCCTGGTCGTGCGCAAGGAATTCCAGCTTGCCGAAACCGAAGCCGAAGCCTCCTCGCAAGGCCATTTCGGCTAGCGATCGACCCGCAAGCCCAATACGGCTATGCAGTCCGCCGCCGCTGGCGACGGGCACCGAACAACAAGAATTGGAGTGGTGAAATGGCTATCCTCGGCATATTCGTGAGCTCGCTTCTCGGCTCGATGGTTATCGGCGTGCCCATCGCCTATGCCCTGATTCTTTGCGGCATCGCGATGATGTACTACCTGGGGCTGTTCGATGCGCAAATCATCGCGCAGAACCTGATCAATGGCGCCGACAGCTTTCCGCTGATGGCGATACCGTTCTTCATGCTGGCCGGTGAAGTGATGAACTCCGGCGGCCTGTCGAAGCGCATCGTCAACATGGCGGTGGCCATGGTCGGCCACATCAAGGGCGGTCTCGGCTATGTCGCCATTCTGGCCGCCTGCCTGCTGGCCAGCCTGTCCGGTTCCGCTGCTGCCGATGCTGCAGCCCTGTCGGCGCTGCTAGTGCCGATGATGGTCAAGGCTGGGCATAACAAGGCGACCTCCGTGGGCCTGATTGCCTCGGCGGGAATCATCGCGCCGGTGATTCCGCCGTCGATCGGCCTGATCCTGATTGGCGTGGCGGGCAACGTGTCGATCACCAAACTGTTTCTCGCAGGGATAGTGCCCGGATTGTTGATGGGCGCTTCGCTGTGCTTCGCCTGGCACTGGGTTTCGCGTCGGGAAGTCATCGACACTCCGAAACGCGCCACGACTCGGGAGGTAATTGGCGCATTCCGCGACGGCATCTGGGCCCTGCTGCTGCCGCTGATCATTCTGGTGGGGCTGAAATTCGGCGTGTTCACCCCCACCGAGGCCGGCGTCATCGCGGCGGTGTATGCGTTGTTCGTATCGATGTTTATCTACCGCGAACTGAAAGTCAGTGACCTCTATGGGGTGCTGTCGTCGGCAGTGACCACGACCAGCATGGTGATGTTTCTGGTCGCATCCGCTCTGGTCGCAGCCTGGGTGATCACCGTGGCCGATCTGCCCGCGGAAATCATCGGCCTGCTCGAGCCACTGATGGACAGCCCGCGTCTGCTGATGCTGCTGATCGTGGCCATCATCATCGCGGTCGGAATGGCGATGGACATGTCGCCGATCATTCTGATTCTGGTCCCCGTGATGCTGCCGGTGGCTGAAGCCGCTGGCATCGATCCGGTGTACTTCGGCGTGTTGTTCGTGATGACCTGTGCTATCGGCTTGATTACGCCCCCCGTCGGCCTGGTGCTGAACGTAGTCTCGGGCGTATCGAAGGTTCCCTTCATCGATACGGTCAAGGGCACCCTGCCATTTCTCATCGCCGAGTTACTGGTGGTGTTGTTGTTGATCGCATTCCCCGAACTGCTGATGGTGCCGGCCCGCTGGCTGGCGCAATAAATCTCTGTCCCTGGGGCCGACTGCGTGAAGTGCTGCGTACCGTGGGCTCCAGGGACGGATAGCTCAGGCATCTGTGAATGCCATTAGAAAGTGTCGATAAAACTGAAAAAAGAGGAAAGTCATGAGAATAATTCCAAAAGTACTGACCGCTCTGCTGTGCTCGAGCCTGGCGTTCTCCGCCGCCAGTCATGCGGACGAGATCAGTTCGAGAGTCTTCAAGGTTGGCTTCGTGCAGGCTAAGAACCACCCGCACGGACTGGGGGCGCAGAAGTTTGCCGACATCATGAAGGAGAAGACTGACGGCAAGATTAAAGTGATGGTCTTCGGCAGCGGCACACTCGGTGGCGATGCGCAGGTTATTTCCTCCGTTCAGGGCGGCATCGTGGACATGACCATGGTCACCCCGGGCCTGCTGGCCGGGATTGAGAAAGGATTCGGCATGTATGGCATGCCGTTCACCTTCGAGAACGCCAAGGAAGTCGATGCAGTACTCGATGGTCCGGTCGGCCAGAAGCTGCTGGAAACCCTGCCGGCGCATGGCTTGATCGGTCTGGGTTACTGGGATCACGGCTTCCGCCATGTGACCAACAGCCAGCAGCCTATAACCAAGCTGGAGGATCTTCAGGGTTTGAAGATTCGTGTGCAGCAAATTCCGACCGCTATAGAAACCTTCAACCAGCTTGGTGCCAATGCCACGCCGATGTCTTTCACCGAGCTCTACACCGCAATGGAAACCCGGACGGTGGATGGCCAGGAGAACCCGCTGGCAGCGATTGAGACTTCGAAGTTCTTCGAAGTGCAGAAGTATGTGTCGCTGACTGGGCATTTCTACGACCCATTGGTGGCGATCTTTAGCAAGAAGACTTGGGACAAGCTGTCAGCCACTGAACGCGAAATTGTCCTGGAAGCGGCTGCCGAGGCTCAGGCCTACGAGCGCAAGGTTTCTCGCGAAATGGACGTGACGGCGCGCGAGTCTCTCGCTAAGCACGGTATGCAAGTGAACGTGTTGGCCCCTGAAGAGATCGCGCGTATGCGCGAGCATCTCAAACCGGTCACCGACAAGTTCACCCAGGAGTACGGGGTGGAGCTGGTGCAGGCCATGACCAACGAAATCCAGAAAGTCCGTAACCAGCAGTAACCCAGCACACCGCGCCAGGCACTGGTCGGCTCAAGGACGCCTTCTCGGCAGTCAGACAACTTCGTTTTTGGCGAGGAACGGGCTCTGCGGTTGAGGTCCGACCAGTCTTCAGCGCTAAACATCGCTAATGGGAGCAACTTGCATGGCAGACCTGAAAATAGGCTTTATCGGGCTCGGCTTGATGGGTCATGGCATGGCCTCGAACATACTCAAGAAGGGCTATCCGCTCACGGTGTTGGGGCATCGTAATCGGCAGCCGATCGATGATCTGGTGAGCCAGGGTGCTAGCGAGGTTGATACGGCTGCAGAGCTGGCCCGCGGCGTGGATATCGTCTTCCTCTGCCTGCCTGGCTCCAACGAGGTTGCCCAGACCTTGGCTGGTGAGACCGGTCTGCTGGCGGGCCTGCACAAGGGCCTGGTCGTAATCGACTGCAGCACCGGAGACCCGAACCGTACCGAGGAACTGGCGCGGCAGATCACCGAGCGGGGTGGTCGCTACATGGATACTCCAGTCAACCGCACGCCCAAGGACGCGGCTGCGGGTCGCCTGAACGTTCTCGCCGGTGGCGACGCGGACTTACTGGAGCTGGTGCGTCCGGTGCTTGAGTGCTTTTCCGAAACCATCCATCACCTGGGCCCGGTGAGTTCCGGGCACAAAGCCAAGGTGATTCACAATTTCATCGCCCTGGGCAATGCCAGCATCCTCGCCGAGGCCTTCTGCACCGCGGCGAAGACCGGAGTCGATCTACGTGCCTTCGCCGATATCTGCGGTTTAAGCGGTGGCTACAGCCGTACTTTCGAGCGGATCATCCCGTTCGTGCTCAACGGCGATGACTCGCAACAGCAGTTCGCCCTCGGCAACTGCGAGAAGGACATGCGCTACTACACCCAGCTGACCAAGCTGGCGCCCTCCACCGGGATAGTTGCCGAGTCGGTGTACCAGACGTTCCTGTTAGCCAAGAGCCTGGGCCACGGCGAGAAGTTCGTGCCGCACCTGTTCGATGTACTCGGTGAGATCAATGGCGTGCGGGTTCGTGCGAGCGAAGAGGGCGCGCCATGAAGCTAGTGCGTCATGGCCCTGCCGGCCAGGAGAAGCCCGGCCTGCTCGATGCTGCGGGGCGCGTTCGCGACCTGTCCGCGGTGATCGACGACATCAGCCCGGAACTGCTGGCGCCGGCGCAGCTTGCCGAGCTGGCGACGCTGGATGAATCCAGCCTGCCGCTGGTGCCGGCCGATGCGCGCCTCGGCCCGCCGCTGGCACGGATCGGCAAGATCGTCTGCGTCGGTCTGAACTATGCGGACCACGCCAAGGAGTCCGGCCTGCCGGTTCCTGCGGAGCCGGTGTTGTTCATGAAGGCCACCAGCGCCATCAGCGGCCCGTTCGATCCGGTGATCCTGCCGCGGGGGTCGAGCAAGACCGACTGGGAAGTGGAACTGGGCGTGGTGATCGGGAGCAAGGCGCAGTATGTCGAGCGCGCCGAGGCGATGGATTATGTCGCCGGTTACTGCATCGTCAACGACGTCTCCGAGCGTTCCTTTCAGCTTGAGCGCGGCGGTCAGTGGGACAAGGGCAAGAGCGCCGATACTTTCGCGCCCATTGGCCCCTGGCTGGTCACCCGCGATGAAGTCGCCGACGTCGCCGATTTGCAACTGCGCCTATCGGTCAACGGTGAGCTGCGCCAGCAGGGCAATACCCGCACGATGATCTTCTCGATCGAGGAAATCGTCAGTTACGTCAGTCAGTTCATGACGCTCAACCCGGGCGACGTGATCAGCACTGGCACCCCGCCGGGAGTCGGCGCCGGGATGAGTCCGCCGCAGTTTCTCAAGCCGGGCGACCGGATGACCCTGAGCATCGCCGGCTTGGGTGAGCAGACCCAAGACGTCCAGGCCTGGCAGCGCTAAGTGCCACCAACCGCGTGTAATCGACGGCCGCGCTTGCGCGGTCGTCCTTTTTTGACCAGGTGATAGCGATGAACAGACGCCTCTATCCCGGTGGTGACTACCGCCGTGCGCAGAATATCGAGGAGCTGCGTGCTATCGCCCGGCGCAGACTGCCGCACTTCGCCTTCGAGTACCTCGAGGGTGGTGCGGACGATGAAGTCACCCTCAGGCGCAACCGCGCGGTCTTCGAAAGCATCGGCCTGCAGCCGCGCACCCTGCGCGACGTTGCGGTGCGTGACCTGACGACGCGTTTCTTCGATGGCCCGGCAAGCATGCCCATGATGCTCGGCCCTACCGGCTTCAACGGCCTGCTCACCGATAAGGGGGATTTGCGTCTGGCCGAAGTGGCTGCGCGGGCGGGCATTCCCTTCATCCTCAGCAACGCCTCGACCGTCTCGATCGAGGATATCGCCCGCGTCGAGGGCGTGCGCGCCTGGATGCAGATCTACCTGTACCGCACCCGTGCGCACGTCGCAAAGCTGGTCGACCGGGTCAAGGCGCTGGAACTGGAAACCATAGTGGTGACCACCGACAGTGCGATCTTTGGCAATCGAGAGTGGGACAGGCGCAACTATGTGCGGCCGCTCAAGCTCGACCTGCGCAATCAGTTGGATGTGCTCCGCCATCCACGCTGGATCTGGGACGTGTTGATCCCCAACGGCGTACCGCGCTTTCAGAATCTCGGTGATCTGCTGCCGCCCGGCCAGGACTCGGTCAAGGGCGCGGCCAGTGCCCTGGCGGCCGAGCTCGACCCGAGCCTGAACTGGCAGGACATCGCCTGGCTGCGTGACCTCTGGCCCGGACGGTTGATCGTCAAGGGCATGCTGCATCCCGAAGACGCCCGGCTGGCGTTGCAGTACGGGGTCGATGGAGTGGTGTTGTCCAACCACGGTGGCCGCCAGCTCGATGGTGCGGTCTCGGCAATGGAGGTGCTGCCGGAGGTGGTCAGTCTGGCCAAGGGGCAGTTGAGTGTGTTCCTCGATGGCGGCTTCCGCCGTGGCTCCGACATCGTCAAGGCACTACTCCTGGGTGCCGATGGCGTGCTGCTCGGCCGTGCCGGGCTCTACGGGCTGGCGGCAGGCGGTGCTGCGGGCGCCAGTCATGCGATTGAAATCCTGCGTGGCGAGGTCGAGCGGACTCTGGGCCTGCTCGGCTGCAGCAAGCTGTCCGAACTCGGCCCTGAGTTGATCCATGACCCGGCCTGGCGCCGCGCCGCAGTGCTGGCCGCGGACTAGAACGGGCAGTCCAGGCCGCTATCCTGCGCGGCCTGGCGCACTGCCTGGCACACGTCGTCGGGTAGGGGAACGCCACTTTCCAGATAGCGGCGTCGGCGTGCCAGGCCCGCATGGCCGGGCATGCGCACCGGTTCGCCGGCCACGCGCGGGCGGCTGCTGTGGCAACGATCGACGAAGTGGCCCATTTCCGCCCGCAGTGCTTCGAGGCCACCGAAGAACTCGGGGTCCAGGGTCAATACACAGACTGCCGCGCCCCACCGATCGATTCCGTCCTTGCGGCCAAAACCACCGAGCCCTGAGGTCAGCGCCTCGACCAGGGTGCCGAGGGCGAAGCCCTTGTGGCCGAATTCCAAGCCGCCCAGGGGCAGGATGCTGCCCGGC
>NZ_JBFIIG010000002.1:0-77571 GCF_041601375.1 Pseudomonas sp. | reverse complement strand
CCACAACATCCCCACCGCCGATTACCAGAACTTCAGCGAAATCGAGCCGGCCCTGGCCTACCTGCAAAAGGTCGGCGCGCCGATCGTGATCAAGGCCGACGGCCTGGCCGCGGGCAAAGGTGTGATAGTCGCCATGACCCTCGCTGAAGCCGAGGACGCGGTGCGCGATATGCTCGCCGGCAATGCCTTCGGCGAAGCCGGTTCGCGGGTGGTGATCGAGGAATTCCTCGACGGCGAGGAAGCCAGCTTCATCGTCATGGTCGACGGCAAGAACGTCTTGCCGATGGCCACCAGTCAGGACCACAAGCGCGTCGGCGACGGCGACAGCGGCCCGAATACCGGTGGCATGGGCGCCTACTCGCCGGCCCCGGTGGTCACCACCGAAGTGCACCAGCGGGTGATGGACGAGGTGATCTACCCCACCGTCAACGGCATGGCCAGCGAAGGCAACGTCTACACCGGCTTCCTCTACGCCGGACTGATGATCGACAAAGCCGGCAAGCCGAAAGTCATCGAGTTCAACTGCCGCTTCGGCGACCCTGAGACCCAGCCGATCATGGTGCGCCTGGAGTCGTCTCTGGTGCTGCTGGTCGAGGCCGCGTTGGCGCAGGCGCTGGACAAGGTCGAAGCCCGCTGGGACCCGCGCCCGACGGTCGGCGTGGTGCTCGCTGCAGGCGGCTACCCGGGCGATTATGCCAAGGGCGAGGTGATCGAAGGTCTGGCCGACGCTGCCGCACTGGAGGGCAAGGTATTCCATGCCGGCACCGCACTGAAAGACGGTAAAGTCGTCACCGCCGGCGGCCGGGTGCTCTGCGCCACGGCCATCGGCGCCAGTGTCGCCGATGCCCAGCAGCAGGCTTACCGCCTGGCCGAGAAGATTCGCTGGAACGGCTGTTTCTACCGCACCGACATCGGTTACCGCGCCATAGCCCGCGAACGCGGCGAGGCCTAACGGACGGCAGACTCCAGCCCAGCCGCGGCGCCCAGGCAGCGCGGAGATGGCACGGCCCACACGCATGAGGGCCGTGCCGCAACCGGCAACAGCGGTGATGTCGGGCATCGCATGCGCCACCACTCGGCTGGCGCCGCATTGCCAGTGGTCGCTTTCCCAGCCTCTGGACTGGCCATCCTGGCCATATTCCGCTACACAACGGCTTGGTTATAATCTGGCTACTCATTTTCAAAGGGAATGCAGCGTGCGCGGGCTCAGGATTGCCACAGGACTACTCATCGGTTTGCTCATGGCCTGTCTGTTGCCGACAGCCATGGCCGAGAACCGACCAGGCGCTGCTGACGGCCAACCCGGAAACTGGTCGTATCTGCTCGACCCGAGCGCCGGGTTGACCCTGGAGGACGTTCAGGCACGCCGCCAGCAGTTCCAGCCCCTGAGCCAACAGGCCTTCACCTTCCCCGTCAGCGAGCAGGCCGTGTGGCTGCATGTCGAGCTGCCGCGCCACGAACAACCGAGCTGGTTGTGGATCTTCGCCCCGCGCGTGCAATACCTCGACTATCACCTGTTGCGCGATGGCCAGCTCGAACGCGAGATCCAGACCGGCGAATCCAGGCCGATGAGCTCGCGACCGCTCGACTCCCGGGCTTACCTGATGGCACTGCCGAACGATGGCCAGTCGCGCGAAGCCTATGTGCGCATGACCTCGAACCATCCGCTGATGGCCTGGTTCAAGATCATCGACGAAACCGGCTTGGTGGCCCAGGAAAAGCCCGCCTATGTCTTTGGCGCCCTGCTCGGCGGCCTGCTGCTGCTCACCCTGTACAACCTCATCCGTTTTCTCTACAGCCGCGCCACCTGCTGCCTGTGGCTGAGCGCCCTGCATGCCAGCCTGGCGGTCTGTGCGGCGGCCAATCTTGGCCTCTTCGCCGTCTGGGTGCCCAGCCAAAGCTATAATCAGTCGCTGGTCGCCGACTTGTCGGCGCTGCTGGCAGCCTTCTGCCTGCAAGCCTTCTGTCTCGGTTTCATGCAGCACATACCGGCCCAGCCGGGTAGGTTCAAGCACCTGCTGCAGGCTAACGCCGTACTGATCCTCGCCGTCGCGCTGGTGATCGCCAGCACCGGCCTGCTCTGGTACGGCACGCTGATCTACCTGCTGGTTCTGCTCAGTGCCTTGAGCGTTTTGCTGGTGGCCAGCCGGCTCTGGTATGGCGGCTATCAGCCCGCGCGCTTCATCGTCGTCGGCATGCTGGTATTCACCCTCGGTTTCAGCGCATTCATCCCGGTTCTGCTTGGCCTCGACCAACTCAATCCCGGCTGGCTGGTAATCGCCGTCTTCGGCATCGCGACCCTCGGCGGCATCTTCCTCAGCCTCTCGCTCGCCGAGCGACAGCGACAGATCCAGCGCACCAACCTCAGCGAACGCACGGCGATGGCCGCCAGCTCGGCCGAGCTCAAGGCCAAGGCCGAATTCCTCGCCAAGATCAGTCACGAAATCCGCACCCCGATGAACGGTGTGCTGGGCATGACCGAGTTGTTGCTCGGCACACCGCTGTCGGCCAAGCAGCGTGATTACGTGCAGACCATCCACAGTTCGGGCAACGAACTGCTGGCCCTGATCAACGAGATTCTCGACATATCCAAGCTCGAATCCGGGCAGATCGAACTGGACGACGTGCAGTTCGACCTCAATGCACTGATCGAGGATTGCCTGGACATCTTCCGCGCCAAGGCCGAGCAGCAGAAGGTCGAACTGATCAGCTTCATGCAACCACAGGTACCGCGGGTGATCAGCGGTGACCCGACGCGTTTGCGCCAGGCCTTGCTGAGCCTGCTCGACAATGCCTTCAAGCAGACCGACGAAGGCGAAATCCTCCTGGTCGTGGCCCTCGACAGCGGCGCCGAGCAACCGCGCTTGCGCATCGCCGTGCAGGACAGCGGTCGCCCGCTGCAGGCCAGCGAACGCGACGCCCTGCTCAATGCCGAACTGCACAGCAAGGACTTCCTCGCCGCGACCCAACTCGGTGGCCGCCTCGGCCTGGTCATCGCCCGTCAGCTGGTGCGCCTGATGCACGGCGAGTTCGGCATCCAGAGCGGCGGCGCCCAGGGCTCGACCCTGTGGCTGACCCTGCCCCTGGACAGCCAGCGCCTCGAACAGCCCACCGCCGACCTCGATGGCCCGCTGCAGGGCGCGCGCCTGCTGGTGGTGGATGACAACGACACCTGCCGCAAAGTCCTGGTGCAGCAATGCAATGCCTGGGGCCTGCAGGTCAGCGCCGTGCCCTCGGGCAAGGAAGCCCTGGCCCTGCTGCGCACCAAGGCGCACATGCGCGAATACTTCGACGTGGTGCTGCTCGACCAGGACATGCCCGGCATGACCGGCATGCAGTTGGCGGCGAAGATCAAGGAAGACCCCAGCCTCAACCACGACATCCTGCTGATCATGCTCACCGGCATCAGCAATGCGCCGAGCAAGATCATCGCGCGCAATGCCGGGATCAAACGCATCCTGGCCAAGCCGGTGGCCGGCTACACCCTGAAAACCACCCTGGCCGATGAACTGTCCCAGCGCGGCGGCGACGGCTCGCCGGTGTTCACCCCGACCCAGGTCAGCGCCCCGCTGAATGTGCCGAGCGATTTCCGCATCCTGGTCGCCGAAGACAACAGCATCTCGACCAAGGTGATCCGCGGCATGCTCGGCAAGCTCAAGCTGCAACCGGACACCGCCAGCAATGGCGAGGAAGCGCTGAACGCGATGAAGGCGCAGCACTACGACCTGGTGCTGATGGACTGCGAGATGCCGGTACTCGACGGTTTCTCCGCCACCCAGCAACTGCGCGCCTGGGAAGCCGCCGAACAGCGCCCACGCACGCCGGTGGTGGCCTTGACCGCGCACATCCTCAACGAACACAAGGAACGGGCACGGGAGGCCGGCATGGACGGCCACATGGCCAAGCCGGTGGAACTCTCGCAATTGCGCGAACTGCTCGAATACTGGATCGCCCAGCGCGAGATCGGCCAGCCGCGCGAGGCCCTGCCCTGAACCAGCCGGCGGCGTTTCAGGCAAAGCGCAGCGCATAGATCGGCGGCAGGTTGCCGGCCAACGCCTGCCAGCTGTCGCCCTGGTCGTCCGATAGCCACAGATGGCCGGTGGTCGAGCCCATCGCCAGGCGCTGCCCGCTCTCGTCCACCTCCAGGGCATGGCGATAGACCAGGTCGAAGCAGTCGGTTTGCGGCAAGCCCCTGCTCAAGCTCTCGAAACTCTGCCCGCCATCGCGGGTGCGGTTCACCAGCAGACGCTGGCCCACCGGCACCCGGCATTCATCCTTCACCGCCGGCACGAACCAGGCCGTTTCCGGCTCGCGGGGGTGCACCGCCAGGGCGAAACCGAAGCCCGAGGGTTCGACGTCGAGCAGCTCCTGCCAGTGCACGGCATCGTCGCGGGACAGGAAGATGCCGTTATGGTGCTGCACCCAGAGGGTCTCGGGTGCGGCCGGGCAGGCCTGCATGCGGTGCGGATCCTGGATCTCCGGAGTCTGCGCCTGTTCCGCCGGCATATAGGCGGCGCGCATGCCCTGGGTGCGGCAGGCCCAGTTGACGCCGCCGTCGTCGCTGCACCAGACCCCGCCGCAGGACACCGCCACGCGCAACCGCGCACTGTCGCGCGGGTCGATGCAGATCGAGTGGATGCCCGGCTGGTCGTAACCGCCACCGAACCACTGGGCCCGCTCCGGACGCTGCCACAACGCCTGGTTCAACTGCCAGGAGTCGCCGTGATCCGCCGAGTGGAACAAGGCGCCCGGCAGAGTGCCGGCCCACAGGCTTCCGGGTCGATCGGCGCCGCCACCTTCCAGCGACCAGATCATCGTCACCGACGGTCCTTCGCCCTCTTCCTCGGCGGCGAAGGCCGGCGCGGCGATCTCCTGCCAGTGCTGCCCGGCATCCGTCGAGCGCCATAGTTTCGGGCCGAAATGCCCCAGGTCGAGGGCCGCGTACAGATGACCGTCGCGGCGATCGGCCAGGACCATGCTGACCGGCTCGCCAAGAAAGTCCGTGCGCGCCAGCTGCCAGATCCCGCCAGCGCGGGCGAAGGTCAGCAAGCCCTTGCGCGTAGCCACATAGAGCACATCCGCCATATCGTTCTCCCTCCAGCAGGCGGTTGAAAAACGACCTGCGTTGCCGAATCCTGGGTTAAAAACGGCTCGCTAGCCGCCGGAAAGCGCCTGCACCACATAGACCTCGCTGTCGGTGCCGACCCTGTCGCTCAGGTGGCGGCGGTCGCCGATTCGCTCGCCATCGACGAAGATCATCACATGCCGGCGCAGCTGCCCCTGGTCGTCCAGCAGGTAACTGCGCAGCCGCGGGTTGACGGCGAACACCTCGGCCAGCGCGGCGGCGACCGTGTCGCCCGTTACCACACAGGGCGCCACATCGAGGTGACGCTGCAGGTTGGGGGTGAAGCTGATCCGTGCCATCCGCCGCTCCCGGCATGCAGCCATTGCCAACAGTGCTTAAGCCAACAGGTATAGCCGAAGCCGTTCCCCGGCTGCGCTTCGACTGCCGAACGGTTGCCTGGCGTGCGCGCGCAATTACCGCAGCGGGCACTGGAGATCGAGCCGACAATCCAGGATCATGCAGACGCCGCCGGCGCTGCCGGCCACGCCCCCATTATCCAAGAGACGAGTCCACCCCCATGGCGTCCGAGCTGTTCAGTCTGTATCTGAAGTTACTGGTGCTCTACAGCCCGTTCTTCGTGTTGTCCTGCTTCATCGGCCTGAGCCGCGGCTACACGGTCAAGGAGCGCAAGCGCCTGGCCTGGAAAGTCGCCGCCGGCGTGCTGATCGCCAGCCTGCTGCTGTACCTGTTCGGCAGGCACATCTTCACCCTGTTCGGCATCACCATCGACGCCTTCCGCATCGGCGCCGGCAGCGTGCTGTTCATCTCGGCGCTGGGCATGGCCCAGGGCAAATCGGCGGTGCAGAGCGACAACGTGCAGCAGGACGTGACCATAGTGCCGCTGACCATCCCGCTCACCGTCGGTCCCGGCACCATCGGAGCCCTGCTGCTGATGGGCGCCAGCCAGCCAGCCTGGGGCGACAAAGCGCTGGCGGTAGTCGGCATCGCCCTGGCCAGCGTCACCGTCGGCGTGGTGCTGTATATGTCCAACCAGTTCGAACGCCTGCTCGGCGAGCAGGGCCTGCAGATCGTCAGCCGCCTGATGGGCCTGTTCGTCTGCGCCCTGGCTGCGCAGATCATCTTCACCGGGGTAAAGAACTACCTCGAGCTCTAAAGCGGTGCAGGGATGCGCCTGGAGCGCACGTCAGCGCGATAGTTGCACCAAAGCTGCGCATCAAAGCCTCGTGCGACTCCTGCAGAAGATGAGTGAAACCATTTAAATCAAGCTCTTGCGCTGATTGGCACGGATGCTGCGATTGGACTGACGACCTCTAGGTCCCACCCAACAGTTGCGCACGGAGCCATGACAATGAAACGCCGTCCCCTGCTGAAATCGACGATCGCCGCCAGCGCCCTGCTGCTCAGCGGCCTGTTCCCCTTCACCGTGCAGGCCGCCGAAACCATCAAGGTCGGCATCCTCCACTCACTGTCCGGCACCATGGCCATTTCGGAAACCTCGCTGAAAGACATGGCGCTGATGACCATCGACGAGATCAACGCCAAGGGCGGCGTGCTCGGCAAGCAACTCGAGCCGGTGGTGGTCGACCCCGCCTCCAACTGGCCGCTGTTCGCCGAGCGCGCACGCCAGCTGCTGACCCAGGATAAAGTCGACGTGACCTTCGGCTGCTGGACTTCGGTATCGCGCAAATCCGTGCTGCCGGTCTACGAAGAGCTCAACGGCCTGTTGTTCTACCCGGTGCAGTACGAAGGCGAAGAGCTGTCGCCGAACGTCTTCTACACCGGCGCCGCGCCTAACCAGCAGGCCATCCCGGCGGTCGAGTACCTGATGAGCGAAGACGGCGGCGCGGCCAAGCGCTACTTCCTGCTCGGCACCGACTACGTCTACCCGCGTACCACCAACAAGATCCTGCGCGCCTTCCTGATCTCCAAAGGCGTGGCCGAGAAGGATATCGAAGAGGTCTACACCCCCTTCGGTCATAGCGACTATCAAACCATTGTCGCCAACATCAAGAAGTTCTCCGCCGGCGGCAAGACCGCGGTGATCTCCACGGTCAATGGCGATTCCAACGTGCCCTTCTACAAGGAACTGGCCAACCAGGGCCTGGAAGCCACCGATGTGCCGGTCGTGGCCTTCTCGGTGGGCGAAGAGGAACTGCGCGGCATCGACACCAAGCCGCTGGTCGGCCACCTCGCCGCCTGGAACTACTTCCAGTCGGTGGAAAACCCGGTCAACAGCGAATTCGTCGACAAGTGGAAGGCCTACGCCAAGGCCAAGAACCTGCCGGGCGCCGACAAGGCGGTGACCAACGACCCGATGGAAGCCACTTACGTGGGCATCAACATGTGGGCCCAGGCCGTGGAAAAAGCCGGCACCACCGATGTCGACAAAGTCCGCGATGCCCTCGCCGGCCAGACCTTCGCCGCACCGAGCGGCTACACCCTGACCATGGACAAGACCAACCACCACCTGCACAAGCCGGTGATGATCGGTGAAATCCAGGATGACGGTCAGTTCTCCGTGGTCTGGGAAACCAGCAGCCCGATCCGCGCCCAGCCATGGAGCCCGTATATAGAAGGCAACGACAAGAAGCCGGATTACGCGGTGAAGTCGAACTAAGCGACTTCGTAGCCCGGATGCAATCCGGGGAGCAGCTATTCCCGGATTGCATCCGGGCTACGGCAAGCGCCCTCTCTGCCAATTCGGCGAGGGGGCTTACGCTGTAGTCCCAAGGTTTTCCTGATATGCCCACTGCCGTGTACCGCTTCTTCCTATTTCTGACCCTGCTGCTTCCGCTCGCCAGCCATGCCGGCGATGCCGCCGACTTCGCCGCAGCCGGCTCATCCAAACAGGCCAAGCTCCTCGAGAGCTGGGCCGCCGCACCCGATGCCGCGCGCCTGCCTTTGCTCGAAGCCTTGCAACAAGGCCGCCTCGCCGCAGACAGCGACAAGACGCCATTTATCGAAATCGACGGCAGCTACCAGGCCGTCGAAGGCGCTGCCGAACCCGTCGGCACACCGAAGAAGATCCGCCTCAACAACCGCCTGCGCGGCCTGATCGCCAGCACCCTGGCCAGCCATCAGTTGTTCGACGAGGACCCGGCCGTGCGCCTGGCCGCCGCCCAACATCTGCAGAAAAGCGCCAAGCCGGCGCAACTCGCCTTGCTCAACGCCCGAGTCGCCAGCGAAGACGATCCACAAGTGCGCGATGCCCTGAGCCTGGCCCTGGCCAACCTGCAACTGGTCGACCGTGACCCGGCGATTCGCCTGGCCGCCGTGCGCCTGCTCGGCGAAACCGGCGACCCGCTGGCCCGCACCCGCCTGGAAACCCTGCTCGACCCCGCAGTGGAACAGGATGAAGCGGTGCGCACCGCCGCACAAACCAGCCTGGCCCAGGTCAAACGCAAACTGTTGATCGGTGAATTGCTCGGCCAGGCCTTCAGCGGCCTGTCGCTGGGCTCGATCCTGCTGCTGGCGGCGCTGGGTCTGGCCATCACCTTCGGCCTGCTCGGGGTGATCAATATGGCCCACGGTGAGATGCTGATGCTCGGCGCCTATTCCACCTATATGGTGCAGGTACTGTTCCAGCGTCTGGCCCCCGAGGCCTTGGCGCTGTATCCGCTGGTGGCGCTGCCGGTGGCCTTCTTCGTCACTGCGGCCATCGGCATGGCCCTGGAACGCACCGTGATCCGCCACCTCTACGGCCGACCACTGGAAACCCTGCTCGCCACCTGGGGTATCAGCCTGATCCTGATCCAGCTGGTACGGGTGGTGTTCGGTGCGCAGAACGTCGAAGTGGCCAACCCTTACTGGTTGAGCGGCGGCATTCAGGTGCTGCCGAACCTGGTGCTGCCGTACAACCGCATCGTCATCATCGGCTTCGCCCTGTTTGTGGTGGTGCTGACCTGGCTGCTGCTGAACAAGACCCGCCTGGGCCTCAACGTCCGTGCGGTCACCCAGAACCGCAATATGGCCGCCTGCTGCGGCGTGCCGACCGGCCGTGTGGACATGCTTGCCTTCGGCCTTGGCTCGGGCATCGCCGGCCTCGGTGGCGTGGCCCTGAGCCAGATCGGCAACGTCGGCCCCGACCTGGGGCAGAGCTACATCATCGACTCCTTCCTGGTGGTGGTACTTGGCGGCGTCGGCCAATTGGCCGGTAGCGTGATGGCCGCCTTCGGCCTGGGCATCGCCAACAAGATTCTCGAACCGCAGATCGGCGCGGTGCTCGGCAAGATTCTTATCCTCGCGCTGATCATTCTGTTTATTCAGAAACGCCCGCAAGGTCTGTTCGCTCTCAAGGGTCGGGTGATTGATTGATGACTATGCCAATAAACCAAACCCTGCTGGCCCGCGCCAGCGCCAAACTCGGCCCGCAAGTGTCCATCGCCATCGGACTGCTGGTGCTCGCCGTGCTGGTCGCCCTGCCACTGCTGCACCTGCTGCCGGCTGACAACGCCCTGCATATCTCGGCCTATACCCTGACCCTGGTCGGCAAGATTCTCTGCTACGCCATAGTCGCCCTGGCCCTGGATCTGGTTTGGGGTTACGCAGGGCTTTTGTCGCTGGGCCACGGCCTGTTCTTCGCGCTTGGCGGCTACGCCATGGGCATGTACCTGATGCGTCAGAGCGCGGGGGACGGTTTGCCGGCCTTTATGAGCTTTCTCGCCTGGAGCGAATTGCCCTGGTACTGGTACGGCACCTCAAGCTTTCTCTGGGCCATGTGCCTGGTGGTGCTGGCGCCCGGACTGTTGGCGTTGGTGTTCGGCTTCTTCGCCTTCCGTTCGCGGATCAAGGGCGTGTACTTCTCGATCATGACCCAGGCCCTGACCTTCGCCGGCATGCTGCTGTTCTTTCGCAACGAGACCGGCTTCGGCGGCAATAATGGCTTTACCGGTTTTACCCGCATCCTCGACTTCGATATCACCGCCGCCGGCACCCGCGCTGCGCTGTTCCTCGCCACAGTGGCGCTGCTGGTGGGCAGCCTGTACCTGGGCTTCAAGCTGGCGCGCAGCAAGTTCGGCCGGGTGCTGACGGCGTTGCGCGATGCCGAGAACCGCCTGATGTTCTGCGGCTATGACCCGCGCGGCTACAAGCTGTTTATCTGGGTGCTGTCGGCCGTGCTCTGTGGCCTGGCCGGCGCGCTCTATGTGCCACAGGTCGGCATCATCAACCCCAGCGAGATGTCGCCGACCAACTCGATCGAAGCCGCCGTCTGGGTCGCCCTCGGCGGGCGCGGCACGCTGATCGGCCCGCTGCTCGGCGCCGGCTTGGTCAACGGTATGAAGAGCTGGTTCACCGTGGCCTTCCCCGAGTACTGGCTGTTCGCTCTGGGCTTGCTGTTTATCGTCGTCACCTTATTCCTGCCGAAGGGCGTGATCGGCCTGCTGCGCAGGAAGTCATCATGAACGCTACTGCGCATTCCATCTGCGGCGTTGCGCGGTGCTCGCTCCTCGCCGTACTCATCCGTACTGTCTCGTCACTGTGCGCCGTGCGCCTTGCAGCTGAAATTGCTCGCGACGCGTTCCTAACGACTTCCAAAGGAGACAAGCAATGAGAGCCGCGCCTATCCCCGAAGCCATCCACCCGCAGGCCTTCGACGCTTCCGGCAGCGGCCGCGATGCCATAGGCGCGAGCAGCGCTGCCGGCAAGGGCCTCAATGCACGTCACGGCACCATCCTGACCCTGGAAGAAATCAACGTCAGTTTCGATGGTTTCAAGGCGCTGACCGACCTGACCCTGTATATCGGCGTCGGCGAACTGCGCTGCATCATCGGCCCCAATGGCGCCGGCAAGACCACCATGATGGACGTGATCACCGGCAAGACTCGCCCGGACAACGGCGTCGCTTACTTCGGAGACACCCTCGACCTGACCCGGATGAGCGAAGTGGAAATCGCCCAATCCGGCATCGGCCGCAAGTTCCAGAAGCCCACGGTGTTCGAGGCGCTCAGCGTGTTCGAAAACCTCGAACTGACGCAGAAGACCAACAAATCGGTGTGGGCCAGCCTGCGCGCCAAGCTCAGTGGTGAGCAGCGCGACCGCATCGACGAGGTGCTCAACACCATCAAGCTCGACGCCTCGCGCCAGCGCCCCGCTGGCTTGCTGTCGCACGGCCAGAAGCAGTTCCTGGAGATCGGCATGCTGCTGGTGCAGGACCCCCAACTGCTGCTGCTCGATGAGCCGGTGGCGGGCATGACCGACGCAGAGACCGAATTCACCGCAGAATTGTTCAAGTCCCTGGCCGGCCAGCATTCGCTGATGGTGGTCGAACACGACATGGGCTTCGTCGGCTCCATCGCCGACCACGTCACCGTGCTGCACCAGGGCCGCGTCCTGGCCGAAGGCTCGCTGGAACAGGTGCAGGCCGATGAGCGGGTGATCGAGGTTTATCTCGGTCGGTGAGCCAATAGCCGTTGCGGGGTAAGACGTAGGGTGGATGACGCTTTTTTCATCCACCGCGCACACCACACGGTGGACCGGTAAAACGTGATCCACCCTACAAGGACACAACCATGCTGCAAGTTGAGCAACTGCACCAATACTACGGCGGCAGCCATATCCTCCGCGGGCTGTCGTTCGAGGCCAGGGTTGGCGAAGTCACCTGCCTGCTCGGGCGTAACGGTGTGGGCAAGACCACGCTGCTGAAATGCCTGATGGGCCTGCTGCCGGCCAAAGAGGGTACGGTAAACTGGGAAGGTAAGCCGATCACTGCCTTCAAGCCGCACCAGCGCGTGCACGCCGGCATCGCCTACGTGCCGCAAGGGCGGGAAATCTTCGGCCGCCTGACCGTCGAGGAAAATCTATTGATGGGGCTTTCCCGTTTCGGCGCAAAGGAAGCCAAGGTGGTGCCGGAGTTTATCTACGAGCTGTTCCCGGTGCTGCGCGAGATGAAACAACGCCGCGGCGGCGACCTTTCCGGCGGCCAGCAGCAACAGCTGGCCATCGGCCGCGCCCTGGCCAGTCAGCCGCGCCTGCTGATCCTCGACGAGCCCACCGAGGGCATCCAGCCCTCGGTGATCAAGGAGATCGGCGTGGTGATCAAGAAACTCGCCGAACGCGGCGATATGGCCATCCTGCTGGTCGAGCAGTTCTATGATTTTGCCGCCGAACTGGCCGATCAGTACCTGGTGATGAGCCGCGGCGAGATCGTCCAGCAGGGCCGCGGCGACAGCATGGAGGCCGATGGCGTGCGCGGCCTGGTGGCGATTTGAGACTCACTATAGGGTGGATGACGCTCTGCTCATCCACCACTGCACCAACAGCTGGTGGATGGATAAAGCGTCATCCACCCTACGAAAAGATCCTATGAACGCACCCGCCCCCACCGCCCTGTTCACCCCTAGCTGGCATGCCGAGCTGGAGCTGGGCTATGGCTGCGATGGCGACTGCACACGCCCGACCCTGCGCCGCCACAAGGGCCCGCTGCGGGTGCAGAAGCACCTGTACGCCGAAGGCCCGCAAGTCTGCCAGCACATCATCGTCCATCCACCGGGCGGCATCGCCGGCGGCGACCGACTGGATATTTCGGCCACAGTCGGCAGCGGCGCCTGGGCGCAGCTGACCAGCCCCGGCGCGGCCAAGTGGTATCGCGCCGCCGGCCCCGCTTATCAGCACCTCGAGTTGCGCGTCGAAGCCGGTGCCACCCTGGAGTGGTTGCCGCAGGAAACCATCGTCTATTCCGGCGCCCAGGCCGAACTGCACAGCGATATCGAACTGCTCGGCGATGCCCGCCTGCTGTATTGGGACATGGTCGCCCTCGGCCGTCCGGCCAGCGGCGAGCGCTTCGATGCCGGCCATTTTCAGGCGCAACTGAATATCCGCCGCGACGGCCAGCTGCTTTGGCACGAGCGCCAGCGCATCGAAGGCGGCGATGGCCTGCTCGACTCGCCCATCGGCCTGGCCGGCAAGCCGGTGTTCGCCACGCTGTTGATCAGCGGCGAAATCGACGCCGAGTTGCTCGAACACTGCCGTAACTTACCCAGCGCGGTACGCGGCGATTTGAGCCAGTTACCCGGCCTGCTGGTGGCTCGCTGCCTGGCCGACGAGGCGCTGCACGCCCGCACCTGGCTGATCGAACTCTGGCGCCTGCTGCGCCCCGCCCTGCTCGGCCGCGAGGCCGTTCCCCCGAGAATCTGGAGCACCTGAACCATGGACCTGACGCCCCGCGAAAAGGACAAACTGCTGATCTTCACCGCCGGCCTGGTCGCCGAACGACGCCTGGCCCGCGGCGTAAAGCTCAACTACCCGGAAGCCATGGCCTATATTTCCGCCGCCCTGCTCGAAGGCGCCCGCGACGGCCAGACCGTGGCCGAGCTGATGCACTTCGGCACCACCCTGCTGACCCGCGACCAGGTGATGCAAGGCATCCCGGAAATGATCCCGGAAATCCAGGTCGAGGCCACCTTCCCCGACGGCACCAAGTTAGTAACCGTCCATCAACCGATAGCCTGAGGAACCCATCCAATGTCTACTGCGCTTGCTCATGCTGCGTTGCCTGAGCTGCGCTCGCTACGACCTTGAATGGATTCCTGGAACGACACATGACAATTCAAGACGCGACCCAAGCCGACCTGCCCGGCATCCTGGCGATTTATAACGATGCGGTACTCCACAGCACCGCGCTGTGGATCGAAACCCTGACCGATCTGGCCAACCGCCGCGCCTGGCTGCTCGAGCGCGAGGCGGCCGGCTTTCCCGTGCTGGTGGCGCAAGACAGCGAAGGCGAAGTGCTGGGCTACGCCAGTTACGGCAGCTGGCGCAGCAACGAAGGCTTTCGCCATACCGTCGAGCACTCGCTTTACGTGCGTGCCGACCAGCGCGGCCGCGGCCTCGGCCTGGCCTTGCTGAAGGCCCTGATCGAGCGCGCCACGGATGACGGCCTGCATGTCATGGTTGCCGCCATCGAGAGCGAAAACGTCGCCTCGATCCGCCTGCATCAACGCTTCGGTTTCGTCACCACTGGGCAGATGCCCCAGGTCGGACGCAAGTTCGATCGCTGGCTGGATCTGACCTTTATGCAACTAATCCTGCCCGAATCCAGGAGCATCCGATGATCCCCGGCGAATACCAGATCCAGCACGGCGAGATCGAACTCAACGTCGGCCGCCGCACCTTGACCCTGACCGTGGCCAATAGCGGCGACCGGCCGATCCAGGTCGGCTCGCACTATCACTTCTTCGAGACCAACGATGCGCTGACGTTCGACCGGGCGAGCACGCGCGGCATGCGCCTGAATATTCCGGCCGGCACCGCCGTGCGTTTCGAGCCGGGGCAATCGCGCGAAGTCGAACTGGTCGACCTGGCCGGACAGCGTCGGGTGTTCGGCTTTGCCGGCCGGGTGATGGGCGATCTGTAACCCGTAGGGTGCGCCCTGCGCACCACAAACAACGCGGATAGCAATGGTGCGCATAGCGCACCCTACAGGAAGGCACTCGATGAAAATTTCCCGCCAAGCCTATGCCGACATGTTCGGCCCCACCGTCGGCGACAAGGTGCGCCTGGCCGATACCGAGCTGTGGATCGAGGTGGAAAAAGACTTCACCCACTACGGCGAGGAAGTGAAATTCGGCGGCGGCAAGGTGATTCGCGACGGCATGGGCCAGAGCCAGCTGTGCGCCGCGGATGTGGTCGACACCCTGATCACCAACGCGCTGATCCTCGACCACTGGGGCGTGGTCAAGGCCGATGTCGGGCTGAAGGACGGGCGCGTCAAAGCCATCGGCAAGGCCGGCAACCCGGATATCCAGCCGGACGTGACAATCGCCATCGGCGCCGGCACCGAAGTGATCGCCGGCGAGGGCATGATCCTCACCGCGGGCGGCATCGACTCGCACATTCACTTCATCTGCCCTCAGCAGATCGAAGAGGCGCTGATGAGTGGGGTGACCACCATGATCGGCGGCGGCACCGGGCCGGCCACCGGCACCAACGCCACCACCTGCACGCCGGGGCCGTGGCACATGATGCGCATGCTGCAGGCCGCCGACGCCTTCCCGATGAACCTGGGCTTCACCGGCAAGGGCAATGCTTCGCTGCCGGAACCGCTGATCGAACAGGTCAAGGCCGGCGCCATCGGCCTCAAGCTGCACGAGGACTGGGGCACCACTCCGGCGGCGATCGACAACTGCCTGAGCGTGGCCGACCAATACGACGTGCAGGTGGCGATCCACACCGACACGCTGAACGAGTCCGGTTTCGTCGAGACCACCCTGGCCGCCTTCAAGGGCCGCACCATCCACACCTACCACACCGAGGGCGCCGGCGGCGGCCATGCGCCGGACATCATCAAGGCCTGCGGCTTCGCCAATGTGCTGCCCAGCTCGACCAACCCGACCCGGCCGTTCACCCGTAACACCATCGACGAACACCTGGACATGCTGATGGTCTGCCACCACCTCGACCCGAGCATCGCCGAGGACGTGGCCTTCGCCGAGTCGCGCATCCGCAGGGAGACCATCGCCGCCGAGGATATCCTGCATGACCTCGGCGCCTTCTCGATGATCAGCTCCGACAGCCAGGCCATGGGCCGGGTCGGCGAGGTGATCATGCGCACCTGGCAGACCGCCGACAAGATGAAGAGGCAGCGCGGCGCCCTGGCCGAGGATGGCGAGGGCAACGACAACTTCCGCGCCAAGCGCTACATCGCCAAATACACCATCAACCCGGCCATCACCCACGGCATCAGCCATGAGGTGGGCTCCATCGAAGTCGGCAAATGGGCCGACCTGGTGCTCTGGCGCCCGGCCTTCTTCGGCGTCAAGCCGAGTTTGATTCTGAAGGGCGGGGTCATCGCCGCCAGCCTGATGGGCGACGCCAACGCTTCGATTCCGACGCCGCAACCGGTGCACTACCGGCCGATGTTCGGCAGCTTCGGCGGCAGCCTGCACGCCAGCAGCCTGACCTTTATCAGCCAGGCCGCACTGGACGCCGGCATTCCCGAGCAACTGGGCTTGAAGAAGAAGATCGCCGTGGTCAAAGGCTGTCGCGAAGTGAAAAAGACCGACCTGATCCACAACGACTATCTACCGACTATCGAGGTCGATGCGCAGAACTATCAGGTCAAGGCGGACGGCCAATTGCTCTGGTGCGAACCGGCGGACGTGCTGCCGATGGCGCAGCGGTATTTCTTGTTTTGAATAGTTGGCGGGTTGCACCCGCCCTACACCGGCATACTCACAGAGGGCGAGTGCAATCCGCCACCTAACTCACTCACCGACAACAGGCGAACCGCGCTCAGGGCTCGATCACCAATACCAGCTCAAGGCCATCGTCGAACACCAACCCTGAATCGGGGCAGTAGATCTTCGTCGAGACCGATTTCTTATCCAGCGGCGTGGTCTCTTCGACTTCGACGCAATCGTCCTTGTTGCCCGCTGGCACTTCTATCGCCAGGCCTGCGCCGATGTGTTCGGCCCGATCCAAGGCGACCTCTGGCGCGACTTCCTGAAAATAGCGAGCGCCCAGCAGGAACGCCCCACCCGGCATGATGATTCCCGGCTCCGCACCGCCTGCACCGGCCAGCCATTCGCCCTCATGGCTGACGACTATGCCGTCCTGGTAAATATCCACTTCTTCGCCAAAGTAGTAGACATCCTGGGTAGCGGCACACTCGACGAAGAAGTTGCGGGAGACCTCCGCCAGCTGCCCATCCACTGTCTCGCGTTCCTCGACGACCCGGGTGGTCACGGTGGTCGCCTCGCCATCGATCGCAAGCGTTATGTCGCGCGTTTCGTTGAGCACACTGATGACCAACTCCTCGGTTTCGCTGCACTCGCCTTCGGCAACGCACTGGAAGTTGTTGAAGTGGGCTTCACGACCTGGCTTTAGAACAAAGTATCGATTCTCGCCGATACTGGTTAAATCACATTCGCCCAACGGAAAGCTGTCAGTGAACTCGCGCTTGTCCTTGGCCAAGACCACAGCTGGGAGCAAGGCTATCGCCAGGGCGCCGATAACCATTGAATAATGGAGTTGCATGCTGCCTCCTCCCCTGTTCAGGAAAGACTTCTTCGCTCACCCCCATTCCCGGGACATGCACCGGTGCAGCCCCTCACTTGAAGGTTAGTCCACTCATCTGGGTATCGCGTCGCCCGGTACGCACGGTCGCCGAGGGCGGTTAGGTTTCGCCGAGACGGCCGCCTGCGGTTTCCTGACCTGCCCTCCCGCGGCGCGCCGACCAACGGCTCGGTAAGGGTTGGCCTGCAGCCCCTGCTCACCGCAGCTGACTGTCCTTGCTGCCGCGCCTGTTATAGCCGCTGAACCTGGCCTGCTCCCTGTCCTGTTCCGACTGGCAGGCCACACACAGGCGCACGCCGGCAATCGCCTGGCGGCGCGCCTCGGGGATGGCCGCATCGCATTCCTCGCAATGGCTCAGACTCGGCCCGCGCGGCAACTGGCTGCGCGCGCGCTGCACGGCGTCCTCGATGCTGCTGTCGATCTGTTCCTGTACCGCGTCGTCGTTTGCCCAACCGCTGGCCATCACCACCTCTTCTCGCTATCCGCCACGGCCTAAGATATGAACGCCTGCACGCCGTTTTACAAGCGCAGCTTATCGGCCCGACCGCCGCTACGCCTTGGCGTCGACGAATTCCGTCCTGGCGCATTGAGACCCGTTCGCGCCGCCAGGCGCCGATGCCTTCAGGGGCGCCAGGGCAACGCCAGGAGTTCCTTGACCTCCAGCCGATCGAGATTCTCCCGGGTCACCAGCATCACCTCCAGTTCGACCTGCCGCCGCTGGGACTCCACGCGCTTGTCGCGCAAGGCGCGCTGGGCCAGACGCACGCTTCGATAGCCCATGGCGTAGGGCCGCTGGATCACCAGCGCGGTGATCCGACCGCTGCCGAGGGCGCCCGCCAGCAAGCGGCCGCCATCGAAACCGACATGCCGCACTTGCTCCGCCGCCTGCAGGCGCAACAACGCGGCATGGGTCGTGCGGGTGGTGGAGCCATCCGGGGTAAACAGCGCATCGAGTTGTGGCAGCTGCTCGCGCAGGGCATTGAACGCCACCTCGGGATCATCGCCGAGCGGGTGATCGAAGACGATGCGCAGCCCCGCGGCCTTCACCGCCTGGGTAAATCCACGCTGGCGCTCGCTGGCGGAGGCGATTGGCGGGCTCGTGCGAATCACCCCGACCCGCCCTTTGCGGCCCAGCACTTGCGCCAGGTAGCGCCCGGCCAACTGGCCGGCCTGGTAATTGTTGGAGGCGATCACCGCTTGCACATCGGCGCCGCCGACATCGCGATCGATGTAGAAGCTGAGAATGCCCCGCGCCTTGAGCTCGCGGACCTTGGCGATGATCTCGCTACCGCTCGGGGCAATGATCAGCGCCTTGCAACCCCGCTCGACGACCCGGTCGATCAGTTGCAGCTGCGTCTCGACGCGGCCCTCGCGACTGGGTCCGCGAAAATAGAGGTCGACCCCGGTTTCCCTGGCCGCCTGCTGTGCGCCGACCTCCACCAGAGTCCAGAAGTTGTGGGTGCCGGCGGGGACTACGCCAATGCATTCCTTCGCCGCCAACGGACCCGCCAGCACAGCGCACACGGCCAACACCGCGCAGGGCCCACGAAAAAGCATAAAGGACTGCATTACCGGACTCCTGCGGTCAGATAACCGCTAGCCACCGAGTAATATCACCTTAGCATCAGTGTGTTGGGGCGCCGCCCGACAGGCACAGAATTACAGCCAAAAATCCGCCGTCACTGCAGGATTTCTTCCCGACGCAGCTCTGGCGTACAACTTTGTCACAGTCCAACCGACGGTCGGACTGGCGGCCGCGGCCCAGGCAGGCGATCATCAACATTCATTCCTGCACTATGACCGACATGACCGAGACCACCCACAGCTCCACCGCCGCACACAAACCCCGCCCGCTGGTGGACTTGCTGATCAGCATCCTGATTCCTTCACTGATCCTGATGAAGTTCAGCGGCGAGTCCAATCTCGGCGCCGATGGCGCTCTGATCCTGGCGCTGGCGTTCCCCCTCGGCTGGGGCACGTTCGAGCTGGTCAAGTACCGCAAATTCAACTTCATCGCCCTGCTCGGCCTGCTCAGCGTGCTGCTCACCGGCGGCATCGGCCTGCTCAAGCTGGACAACCAGTGGCTGGCGATCAAGGAAGCGACGATTCCCGGCCTGATCGGCATCGCCGTGCTGGTGTCGACCCGCACCCGCTACCCGCTGATCCGCACCCTGCTGTTCAACAAGACCGTGCTCAATGTCGACAAGATCCATGAGCGCCTGGAACAGGGCGGCCATACCCAGCACTTCGAAACGCGCCTGCTGACCGCCACCTACTGGCTGAGCGGCACCTTCTTCTTTTCCTCGGCGATGAACTATGTGCTGGCCAAGTGGATCGTGATCAGCCCATCCGGCAGCGAGGCCTTCAATGAGGAATTGGGTCGGATGAACCTGCTCAGCTACCCGATGATCGCCATCCCCTCGATGATCATGCTGATGGCGATCTTCTATTACCTGTGGCGCACCATTCACGGTCTCACCGGCTTGAAGCTGGAAGAGATCATGGCCCCGCAGGCCTGAGTACGCGGTCTGCCGTACAGGCGCGGCAGCGCCCGGCACCCAGGCCAGTTGCGGCGTGCTGACGTTCTCCGCCTATGTGGGCCTGTTCCTCTCGGCCTTCGGCGCCGCGACCTTGCTGCCATTGGGCTCCGAGGCGGTGCTGGTCGGCCTGCTGCTCAGCGAAACCTACCCGTTGTGGCTGCTGGTGGCGGTGGCCAGCGTCGGCAATGTCCTAGGTTCGCTTGTCAACTGGCAGCTGGGGCGCTACCTGGAACACTTTCGTCAGCGCCGCTGGTTTCCGGTCAGCGAACAGCGCCTGCACCAGGCGCAGGGCTGGTATACGCGCTACGGACGCTGGTCGCTGCTGCTCAGCTGGCTGCCGATCATCGGCGATCCCTTGACCCTGGTCGCCGGGGTGATGCGTGAGCGCTTGTGGGTCTTCCTGCTGATCGTCGGCCTGGCCAAGAGCGGGCGTTACCTGGCGCTGGCCGCGCTGACCCTGGGTTGGGGATCGTTCGTCGCGTCATAGCGCAATAAGCGCAGCAAGAGGCGCACGACTCGCATAGAATGCGCGGCCGTTTTTCTAGGAACAGCGCGTCGCATGATTTTCTCCACTCCCGCCCGCGCCTGCGGCATCGACTTCGGCACCTCCAACTCCACCGTCGGCTGGCTGCGTCCCGACGCCGAGACCCTGATCGAACTGGAAGACGGCAAGATCACCCTGCCCTCGGTGGTGTTCTTCAACCTCGAGGAACGCCGACCGGTCTACGGTCGCCTGGCCCTGCAGGAATACCTGGAAGGCTACGAGGGCCGGCTGATGCGCTCGCTGAAGAGCCTGCTCGGCTCCAAGCTGCTGAAGAGCGAAACCACGGTGCTGGGCAGCGCCCTGCCGTTCAAGGACCTGCTCGGCTTCTTTATCGGCGAGCTGAAGAACCGCGCCGAAGCCGTGGCCGGCAGGCCGTTCGAGGAAGTGGTGCTGGGCCGCCCGGTGTTCTTCGTCGACGACGACCCGGTGGCCGATCTCGAAGCGCAGAACACCCTGGTGGCGGTGGCATACAAGCTCGGTTTCAAGGACGTGTCCTTCCAATACGAACCGATCGCCGCGGCCTTCGACTACGAGTCCGGCATCGAGCGCGAAGAGCTGGTGCTGATCGTCGACATCGGCGGCGGCACCTCGGACTTCTCCCTGGTACGTCTGTCACCGCAGCGACGCAGCGTCGCCGAGCGGCATGACGATATCCTCGCCACCGGCGGTGTGCATATCGGCGGTACCGATTTCGACAAGCAGCTCAGCCTGCAGGGTGTGATGCCGCTGTTCGGCTACGGCAGCCGGATGAAGAGCGACGCACCCATGCCCACCAGCACCCACCTCAATCTGGCCACCTGGCACACCATCAACGCGGTCTACTCGGCGCAGTCGCAGCGGGCGCTGCAGAGCATGCGCTACGACATCGTCGACCCCACCGGCATCGACCGTTTGTTCAAGCTGATCGAACGGCGCGACGGCCACTGGCTGGCGATGCAGGTGGAAGACAGCAAGATCGCCCTGACCGAGCAGACAGAGCGGCCCATCGACCTGGGCCGGGTCGAACCCGGCCTGGTCGCCGAGCTGACCCGCGAACTGTTCGAGGGGGCCATAGCGCCGCTGCTCGAACGCGTGCGCGCCAGCGTCACCCAGTTGCTCGGCGATGCCGGGGTGGGCGTCGAACAGGTCGATACGGTGTTCTTTACCGGTGGTTCCAGCGGCATCCCGGCACTGCGCCAGAGCGTCGCGGCAATGCTACCGAATGCCCGCCATGTGGAAGGCAATACCTTCGGCAGCATCGGCAGCGGTCTGGCCATCGAGGCGCAGAAGCGTTACGGCTAAATAGCATCGCTCTGCAGCCCGGATAAGCGCCAGCGCAATCCGGGGAGCGATTTAGGCTGCCCACCCTACCCGGCTAAACAGCGCAAAAGCTCGCGCCTACAGCGGAACGCCGCCCGGCCCCTCCCACAGACATCCTGGATCCCGTGGGAGGGGCTTTAGCCGCGACAGCCTGTGGCCATTACAAGCCAATCAACGCGGCGCTACAGGCTTCCTCGGCGGCTTCTTGCCTTTGCCCTTGGCGGCATCGGCGCGCTCCTTGGCGGCCTGCTGGTTGCGCGCCTGGGCGGCGGCCTTGGCTTGTTCGCGCTTGTCCCATGGGTTGCCGCCCGCGGCACCGGTGTCGCGCGGCGGCAGGCCGGTGTGCTGGGTCAGCAACGGCCGGGTCTTGTCACCCGCGCCGCGCGCGGCACCACCGACCTTCTTGCTGCCGGCCGGGGTGGAATTCTTGCGGCGTGCACTCTGGTAGCTGTCGGTGGCCGGCTGATGCAGCGGGATCAACTGGTTTTTGCCCGGCCCGATCAGGTCGCTGCGGCCCATGCGCTCCAGCGCCTCGCGCAGCATCGGCCAGCCTTTCGGGTCGTGGTAACGCAGGAAGGCCTTGTGCAGGCGGCGCTGGGCCTCGCTCTTGACGATAGGCACGCCGTCGCTCTTGTAGGTGACCTTGCGCAGCGGATTCTTGCCCGAGTGGTACATGGCAGTGGCGGTGGCCATCGGCGAGGGATAGAACGCCTGTACCTGGTCGGCGCGGAAGCCGCTGCTTTTCAGCCACAGGGCGAGGTTCATCATGTCCTCGTCGCTGGTGCCGGGGTGCGCGGCGATGAAGTAGGGGATCAGGTACTGCTCTTTGCCCGCCTCTTTCGAGTACTTCTCGAACATACGCTTGAACTTGTCGTAGCTGCCGATGCCCGGCTTCATCATCTTGTTCAGCGGGCCTTCTTCGGTGTGCTCCGGAGCGATCTTCAGGTAGCCGCCGACATGGTGGGTGACCAGCTCCTTGACGTACTCCGGCGACTCCACGGCGAGGTCATAGCGTAGCCCCGAGGCGATCAGGATCTTCTTCACCCCCGGCAGCGCGCGAGCCGAGCGGTACAGCTGGATCAGCGCCGAGTGGTCGGTGTTGAGGTTCTCGCAGATGCCGGGGAACACGCAGGACGGCTTGCGGCAGGCGGACTCGATTTCCGGGGTTTTGCAGGCGATGCGGTACATATTCGCGGTCGGCCCGCCGAGGTCGGAAATCACCCCGGTGAAACCCGGCACCTTGTCGCGGATTTCTTCGATCTCGCGGATGATCGACTCTTGCGAACGGTTCTGGATGATCCGTCCTTCGTGCTCGGTGATCGAGCAGAAGGTACAGCCGCCGAAACAGCCGCGCATGATGTTGACCGAGAAGCGGATCATCTCGTAGGCCGGGATCTTTTCCTTGCCATAGGCCGGGTGCGGCACCCGCGCATAGGGCATGCCGAACACGTAGTCCATCTCTTCGGTGGTCATGGGGATGGGTGGCGGGTTGAACCAGACATCCACCTCGCCATGCTTCTGCACCAGGGCGCGGGCGTTGCCCGGGTTGGTCTCCAGGTGCAGCACGCGGTTGGCGTGGGCGTAGAGCACCGAGTCGGCGCGAACCTTCTCGAACGAGGGCAGGCGGATTACCGTCTTGTCGCGCTCCAGCCGTGGGTGCGCCAGCAGCTGCACCACCTTGGCTTCATTCGGGTCCTCTACCGGTCCCTTTTCCTGCTCGATGGCGCAGGCCTGGGTGTCCTGGGTATTGACGTAGGGGTTGATGATCTTGTCGACCTTGCCCGGCCGGTCGATGCGCGTGGAGTCGATCTCCATCCAGTCTTGCGGCGTGTCGCGGCGAATGAAGGCGGTGCCGCGGATATCGGTGATCTCTCCGATCTTGTGGCCGTAGGACAGGCGCTGGGCCACTTCGACGATGGCGCGCTCGGCGTTGCCGTAGAGCAGGATGTCGGCACAGGCGTCGATCAGGATCGAATGGCGGACCTTGTCCTGCCAGTAATCGTAATGAGCGATGCGGCGCAACGAGGCCTCGATGCCGCCGAGTACGATCGGCACGTGCTTGTAGGCTTCCTTGCAGCGCTGGCTGTAGACCAGGCTGGCACGATCCGGGCGTTTGCCAGCCAGGCCGCCGGGCGTGTAGGCGTCGTCGGAACGGATCTTCTTGTCGGCGGTGTAGCGGTTGATCATCGAATCCATGTTGCCGGCCGCGACGCCGAAGAACAGATTGGGCTCGCCGAGCTTCATGAAATCGTCTTTGCTGCTCCAGTCCGGCTGGGCGATGATGCCGACGCGGAAGCCCTGGGACTCGAGCAGGCGGCCGATGATCGCCATGCCAAACGACGGATGGTCGACATAGGCATCGCCGGTGACGATGATGATGTCGCAACTGTCCCAGCCGAGCTGATCCATCTCGTCCCGGCTCATCGGCAGGAAAGGCGCAGGGCCGAAGCACTCAGCCCAGTATTTTGGATAGTCGAATAACGGCTTGGCTGCGTGCATGAAGATGACCGAGATGTCAGGAGTAAACGGCCGCGAAATATAGCACAAAATTTGACCAAATCCGACCCTGGCACTGGGACAAACCCAGGTGACCGCACTTGTGCCCGACACCAGGCATTTGTGATCACATCCAGAGTTATGGCTATACTCGAGCGATTGCCACCGGTGGCGATAGCGGTGCCGGGCACAAGAGGTGCATGCAGTGCAGCGGATAGTCTCCTCATTCATTCTACTGTTGAGCCTGACCTGCCTGCCCGCCGCGGCCAGTGCGGCAACCATCCTGCTCGACAGCGCCAGCAGCGGGCACATGCTCAACGGTCAGATCGAGCTGCTGGAGGACACGGGCGCTCGGCTGAGCATCGCCGACATGGCGGATCCGGCCGTGCAAAGCCGCTTTCAGCCGGCGAATGGCCGTGCCACCGTCGGCCAGAGCCGCCATCCCTGGTGGATCAAGGTCACCCTGCAACGCGGCCGGGGCACACCCAGCCAGTGGTGGCTGGAAAACGCCGGCATCACCATCTTCAACCTGCAACTCTACCTGCCCGACGGCCGGGGTGGCTGGCACACCCGGGCAACGGGCACAGCGGTGCCCTACGCCGAGGGCCGCGACTACGCCTATAGGCGCATGCTGTTCAAACTGCCCGAGTTGGGTGAAGAACCCCTGACCCTGTACTTCCGCAGCCTCGACCCCGCCGGCAACTCCTTCCCGCTGACCATCTGGCAGCTCGGCGACCTCGAGCAACAGGCCAGCAACGAGAATATCGGCTTCGGCCTGGTCTACGGGATGATCCTGGCGCTGCTGCTCTACAATCTGTTCATCCTGATCGCCCTGCGCGACAAGGCCTATCTCTGGTACGTGCTGGCCACCGCCTGCGTGCTGGTGTTCATCCTCAGCATGACCGGTCACGGCTTCCAGTACCTGTGGCCCGACAATGCCGTGCCCTTCTGGCTGGACCGCATCACCCTGCCCTCACTCTGGGGCATCTTCGTCATGCGCTTCACCCAGGAGCTGCTCTACACCAAACGCGGCTTGCTCTGGTCGCATCGCCTGCTGAATGCCGGCTGCGTGCTCTATGTCATCGCCATCGCGATCAACGCCTTCGGCTATCGCGCCGAAGGTGCCCTGCTGATCGCCCTGACCCCGCTGGTCACGGTGCCAACCGCCCTGTTCAGTGCCGGCCTGCGCTGCTACCAGGGTTTCTTCCCGGCGCGCTTCTACCTGCTCGGCTACGGCGCCGTCCTCAGCAGCACAGTGGTGCTGGTGATGCGCGCGGCCGGGCTGATCGAGCCGTACAACTTCACCGCCTACCTGTTCCCATTGTCGGTCGCAGCAGAAACCATCCTGTTCTCCTTCGCCCTGGCCTACCGCATCCAGGTGCTCAAACAGGAGAAGGCCGCAGCGCTAAGACAAGCCGACCGCGAGAAAACCGCGCGCCTGGCGCTGGCCCAGAGCAACGCCGACGAGCTGCAACGCGCGGTGGAGCAACGCACCGCCGAGCTGGAAGCGACCAACCAGCGGTTGCTGCAACGCGAACTGGAACTGCAACATGCCGCCTTCCACGATCCGCTGACCGAGCTGCCGAACCGCCGCTATCTGGTCGAACGTACCGGAACCGCCCTGGCCCAAGCCGAGCGCCACGGAGAAAGCGTGGTCTTGCTGCTGATCGACCTCGACCACTTCAAGCCGATCAACGACCGCTTCGGCCATGATGCCGGCGACCTGATGCTGCAGGTGATTGCCCAGCGCCTGCGCGAGCATGTGCGCAGCGGCGATAGCGTGGCGCGCCTGGGCGGCGATGAGTTCGCCGTGCTGATCTGCGGCGACGAGGCCGAACGGCACGCCCGCGAGATTGCCGCGCGCCTGCTCGCCGAACTGGCCCAGCCGGTACTCTATGGCGCCGAACGGCTGCTGGTGACCATCAGCATCGGCGCGGCCCTCTACCCGCAACATGCCAGTCATTTCACCGGCCTCTACAAGGCGGCCGACGAGGCGCTGTACAAGGTCAAGGCAGGCGGTCGCTCGGGCGCGTCGGTCTGCGGCGACGACGGCGAACTGAGCGACAGTGCACGCCTGCAACTCGACGTGATCAAGGTCAACAGCGGCCTCTAGCATTCAAAGGCCGTGGCAATATCGAGCGCCGTCGCGGGAGCGTCTGCAGGCGATCGCAGCGCAACACCGTAGCGTGCGTCTGGAGGCGATCGCAGTAGGCGAGCGTTTTTTCACAAGATCTCAGGCATTGCGATAACGCCGCGGCACGCGCCGGGTCACCTTGGTCAGCAACTCGTAACCGATGGTGCCGGCCGCCCGGGCCACCTCATCCACCGGCAACTGCGCGCCCCACAGCTGCACTTCGTCGCCGATTTGCGCGGCCGGCAGGTCGGTCAGGTCCACCGTCAGCATGTCCATCGACACCCGCCCCGCCAAGGGCACGCGCTGGTCGCGCACCAGCAGCGGTGTGCCGCTCGGCGCATGGCGCGGGTAGCCATCGGCATAACCGCAGCTGACCGTGCCGATACGCGACGGCCGCTCGGCGCGCCAAGCGGCGCCATAACCCACGCTGTCATCGGCCGCCACTTGGTGAATCGCGATCAGTTGCGCGCTCAGGGTCATGGCCGGTTCGAGGCCCAGCTCCGCGGCGCTCAACTCGGCGAATGGCGTGGCGCCGTAGAGCATGATGCCCGGCCGTAGCCAATCCATATGGGCCGCGGGAATGGTCAGGATGGCCGCCGAATTGGCCAGCGAACGCTGGGCGAAATCGAGGTCGAGCAGATCGAGAAAAGCCTCCAGCTGCCGCTCGCTCTGCTCATGGCCGCGCTCGTCGGCGCAGGCGAAATGGCTTATCAGGTTCACTTCGGCGACTTGCGCCGCCCCCTGCAAACGGCTGTGACAGGCGCGCAACGCCGCCTCGTCGAGGCCCAGGCGGTGCATGCCGCTGTCCAGCTTCAGCCAGGTATTCAGCGGCCGGCTGAGGCTGGCGGCGAGCAACTGCGCGAGCTGCTGCTCGCTGTGCAGCACCAGGTCCAGGCCGAGTTGCGCGGCGAGCGGGTACTCGGCCGCCTCAAAACAACCTTCGAGCAACAGGATGCGTGCCTCGTCATGTAGCGCGCGCACCTCGGCGGCCTCCTCCAGGCTGGCCACGGCGAAACCATCGGCCACCTCATGCAGCGCCGTCACCACCTCGCCCAGGCCATGCCCGTAGGCGTTCGCCTTGACCACCGCAAAGGCTTGGCGACCGGGCGCACAGCGCTTGGCCACAGCGTAGTTATGACGAATGGCGGACAGATCGATGGTGGCGACTAGGGGGCGCATGGAGCGGGCTCTGCAGGGTGATGGGGCGACCATCTTAAACGTCGCCCTGCAAGCTGCAAGCGCCAGGCGCGGTGGGCGGCGCGCAGCCAACCGACATAACCGGGACGCCGGGCGGCGCCCCGGTGCTTCTCAAGCGGTGGTCTTGTTCGCCGCGGCGATCATGGTGTTGGCCATCAGCCCGTAGGCGCTGGTCCAGGCCTGCTCCACTTCCTCGGTAAAGGCATCGCCCAGGCCCTGGCCGAGGGTTTTCAGCAAGGCAGTGCCGACGGTGGCGTAGTGGCTGTCTTCCACGCCGTAGTCGACATGGCCTGCGCCGAGGCGCTGCAGTACCGGCACCAGCACCTCCAGCTCGTTCAGCTTGTCCACGGCCACGCCGATCATCTGCATCAGCTTCTTGCCCTGGGCCAGCATATCGCCCTTGAACAAGGGCTTGAGGCTCGGGTCGGCGGTGAACAGGTTGTGGTAGAACAGCGCCGCGGCCTCGTCGGCAATCGGTGCCACCTTGGCGAAGCTGCCTTGCACCAGCTCGATCTGTTTCGGGGTCATAGTTAGATCCTCTCAAGTTGTGGTGGCAGCGCTCTAGCGGCTCTGCGACACCATATATTTCACCGCGGCGGCCACCTGCGGATCGCTCAGCGCGGCGTTACCACCGCGCGCCGGCATGCTGCCCTCGGCACCCTCGAAGCCATTCAGCGCATGGCCGATCAGCACCTCCATGCCTTGCTCGATGCGCGGCGCCCAGGCCTTGCGATTGCCCTTGGCCGGCGCACCGCCGAGGCCGTTGAGGTGACAGACCTTGCAGGTGCCCTGCCATATCTGTTGGCCGAGTCTCAGCTCGGCCTGCTCCGGGCTCTCGCCGCAACCGGCCAGCAGCAGGCTGCCGGCCAGCCCCGCACTAACCGCCCAGCGGGACACGGATCACCACCCCGCCCAACACGTCGCCGAGCTTGAAGTCGGTACGCGGGCTGTCTTTGTGTTCGTTGTGACAGGAGGCGCACACCGGCGCCACGGCGGCGTCGGGGTAGACGGCGGTGAAGTAGCTCTGCTCGCCGAGTTTTTCCTCGGTGTAGTAGTTCTGCCCCGGGTTATCGATGATGAACTGCAGGCCAATCTTCTCGGCCTCGGTGCGCGGCGCGTTCTGCTTGTTGATCGGCCACAGTGACTGCAGCGAATAGCTGAAGGCGTCGGTCTTGGCCGCCACCGCTTCGGCGCCGAAGCGGAACATCTGCGCCGGCAACGGCAGGGCCTTGTCGTCGATGAAGTGTTCGCTGGGCTTGATCACGCCCTCATCCTTCAGGCGATTGACCACCTGTTTGGTGTAGACGGCGCGGTCGGATTCCATCACCAGATGCAGCATGTCGGTGAGTTGCTGCGGGCTGAAGCCGCTCGGTTTGCTTTCCTGGCAACCGGTGATAGTCAGCAGGCCGGCGGTAACGGCGACGGCGAGCATGGGTCGTAGAGTCGTGTGCATGGTGTTCTCCCTATCAGGTTTTTTTAGGTTGGCAGAGGCATCTGTGCTACTCATCGCCGGGCACGCTCCAGCGCCATGTCCACACTGGGGACATGTTGCGCAGGCGCGCCTCGGAAGTTGTTCTTGAGCAACAGCGGGTCGGCCAGGGCATCGAGGGCGAAGGGCAGCCCGTGACAGTCGAGGCAGACGCCGCGCAGCATTTTTTCGTTGGGACGCAGGTTGGCGTTCTGGTTGTGCTGCACCAAGCGGAGCTCCTGGCCGTGCACCTCGGCGGTCTCGCGCGGCAGATGGCAACTGGCGCAACTCACCCCGCTACCCGGCGGCAGCTCGCCGCGCTGTTCGGCTTGCCAGAGCCGCTGGTGAGGCGAGCCTTGATAAGCCAGCGAGTGCTGGTCGGCATGGCAGCCGAGGCAGGCCTCGACGGCCGCTACCACCCGGTCGACCCTGTGCGCGCCATGGCAGCTGCTGCAGCTCAGTTCATGCCCGGCGCTCTCGGCGGCAAACGCCAGCAAGCCCTGCTCCGGGCGCATCGGCGTCAATTTGACCGGCAGTTGGGGATTCAAGCGCATACCGTGCTTGCCGGCAAAAAAGCCCTGGGCCTCACCGGCATGGCAGCCCTGACAGGTTGCCAACGCCGGCTTGGCTTGCCAGGCGACGCCCTGGGGTTGGTGGCAGCCGCTGCAATTGACCCCGGCTTCGGCATGGCCGCTGGCCAGCCAGTCGGCGACCGCTTCGGCGTTCAGTTGCTCACGCGGCGCATCGGGCAGCGGCACCTCGGCCGGCTTCTGCCAATCCGGATGCTTATCCGCCAACGGCGCCGGCGCGGCGATGCGGGCGATTTCCAGCAGCAGCGGCTGGTCGGCGCCCTTGACCAGGAAGTCTTCGTAGAGCGCGCGGTTGTCGTGGTAGTTGTGGCAGCCGGCGCTGGCGCAAGTATCGAACGCCATACCCTGGTGACTGGGGCGGTCCTCGGCGATCTCGGCATGGCAGTGCACGCAGAAGTCATCGGGCTGGGTCACCGCCATCGGCCGGGTGCGCTCGGGCGCATGCTCGACATGGCAGGCCAGGCAGTAGCGCGCGTCCAGATGGGCCAGGCGGTCGGCGTTGCGCGGATCGGTGAATTTGCTTTGCGGGTGGGCGTCACGGGTGGCTTTCAGTTCGTCGCCGTGGCAATTGACGCAGGCCTTCTGCAGCACCTCGCCGCCGCCCAATGGACTGACATGACAGGCGCCGCAAGCCTGCTCCAGTTGATGATGACCGGCCGACAGCGGCCCCGGATTGAAGGCTTGCAGATCCTCGCCGGCATACAGGCGATAGCCGTACCAACCGGCCACAGCCAGCAGGGTCGACAACCAAAGCGCCCAGATTGCGTACTTCATCGCCCGTCCTTAAAAGTAATAAACCGACAGCACATGTACGCCGAGCAGCGCCGGCCATGGCCAGACCGCGACAATGTGACCCCACAGCAACAGCTGCCGAGCGCGCCGGGCCAGGGCCGGCGGTAATTTGTGTTCGACCGCGAGCAAAGCCGACGCCAGGCCGCCAACGCCAAGCAGCAGAAGGAAATCGAATAGCAGCCAGCGATTGAGGTTCTGTCCGTGGTCCAAGCCGGTGTGCAGCACCAGCAGCGCCAGGGCCAGCACGCCGAGGGCCACATGCAGCAGGCGCCAGTTGGCGAAGGCGCCGAGGGGCAATTTCGGCAGGCGCTTGCGCAGTGACATCAGCAGGCCGAGCAGGGCCAGACCGAGCAGCGAGAAGCCGCTGACCTGACGCCAGAAGCCGTCCTGCCACAGCCAGCTGAGGCCCGCCTGCAATACCGAAGTCGGCGCAGCCAGGGCCGGCAATTGGCTAACGGCCAACACCGCGGCCACGGCCAGGCCACCGCCCAGCGCCAGCCCCGCAGCACCGCGCTCGGCCTGGCGCGGCGCACTGTCGCCCAAGAGGTTCTGCAGCAACGGCTTGCAGCCGCCGCATACCGTACCGGCACCGCATTGCTGCCCGAGCGTCGCGATATCCGTGGCGCCGGCGACAATGCAGGCGCTGAGCTGGCCGCGTTGCACGCCCATGCACTGGCAAACCACGGTGTTCGTTGGCCACTGCGCGACCTGCTCGCTGGCCGCCGGCCACAAACGGCCCTCGCGGCGAAAGCGCCAGAGCATCAGCGGGCCGATGCGCCGCCCTTGCTGCAGGGCATCCAGCCAGCGCCGGCTCTCCGCACACTCGCCCACCGCCAGGGCGCCGAGCAGGCGGCCACGGTGCACCAGCAACTTGCGGTAGCCGCCCTGCTGCGGGTCGTTGTAACTGTATTCGCGCTGGTTGATGCGCTTAAGCGGCTCGACCACTTCGCCGGCGCTGAACACCGGCAAGCCGGCGACCTTGAGCTGGGTCGCCTGCAACGAGCCACGGTAATGCGCCGTTTCGCCGGTCAGCCGCGCGGCCAGCACCGCGGCCTGCTCGAAGCCCGGCGCGACCAGGCCGTAAGTCAGGCCACGGTGCTCGGCGCATTCGCCGATGGCATGGATGTCGGCGTGGGAAGTCAGCAGTTCATCGTCGACCACAACGCCATGGCCGACCCGCAATTGCGCCGCCAGCGCCAGTTCGATATTGGGCCGGATGCCGGTAGCCAGCAGCACCGTATCGCAGGCCAGTTCGCGGCCGTCGCGCAGGCGCACGCCACTGACCCGCCCGGCACCGAGCACACCGCCCAGGCCGGCAGCGAGCAGCACCTCGATACCCAGCTCGCGCACCTGGCGCAGCAACAGCTCGGCAGCAGGCTCGTCCAGTTGCCGGTTCATCAGGCGCGGCGCCTGCTGCACCAGGGTCACCTGGGTATTGCCGCGCTGCATCGCCCGCGCCGCTTCCAGGCCGAGCAGGCCGCCGCCGACCACCACGCAATGACGGCTGCGCGCGGTGCGGGCAAGCAAGGCGACGGTATCGCCCAGATCGCGAAACACGAAAACGCCGGATAAATCGACCCCAGGCACCTCGGGGATATGCGCGCGCGAGCCGGTGGCGAGAATCAGCCGGGAATAGTGGAAACGCCGGCCCTGAGCATCTTCCACATACTTGCTCAGCGGCTCGATATGGCTGACCCGGCAACCCAGATGACTGCTCAACTGGCCTGGCAGACCCGGGGTGGTGATGCCTTCCAGGTCGACCTCGCCGGCCAGCAAGGCGCTCAGGCGCACCCGGTCATAGGGCGCCCAGGGCTCGTCGCCGAACAGCAGGACCTGGCCGGGATAGCCACGACGCAGCAATTCCTGGGCGCAACGCACGCCTACCGGGCCGGCGCCGACGATGATCAAGGGCGCAACGGCGGGTGCCGGCGCGGCCATGGGCAGCGCAATAGGGGATGCAGCGGATGAAATGGCGGTGACACGATCGAGCAGCATCTGCGTCCTCCTCCGCGCACCGCCTGTTCGGCAGGCGCGAGGTTGAGCCGAAAAAAAACGCCGCGGCCGGAGCGCAGGCGAGCTTGCCTGCACCGGTCACGACGTCTTTGTCTGTCAACCCTGCACCGCCATTGGCACAGTCGTTGTGTTGCCAGCTCATTTGCAAGCTTTACGCCAGCTGCCTCAAGCAACTTATAAGTAACTGAATTCGTTTAATTTAGTGCCGAAAACCGCGCTTCGACATGCGCCTCGACGCCCCAGCAACGAGCCATCGCAACACAGCCGTGCAGCAATCCGGAGCAGACAGACCCTACTGACACCAGGCTGTCAGTAGCCCTGGCCTAGAGTGGGCTTCGCAGGCCAGAACGCGCCATCGACGGTGCCGGCCTGCTGACATCCCCCATTCCAAGGAGAGAGAAATGAATGCGATCAACTGGTTCGAACTGTTCGTCAGCGACTTCGAGCGCGCCCGCCGCTTCTATGAGCAGGCGCTGGCAACCCCGCTGGAGACGATGGATGGCATGGGCGGGCGTATGGCCCTGTTTCCCTGCAACCCGCAGAGCGGCGTCGGCGGTTGCCTGAGCGACGCGCCCGAACAGCAAAGCGGCATAGGTGGAACCCGGGTCTACCTGAATGTCGAAGGGCAACTGGCGGCCGTGGTGAACCGGGTTCCGGCGGCGGGCGGCACGATCATCCAGGGCAAGATGTCCATCGCCCCCCATGGTTTCATCGCCGTGATAAAAGACAGCGAGGGTAATGAGGTGGGTCTGCACAGCATGTCCTGAGTTGCCCAGGCGCCGGACAGCCATGCCTTCGTCCGGCCGTTTCTGCCTGCAGCGGTTAGCGCCGCCCCGCAGTGAACCGGAATAGGTTATAACCAGCCCATTCGGGGAGAGTACATGAGACGCGCCGACCGCCTGTTCCAGATCGTCCAGTTCCTGCGCAGTCGTCGCCTGACCACCGCGCAGTGGCTGGCCGAGCGCTTGCAGGTTTCGGTGCGCACCATCTACCGCGACATTCAGGACCTGTCGCTTTCCGGCGTGCCGCTGGAGGGCGAGGCCGGGGTCGGCTATGTGCTGCGCCAACCTATGGATCTGCCGCCGCTGATGTTCGAGCGCGAAGAGATCGAAGCCCTGGTGGTCGGCGCGCGCATGGTCAACGCCTGGGCCGACCCGGACCTGCAACGGGCCGCCGAATCGGCGCTGGCGAAAATCCACAGCGTGCTGCCCGCCGCCCTGCGCGACGAGCTCAACGGCAATCGCCTGTTCGCCCCCGAGGTGAATGTCTATCCGCTGCATTGGCTCGGCCATTTACGTCAGGCGATCCGCCTGCGGCGCAAATTGCACTTGAGTTACCGCGATGAAAGCGGGCAAGCCAGCCTGCGGCGCATCTGGCCGCTGGGCCTGTTCTTCTGGGGGCAGACCTGGACGCTGTGCAGCTGGTGCGAGTTGCGCAACGATTTTCGCAACTTCCGTATCGACCGGGTGGAAAGCCTCGACGACCTCGACGAAACCTACCAGCCCGGCCCCGGGCAACACCTGGAGGATTACCTCGCGCCCTACCTCGGCAGCGAGGGCATGGCCCCCGCCTACAAGTCCTGACCTGAGCCAGAAGCGCCATAGAAAGAGCGTCTCCAGGCGTTCGCGGCAAGGCGCGCTACGTCAGCAGCGGGCGTCTGGAGGCGGTCGCAGCAGGCGAGAGTTTTTCACAAGCTATCAGTCCTCGTCGAACTGATAGCTGCCCGGCGCCAGGTTCTCGAAGCGCGAATACTTGCCGAGGAAGGCCAGGCGTGTGGTGCCGATCGGGCCGTTACGCTGCTTGCCGATGATGATCTCGGCCACCCCCTTGAGCTCGGTCTCCGGGTGATACACCTCGTCGCGGTAGACGAACATGATGATGTCGGCGTCCTGCTCGATCGCCCCGGACTCGCGCAAGTCGGAGTTGATCGGGCGTTTGTTGGGGCGCTGCTCCAGGGAACGGTTGAGCTGCGACAGGGCGATCACCGGGCAGTTGAATTCCTTGGCCAGGGCCTTGAGCGAACGGGAAATCTCGGAGATCTCGTTGACCCGGCTTTCGCTGCTGGAGCCGGGAATCTGCATCAGCTGCAGGTAGTCGACCATGATCATGCCGATCTCGCCGTGCTCGCGGGCCAGGCGCCGGGTGCGCGCGCGCATCTCCGACGGCGAGATGCCGGCGGTGTCGTCGATGAACAGCTTGCGGTCATTGAGCAGGTTGACCGCCGAGGTCAGGCGCGGCCAATCGTCGTCATCCAGGCGGCCGGCACGCACCTTGGTCTGGTCGATGCGCCCCAGGGAGGCGAGCATCCGCATGACGATCGAATCCGACGGCATCTCCAGCGAATACACGACGATGGCCTTGTCGCTGCGCAACACGGCGTTTTCCACCAGGTTCATGGCGAAGGTGGTCTTACCCATGGACGGTCGGCCGGCTACGATGATCAGATCCGCCGGCTGCAGGCCGCTGGTCTGCGCATCCAGATCGTTAAAGCCGGTGGACAGGCCGGTGATCGCATCGCCCGAGTTGAACAGGGTGTCGATGCGGTCGATGGCCTTGACCAGGATGTCGTTGATGCCCACCGGACCGCCGGTCTTCGGCCGCGCCTCGGCGATCTGGAAGATCAGCCGCTCGGCCTCGTCGAGAATCTCCTCGCCGGTGCGGCCCTGTGGCGAATAGGCGCTGTCGGCGATTTCGCCGCTGATGCCTATCAGCTGGCGCAGGGTGGCACGCTCGCGGATGATCTGCGCATAGGCCTTGATGTTGGCCACCGACGGAATGTTCTTCGCCAGTTCGCCCAGATAGGCCAGGCCGCCGACCTGGGACAGCTGGCCTTCCTTGTCCAGTTGCTCGGACACGGTAACCACGTCGAAGGGGTGGTTGCGCTCGGCCAGCTTGTAGATGGCACGGAAGATCAGGCGGTGGTCATGCCGATAGAAATCGCCATCGGACACCGCATCGAGCACCCGCTCCCAGGCATTGTTGTCGAGCATCAGGCCACCCAGCACGGCTTGCTCGGCCTCGATCGAGTGCGGCGGCACTTTCAAGGCGGAGGTTTGCAGGTCGTATTGCTCGGGAATGCTGATGTCGTTCATAGGGCTCTGGAAAAAATCGGCTGCACTGAATTTCGAGAATAGAAAAACAAAGGGCACGGCATCGCTAACGCAATGCCGTGCCCGATGTTAACGAGCCTGCACCTAAGCGCAAGTCCGTTGAGCGGCTAGCTTCAGAGCGAGGCTCTTAGGCGGCTGCAACCACAACGACCCGCACGGTCGCTTCAACGTCGGAGTGCAGGTGCACGGCCACGTCGTATTCGCCGATATGGCGAATGGTACCGTTCGGCAGACGCACTTCGGCTTTGGCCACTTCCACGCCAGAGGCGGTCAGGGCGTCGGCGATGTCGTGCGTACCGATGGAGCCGAACAGTTTGCCCTCATCGCCCGCGGTAGCGGTGATGGTGACTTCCAGTTCAGCCAGCTGAGCGGCGCGAGTTTCAGCAGATGCCTTCTTATCGGCAGCCAGCTGTTCCAATTCGGCGCGACGCGCTTCAAACGCAGCCAGGTTGGCAGCGGTTGCAGCGGTGGCTTTGCCGAATGGCAGCAGGAAGTTACGGCCGTAACCGGCCTTAACGTTCACTTTATCGCCCAGGTTGCCCAGGTTGGCGATTTTTTCCAGCAGGATCAGTTCCATTTGGTAATAACCTCTTAACTTTTAACCTTCACCGTTCGTGGGACCCGAGCCTTGCTTGCGCTCGAAGCGACCACGAAAATCAAACAGGCTGTCGACAATGGCCAAGACCACCAGTAACGGATAAGTCAGCTGCATGAACAGCAGCAGCGTGATGTACAACCCGACCAGCCAGAACTTCGCCAGTCGCCCTTGCGCCACCAGCCCATGCAACAGGGCAACGGCGGCGAACACCAGCGGCACGCTGCACAGCGGAGTCAGCATGGCCATCTGCGGCCCCAGATTGGGGCCCAGTAGCATGCCGACCAGCAGCAACATCGCCGGTGCCAGCGGCAGTCGCAGCGCGCGAAATTCGCGTCCGAAACCGCCAGGGTTATACAACAGCGCCTGCCAATAACGCCCAAGCATCAGGCTCAGCAGGCTGACAATCTGCAGCAACGCCGCCAATAAACCGGTCAGCACCGGTGCGATCAGGCTCTCCAGGCGCGCTCGCTCGTCCACCGACATCTGCTGGTGAACCCCATCGAGCATCTGTGGCAGGAGCTTTTGCAGCTCACCTGCCATCGCCGCGATGGGTTCGCGGAACACCGCACCCAAGACCAACCCGTACACCAGGCCCAATACCACGCTGCACAGCAGCACACGATCCCAGGACAGACTGGCGCGCAACAACATCGCCAGCCCCAGCGCACCGAGCAACACCAACAGGGTGCGCGGTTCACCGAAATACCACCAGCCAATCGCCGGCAGCAGGGCCCAAGCGAGGATGCCCAGGGCATCACTCAGACCGCGCCGCAGGAGCACCAGGCAACCTGCGGCAGCACTTAACCAGAACAGCAGCGGCAATGCCGCCGAAACAACCACCACGAGGATGGCCTGCATGCGGCCGCGCATAATGAATTCAGCTAAGGCGCGCATGTCTCTTATCCCTTACTTCTTGTCGAACACCCGATCTCAGCGGCCGTGGCTGTCGGTGTAGGGCAGCAGGGCCAGGAAGCGGGCGCGCTTGATAGCGGTAGCCAGCTGACGCTGATAACGAGCCTTGGTACCGGTGATACGGCTAGGAACGATCTTGCCGGTTTCCGAGATGTAGGCTTTCAGGGTGTTGAGATCTTTGAAATCGATCTCCTTCACCTCTTCAGCGGTGAAACGGCAGAACTTACGACGACGGAAGAAACGTGCCATGTAATTGGCTCCTCAATAGATCCGTGGATTACTCGTCAGCGTTGTCGCTGGCGTCGCTGTTATCGCGGCGGCTATCGCTGCGGTCGCTGTCATCGCCATCGGCGGAATCGGCACCTTCAGGACGGTCGCGGCGCTCACGGCGCTCACTGCGGTTTTCTTCGGCCTTGAGCATTTCGGACTGGTCGATAACGGCCTCGTCGCGACGGATGACCAGGTTACGGATCACGGCATCGTTGTAACGGAAGTTGTCTTCCATTTCGGCCAGGGCCTTGCCGGTGCACTCAACGTTGAGCATCACGTAGTGAGCCTTGTGGACGTTGTTGATGGCGTAAGCCAGCTGACGACGACCCCAATCTTCCAGGCGGTGGATTTTGCCGCCGTCTTCTTCGATCAGCTTGGTGTAACGCTCAACCATGCCGCCGACTTGCTCGCTCTGGTCCGGGTGAACCAGAAAGATGATTTCGTAATGACGCATAAATGCTCCTTACGGGTTGTAGCCTGCCGCCAAACGCGGTCAGGCAAGGAGTGAATATCACTGTGTGTCTTGCCGCAACAGAGGGGCGCACTAGCGCCTGCCGTCACGGCAAGGGGCGCCATTCTAGAGAAGCGCCCATGCACAAGCAAGGTGGACTGGTGATTATTTGAGCAGCGCGGAGCGCTGTAGCTATAAGCCTCAAGCTGCAAGCTAAAAGCAAAAGCCGCCTGCACACTGATTCGCTTGCAACTTATCGCTTACGGCTTGGTACTACGTCTCTGGCGCAACGCTTCGAACAGGCAGACCCCGGTCGCCACCGAGACATTCAGACTGCTGACACTGCCGGCCATCGGCAGCTTGACCAGGTAATCGCAATGTTCGCGGGTCAGCCGACGCATACCCTTGCCTTCGGCACCCATGACCAGCACGGTCGGCCCGGTCATGTCGTGCTGATACAGCTCCTGCTCGGCCTCACCGGCAGTACCGACCACCCACAGACCACGCTGCTGGAGCTTCTCCAGGCTGCGCGCCAGATTGGTCACCGCCACCAGCGGAATCACCTCGGCGGCACCACAGGCCACCTTGCGCACCGTGGCATTGAGCGTGGCGGACTTGTCCTTGGGCACTATCACCGCCAGCGCACCCGCCGCATCGGCGGTGCGCAGGCAGGCGCCGAGGTTGTGCGGATCGGTCACCCCATCCAGCACCAGCAACAGCGGCGGGCCTATGGCGCGATCGAGCAACTCCTCGAGCATCGCCTCGCCCCAGACCTGGCTGGGACTGACATCCGCGACCACCCCCTGATGCACACCCTCGACCCAGGCATCCATCTCGCGGCGCTCGCACTGGCCGACGGCAACCCGCGCATCGGCCGCCAAGGCCAACAGGGCCTGGACCCGCGGATCATTGCGCCCTTCCGCGAGCCAGATCTGCTTGACCCGCTTGGGGTGATGGCGCAGCAAGGCTTCCACGGTATGCACGCCGTAGATCTTTTCCAGCTGACTCATGATTTCGCCTTACGCTTGCGCGGGGCGCCACCCGCAGCCGGCGCCCCGCTCTTTGGCGGACCCTTGCGGTGCTTGGCGGATTTCGCATCCGCACTCGCCGGCTTGGAGGATTCGCTTTTAGTACCGCGCCCCTTACCCTTGGACTCGGCCAGCAGCGTTTTTTTCAACTCGCGGCTTTTCTCCACATCGGTGCCACCGGCAGCGACAGCTCGCCCGTCCCTGCGCCCGGCTTTAGCCGACTCGAAGCCGCCACGCCGGCGCCCGGCTGGCGCATCCACAACGCTCTGGGCCATTTCGAAGTCGATCTTGCGCTCGTCCAGATCGACCCGCATGACCTTGACCTCGACCGTATCGCCAAGACGGAAATTGCGCCCGCTGCGCTCTCCGGCCAGACGATGATGGACCGGATCGAAGTGGTAGTAATCGCCGGGCAAGGCGGTGACATGCACCAGGCCTTCAACGTAGATATCGGTCAACTCGACGAACAGACCGAAACCGGTCACCGCGGTGATCACCCCGGGGAAGGTTTCGCCGACGCGATCCTTCATGAACTCGCACTTGAGCCAGTTCACCACATCACGGGTGGCCTCGTCGGCGCGCCGCTCGGACATCGAGCACTGCTCGCCGAGCTGCTCGAGGATCGCTTCATCGTAAGGATAGATGCGTGCCTTGGGCATGCTCGCCGCGCCCGCGCGCTTGACGTGCGGGGTGTCGAGTCTGGAGCGGATCACGCTGCGGATCGCCCGATGGATCAGCAGATCCGGGTAGCGGCGGATCGGCGAGGTGAAGTGGGCATAGGCTTCGTAGTTCAGGCCGAAGTGGCCCTGATTGTCGGCGCTGTACACCGCCTGGCTGAGCGAACGCAGCATCACGGTCTGGATCAGGTGGTAATCCGGGCGACCGCGAATGCTTTCCAGCAGCGCCTGGTAGTCCTTGGGCGTCGGACCGTCCTTGGACTTGCCGCGATGCAGGGACAGACCCAACTCGGTGAGGAAAGCCTTGAGCTTTTCCACACGCTCGGGCGGCGGACCATCGTGCACACGGTACAGCGCCGGAATTTCATGCTTCTGCATGAATGCGGCGGTGGCCACGTTGGCGGCCAGCATGCACTCCTCGATCAGCTTGTGCGCATCGTTGCGCTGGGTCGGGCGGATCTCGGCGATCTTGCGGTCGACACCGAAGACGATCCGCGTCTCCTGGGTCTCGAAATCGATGGCGCCACGCTCGTGACGCGCCGCCAGCAATACCTGATACAGCGAGTAGAGCTGTTTGAGGTGCGGCAGTACTTCCTTGTACTCACTGCGCAAGGCCTTGCCTTCGCTGCCTTTCGGCTCTTCGAGCATGGCACTGACCTTGTTGTAGGTCAGGCGCGCGTGGGAGTGGATCACCGCCTCGCAGAACTGGTAGTCGATCATCTTGCCGGTCTTGGAGATGCTCATCTCGCAGACCAGGGCCAAACGATCCACCTGCGGATTCAACGAACAGAGGCCGTTGGACAGCTCCTCCGGCAGCATCGGGATCACCCGCTCGGGGAAATACACCGAGTTGCCACGCACCTGCGCCTCGGCATCCAGCGCCGAATCGACTTTCACATAATGGGAGACGTCGGCAATCGCCACGTACAGCTTCCAGCCGCCGGAGAACAGCCGCCAGTTACTGCCATTCTTCTCGCAATAGACCGCATCGTCGAAATCACGGGCATCTTCGCCGTCGATGGTGACGAAGGGCAGATGACGCAGATCGATGCGCTTTTCCTTGTCCTTGTCTTCGACTTCAGGCTTGAGCTTGCGCGCTTCCTTGACCACGGCCTCGGGCCAGACATGTGGAATGTCATAGCTGCGCAGCGCGACATCGATTTCCATGCCCGGCGCCATGTAGTTGCCGACCACTTCGACCACATCGCCCTGTGGCTGGAAACGCGGGGTCGGCCAATGGGTGATCTTCACCTCGACGAACTGACCCTGTTTGGCCCCGGCATTGCGCCCCGGGGTGACCAGCACTTCCTGCTGGATCTTCGGGTTGTCGGCGACCACAAAACCGATACCGCTCTCTTCGTAATAGCGTCCGACGATGGCTTCATGAGCACGGGTCAGCACTTCGACGATGCCGCCTTCGCGGCGCCCACGCCTATCCAGGCCGGTAACCCGGGCCAAGGCACGGTCGCCGTCGAAGACCAGGCGCATCTGCGCCGGACTGAGGAACAGGTCATCGCTGCCGTCGTCCGGAATCAGAAAGCCGAAACCGTCGCGGTGGCCGCTGACGCGTCCGAGGATCAGGTCCAGCTTGTCCACCGGTGCATAGGTGCCACGACGGGTATAGATCAACTGGCCGTCGCGCTCCATGGCGCGCAGTCGACGACGTAGCGCCTCGACCTGCTCTTCGGTGGTCAGGCCGAACTCGTCGAGCAACTGCTCACGGCTTGCCGGGGAACCACGCTCGGCGAGGTGCTGCAGAATCAGCTCGCGACTCGGGATGGGGTTTTCGTATTTTTCCGCTTCACGAGCGGCCTCAGGGTCGAGGGATTGCCAGTCGGCCATTAGAGAGAGTTCACCTTTTCTATATAAATTCGGTTTGCCATGTGCCTATTGAAGCGCGAAACCACTATCCGGGTCAGCACAGCAGGCAGAATAAAATTTTTTGAGCACAGGGGTTTACAAGTAAAAAGTCGATCCGTATTATGCGCGCCACAACGACGGGAAACGAAGTTAACCGAGTTGTAGTTGATAGCAAACAAGCAATATTTGCAATCAATGCCCAGGTGGTGAAATTGGTAGACACGCCAGCTTCAGGTGCTGGTGACCTTACGGTCGTGGAAGTTCGAGTCTTCTCCTGGGCACCAATTCAAAAAAACCGAGCCAAGTGCTCGGTTTTTTCTTGCCTGCGATTTAGCACAGCAATCGCGCCGGAGCCCGGCAGACAAGCAGGAGCCGGTACGCGCATACGCATTGCCGGCCGGACCGCGCAGCCCGACACGCTCTTGTCGGGCTCGGCGCCTCAGCGCCAATCAGGCATGCGCAGCCATTGCTAAACGCGGAACTGCCCCAGACTGGCTTTCAGTTGCTTGGCCAGACCATCCAGCACCCGTCCGCTGTCGGCCGTGGCAGCCACCGCCTCGGCCGCTCGCTGGGCCTCAGCATGGATCACCTCGACCCGCCCACGCACCGCATCGGCACCTTGCGCCTGATGCGCCGCCGCCTGAGTCGCCGCATTGATGGCGCCATGCACCTCCTCCACCGCCGCCTGCACCGACCGCTGCACCTTGGCGCTTTCCAGCAGCGCAGCCAGCCCCTGATCCGCCTGCTGCCCGGCCTGCCCGATGGCGCCAACCGCCTCACGCGCGCCTTTTTGCAAGGCACCGATATGCGCCTTGATGTCGCCGGTCGACTGCTGGGTCTTGCTCGCCAGCGCACGTACCTCGTCGGCGACCACGGCGAAACCACGGCCGCTCTCGCCGGCGCGGGCCGCCTCGATGGCGGCATTCAAGGCCAGCAGGTTGGTCTGCTCGGCGATGCCATGGATCACCGTCAACACCACCTCGATCTGCTCGCTCTGCCTGGCCAGACGCTCGATCACCGCCGCACCGTCGCCAACCCGCAGCACCAGGGTCTCCATCGCCCCACCGACCCGCGCCGCAATCGCCGCATTATCCTGGGTCGCCTGACGAATCGCCGCCACCCGGCGCAGCGCCTCTTGCATCGCCTGGCTTTCCGCCTGGGCTTCACCCGCCATCTGTGCCAAGGCCTGCAGACTACCCGCCACCTCGTCGCGCTGACGTCCGGCGGCAGCCTCGGCCGCCGCACTGCGTGACGCCAGACTGCCGATCTCCTGCCCGGTGAGCACCGCCACCTCGCCCGCCTCGCGCACTATGGGTTGCAACCTGGCGACAAACCGATTGACCGCGGCCGCCATCTCGCCCACCTCGTCACGACTGTCCAACTCGACCCGCCGGGTCAGGTCCCCCTCGCCCTCCGCCAAGTCCTGCAAGGCCGCGATCAGCAATCGCAGGCGACTCAACACCCGCCAGCCGAGCACCAGCGCCACCGCCAGCAACGCCAACAGACCAACCACCAAGAGCCCGACGGCGATGCGCCAGCGCAAGCTCTCGGCAGCGGCCCTGACCGAACTCAGACTACCCTGCGCCATACCCTCGGCCGCCTGCTGCGCCTCGCTTAGACGGCGCTGTAGTGCCTGGGTGCTGTCGCGTGCCGCGCCGACCAGACTGGCATCCACCAGCTCGCCCGCATCGTCCACCAGCGCGGAGAAACGCTGATCCAGCGCTTGCAACTCCTGCTCCACAGCCGACCTGGACAGACCCAGCTGGACCTTGCCGATCCGCGCCCCCATGGGATTGATGTCCTTCTCGACCATGTACACCTGCGGATCGCGCGCCGCCGCCTCGATCAGTTTGTCCAGCGGGGTATCGCCTTGCCCCGCAGCGACCAGGGCCCGCACCCGCGCATCGCTGCGGTTGAAATTGCGCGTCAGGCGCCGCCCCTCGGCGTCGTAATACACCGCAAACAAGACCGCCGGATCGCGCTGGACGATGCGCGTGAACGCGGTCAGCGCCGGCGAATCGTCATCCCAGATGGCCTTGGGGGCGACACCGGCCAGCAACTGCGCCATGGCGCTGCCCGACTGCTTGAGATTCTCCTCGAGCACGCCGCGCAACTGCTCCTGCTCGGCCTTGAGTCGCCCGGATAACGCCGCGGCGAGGCTCTCCCGGGTATTGGCCGAGAGCGCGGCCAAGCTCTGCACCACCTCACGCTCGGCAGTGCCCAGCTCGCCACCCAGGCGCTGGCTATCGGCCTCCAGGCGCGTCGCCAGGTCGGCAACCAGGTCATCTACAGTGGTGCGGGTCAACCACACGGCCAGGAATACCTGCACCAGCATGGCCACGCCCAGGGCAATGAATACCGGACGCAACAAACGGCTGTGCAGCAATGCGAACATGGCGGACAAGGCTCCACTCCTTTTTCAAATCAGAACAGCTTGTAAGCAATGATCGGCCGCAAAATAGAAAACTGAAGCCATCGCCTCAAACGACAAAGGGCCGCCCATGGCGACCCGTTGCTGTACAGCTCACGACAATCAGAGGCTGTGAAAATATCGAGCGCCGTAGCGAGAGCGTCTCCCGCTGTTCGCGGCAAGGCGCGCTATGAGAAAAACAGGGGAGTTTAGTGAGCTAAATGACCCTGCTTTTCGCTTAACGCAACACCAGCAGCGGACGCCAGGGGGCGGTCGCAGTAGGCGCGAGTTTTTTCACAAGCTCTCAGGCGAACGGGTGACGCAGCACGATGGTCTCGTTGCGATCCGGGCCCGTGGAGATGATGTCGACCGGCGCACCAACCAACTCTTCCACGCGCTTGATGTAGGCACGCGCACTGGCCGGCAATTCGTCCAGGGTCTTGGCGCCCAGGGTCGACTCGCTCCAGCCCGGCAGCTCTTCATACACCGGCTGCAGACCCAGATAGCTGTCGGCATCGGTCGGCGCATCGACCAGCACCTCGCCGTACTGATCCTTGTAACCGACGCAGATCCGAATGGCCTCGAGACCATCGAGCACATCGAGCTTGGTCAGGCACAGACCGGAAATGCTGTTGATCTCGATGGCGCGACGCAGGATCACCGCATCGAACCAGCCGCAACGACGGGCACGCCCGGTGGTGGAACCGAACTCATGGCCGCGCCTGGCAAGAAAAGCACCGGTTTCATCGAACAGCTCGGTCGGGAACGGCCCCGCACCAACGCGCGTGGTATAGGCCTTGGTGATGCCGAGGATGTAATCCAGGTACATCGGACCGAAACCCGAACCGGTGGCAATACCGCCGGCGGTGGTATTGGAACTGGTGACGTAGGGGTAGGTACCGTGGTCGATGTCCAGTAGCGAACCCTGGGCACCCTCGAACATGATGTCCTTGGATTCGCGACGCATCTCATGCAACACGGCGGTCACATCGGCCATCATCGGCTTGAGCAGCTCGGCGTATTCCATGCACTCGTCCAGAGTCTTCTGGAAATCGACGGCCGGCTCCTTGTAATAGTTCTGCAGCACGAAGTTGTGGTAGTCCAGCAACTCGCCCAGCTTGGCGGCGAAACGCTCGCGGTGGAACAGGTCGCCGATACGCAGACCGCGACGCGCCACCTTGTCTTCGTATGCCGGACCGATGCCGCGACCGGTGGTACCGATCTTGAGATCGCCACGGGCCTTCTCGCGCGCCTGATCCAGGGCCACGTGATAGGGCAGGATCAGCGGGCAAGAGGGGCTGATACGCAGACGCTCGCGTACCGGCACGCCCTTTTCTTCCAGCTTGATGATTTCGCGCATCAGCGCGTCAGGGGCAACCACCACGCCATTGCCGATCAGGCACTGGACATTCTCGCGCAGGATGCCCGAGGGGATCAGGTGCAGTACGGTTTTTTCGCCGTCGATCACCAAGGTATGACCGGCATTATGGCCACCCTGGTAGCGCACGACAGCTGCCGCCTGTTCGGTGAGCAGGTCGACGATCTTGCCCTTGCCCTCATCACCCCACTGAGTGCCCAGGACTACGACATTCTTACCCATAAAACTTGTCCTCTTCGCGCAAGCTTGATGCCGACCACAGCCGACGGAAACAATTTGTTGGGGACGACCAGTTTGGACGGCCTGTCAGGACGGCCCGCCTGGGCAGCCCACCAAGATGATCAGTGTGAACGACCCGCAGCGGGATAGCGCCAGCACCTGACCAACCTGGATCAGCTCAATCGACCAACGGCATTACCTGCCAGCGGCCATCACTCAGCAATAATTGACGATCACAGCCCACCTCGTGAGCATCGGCCAAAGCCTGCCCAGGCAGCGCCTGCACCACGCGCTCGCCCTCACCGCGCAGGCGCTGCACCGCACGCCACAGGTACAGATCATGCTGGTCCGGCGCCCAGATGCCCGCCGGCAGCTCACCGAGCGGCATCTGCCCAAGACTGACCAGGGTCTTCAGATCGGTGGAGAACCCCGTCGCCGGACGCGCCCGACCGAAATCCGCGCCGATATCGTCATAGCGACCGCCCTGGGCTATCGACTGACCGACACCCGGCACGAAGGCCGCAAAGACCACGCCGGTGTGATAGCGATAGCCGCGCAACTCACCCAGATCGAAGTACAACGGCAACTCCGGATAGCGCAGGCTCAACGCATCGGCAATCGCCAGCAAGTCATCCAGCGCCGCATGCACATCATCCGGCGCCTCGACCAGGCACGCCTGCGCCAGGTCAAGCACTTCCCGACCGCCGCAGAGCTCGGCCAGGGCGCGCAACATCTTGCATAGCGCAGCCGGCAGGGCCTCGGTCAGCAGCACAATCTCATCCATGGCCTTGCGCTGCAGCGCATCGAACAGCTGCTGCTCGACCTCGCCAGACAAGCCGGCGGCACGCGCCAGGCCACGGTAGATCCCGACATGACCGAGATCCATATGAATATCGGGCACCTGTGCCAGCTCCAGGGTATCCACCAGCAGGCTGATGACCTCTACATCACTGGCCGGACTGGCATCGCCATACAACTCGGCACCCAACTGAATCGGGCTGCGCGAGGTGGTCAATGCCCGCGGCTGCGCATGCACCACGCTGCCTGCATAGCACAGCCGGCTCGGCCCTTCGCGGCGCAGGGTGTGCGCGTCGATCCGCGCCACTTGCGGCGTGATATCGGCACGAAAGCCCATCTGCCGACCCGACAGCGGGTCGGTCACCTTGAAGGTGCGCAGATCCAGATCCCGGCCCGCGCCGGTCAGCAGCGATTCCAGGTATTCGATATGCGGCGTCACCACGAATTCATAGCCCCAGCGCTGGAACAGATCCAGCACCTGACGGCGCGCGACTTCGATGCGCGCCGCTTCCGGCGGCAGTACTTCTTCGATGCCATCTGGCAGTAGCCAGCGGTCTACCGTTGCCATTTCGCCATTCCCCTCTTGAACCGGGCGGCACAAGCCTTCAGTGAAGCAGATAAAGGAGAGCTGTACCCAGCAACATGCTGGCCAGCCCCATCAGTCGCAGTCGTCGATCCGACAGCCGTGCAAGCTGTGCGACTGCCTCACGCCAATGGCGCGGGCAGAGGAAGGGCAGGATGCCTTCCAGAACCAGCAATAGACAAAACGCAATGCCCAATTCCTGCCACATGAGACCCACAGACGCAAAAAAGCCGGGATTTTCCCGGCTGCCCAATGATAACACGCGCAAAGCCGCAAGCCACAAGCTTCAGGCTGCAAGTAAGCATCCAGCGCCTACTTGCAGCCTGCAGCTGCCTCAGGGCTTGGACTTTTCCAGATAGCGGAAGAAGTCACTGCTCGGATCAAGCACCAGCACATCACGCTTATCCGCGAAGCTCTCGCGGTAAGCCCTCAGGCTGCGATAGAACGAGTAGAACTCCTGGTCCTGGCCATACGCCTTGGAGTAGATGGCCGCCGCCTGGGCATCGCCATCACCGCGCAGCTCTTCGGCCTGGCGATAGGCATCGGCCAGCAGCACGCGGCGCTGACGATCGGCATCGGCCCGAATACCTTCGGCCAGCTCCTTACCCTTGGCCCGATGCTCGCGAGCCTCACGCTGACGCTCGGAACTCATGCGATCGAACACGCTGCGGTTGACCTCTTTCGGCAGGTCGATGGCCTTGACCCGCACATCCACCACCTCAATACCCAGCTCACGCTGCGCCGCACGGTTGAGCGAAGCCGTAACGTCCGCCATCAGTGCATCACGCTCGCCGGACACCGACTCGTGCAGCGTGCGCTTACCGAACTGGTCACGCAGCGAAGCCTCCAGGCGCCGCGCCAGACGCTCGTCGGCGATCTGCTTGATGCCGGAAGTCGCAGTGTAGTATTGCTCGGCATCGAGTACCCGCCACTTGGCGAAGGCGTCGACCATCAGCGCTTTCTTTTCCAGGGTGAGGAAACGCGAGCTGGAAGCATCCAGGGTCAGCAGGCGTGCATCGAACTTGCGCACCTGATTGACGTAAGGAATCTTCACATGCAAACCCGGCTGCACGTCCGGCTGGACGATTCGACCGAACTGCAGCAGCACCGCACGCTCGGTTTGCGCCACGATATAGAAGCTGTTCCAGGCAACCAGCGCCAGGACTACGCCGACAATCAGGGCGATCAGCGATTTATTGCTCATCAGCGGCTCTCCCTTGTACGCAGCTCAACCTGACCCGGATTACTGCTCGTGCGCGCCCCCAGTTCGGCGGCCCCTGCACCCGACACGGCACTGGCTCCAGCGCTGCTACGACCGTCGATCATTTTATCCAGCGGCAGATAGAGCAGGTTGTTCTGCCCCTTGTCGCCGGTCACCAGCACCTTGCTGGTATTGCTCATCAGTTCCTGCATGGTGTCCAGGTACAAACGCTCACGCGTGACTTCCGGCGCCTTGCGGTACTCGGCCACCAACGCGGTAAAGCGATCCGCCTCACCCGTTGCGCGGGAAACCACTTCATCACGGTAACCGCTGGCATCTTCGATCAAGCGCTGGGCTTGACCACGGGCCTCCGGCACCACGCCGTTGGCATAGGTTTCCGCCAGGTTCTTCTCGCGCTGCTCGTCTTCACGGGCACGGATCACGTCATCGAAGGCGTCCTGCACTTCGCGCGGCGCCGCCGCACTCTGCAGGTTGACCTGAGTGACATTGATGCCGGTGCGATAAGTATCGAGGAAGCGCTGCAAACGATCCTTGACCTCGCTGGCCATCAGCTCACGACCTTCGGTCAGCACCTGATCCATCTCGGTGGAGCCAACCACGTGGCGTACCGCGCTGTCGGTCGCATGCTGCAAGCTGACCTCGGGCTGATCGACGTTGAGCACGAAATCCTGCAGGTTGCTGATCTTGTACTGCACGGTCAGCGGCACCTCGATGATGTTCTCGTCCTCGGTGAGCATCTGCCCCTGCTTGCTGTAGGCACGCTCGCGGGTGACGTTCTCCTGGAACTTGCGATCGATCGGCGGGAAGTAGATGTTCAGGCCCGGCCCTACGGTCTCGTGGTACTTGCCGAAACGCAGCACTACGGCCTGTTCCTGCTCATCGATCACGTAGATCGCGCTATACAGCCAAACGGCCGCGAGCACGGCCAAGCCGACGAATAGCAGACCGAAACCACCGCCCCTGCCAGCACCGTCATCACCGCCACGTTTCTTACCGCCACCGAACAGCCCGTTGAGGCTTTCCTGCAGCTTGCGGAAGGCCTCGTCGAGATCCGGCGGCCCCTTGCGATCACCGCCTTTGCGGCCGCCCCAAGGATCCTGATTGTTCGAGTTGCCACCCGGCTCATTCCAAGCCATAGCGCTCTCCATCTAATAAAGCAAAGACGCGCCCACGGCGCGCCGACCAATGCTACCGAATGCCAGCCGCCAGCGGCAAAGCCACTGACGCAGGCTTTATTGCAAAGTGTGTTGCTCGATAAATTCCAATGGTTTCAAACCTGCCCGGGTGACCAGCCGATTCAACTCGACCCGCGGCAGGCGTACTGCCAGCAGACTGCTGCCATCCTCGGCATGCTCCTCGCTTTGCACCGCACCCAGGGCAAAAAATTGCGCGCGCAGCCGCGCCAGGCCCTGCGGCAACTGCAATGTAGCGATAAACAGGTCATCGCCCAACAACTCGGCAATGGCCTGCTTCAACAAAGGCAGACCACGCCCGTCACGGGCAGACAACCAGACCCGCTGCGGCTTGCCGTCGGCGTCGCGCTGAATTTGCGGCTCGACCCCCTCGAGCAGATCAAGCTTGTTGTATACCTCGAGCAGCGGCAACTCGTGCGCACCGATCTCACCCAACACCGCCATGACCTGCTCGATCTGCTGATCGCGCTCAGGCTCATGCGCATCGATCACATGCAGGAGCAGGTCTGAGTTGCTCGACTCCTCCAGGGTCGCCCGGAAGGCTTCGACCAGTTTATGCGGCAGGTGACGGATAAAGCCCACGGTATCGGCCAACACCACCGGCCCCAGATCGTCCAGCTCCAAGCGCCGCAGAGTCGGGTCCAGGGTGGCGAACAACTGATCGGCAGCGTAGACATCGGATTCGGTCAGGTTATTGAACAGGGTCGACTTGCCGGCGTTGGTATAGCCGACCAAAGACACCGAAGGGATATCCGCGCGTCTGCGCCCTCGCCGGGCCTGCTCGCGCTGGCTGCGCACCTTCTCCAGCTTCTGCTTGATCTGGCGAATGCGCACCCGCAACAGACGCCGGTCGGTTTCCAGCTGAGTCTCACCCGGACCGCGCAGACCGATACCGCCCTTCTGCCGCTCCAGGTGGGTCCAGCCACGCACCAGCCGGGTGCTCAGGTGATCCAGCTGGGCCAGCTCGACCTGCAGCTTGCCTTCGTGAGTGCGCGCGCGCTGAGCGAAAATATCGAGAATCAGCCCGGTTCGATCCAGCACCCGGCACTCGAAAACCCGCTCGAGGTTGCGCTCCTGACTGGGCGTGAGGACGTGATTGAAGATCACCAGATCGGCCTCGAGCACCTTGACCTGATCGCGCAACTCCGCGACCTTGCCACTGCCAATCAGGTATTTTGCCGTCAGCCGGCTACTCGGCACGCTAAGGAAGGCCACCGCATCGGCCCCGGCCGAGATGGCCAGCTCCTGAAACTCTTGCGGATCTTCACGCGCCGCGGAGTCTTGACCGTCCAGATGAACCAGGACGGCCCGCTCACCCCCTTCATGGCGCTCGAAGAACAATACGACCTCCTAAATCAGGCGTTGCCCGGCTCGGCTTCGGCCAGCTCAGCCTCGGAAACGCTCGGCAAACGCACTGGGCGGCTGGGCACCACAGTGGAGATAGCATGCTTGTAGACCATCTGGCTGACAGTGTTTTTCAGCAAAATCACGAACTGGTCGAAGGATTCGATCTGACCTTGCAGCTTGATGCCATTGACCAGATAGATGGAAACCGGGACGCGTTCCTTACGCAGGGTATTCAGGTAAGGGTCTTGTAGCGAATGCCCTTTTGACATGTGTCGCACTCCTTTGAAAAATCAATAATTAATAGTTTTAGTAAGACAATAAACAACTTCAGGCCGCCATACCCCCAAGGATAGACGGCCAATGGCAAGGTCTCAGGTCAATATGGAGTCCGCTGCCAGGTATTTCAAGGCGCGCGGCAAATTGTCACAAGCCAAGCTATCCAGCCAGTGCACATCGGCCCAGCTGCGCAACCAGGTAAACTGTCTTTTGGCCAGCTGCCGCGTGGCGATGATGCCACGCTCGCGCATCTGCGCCTCGCTCAGATTACCCTCGAGATAATCCCACACCTGGCGATAGCCCACCGCTCGTATAGACGGCAATCGCGGATGCAGGTCACTTCTCTGGCGCAGGCCTTCGACCTCCTCGACAAAGCCTTGTTCCAACATCGCCTGGAATCGTTGCGCAATTCGCGCATGCAGCATCTGGCGCTGCGCCGGAGCAATGGCCAGGTGCGCGACAGTATAAGGGAATTGCCCCGCAGCGGATGCGCCCATCAGATGATTTTGCTCGGCCTGGCGCTGACGGTGCGCGGTCATGCTCAAACCGCTGACGCGGTAGACCTCCAGCGCCCGAACCAGGCGCTGCGGGTCATTGGGATGGATACGCGCCGCGGACTCCGGATCGACCGCCTGCAACTCGCGGTGCAGGGCCTGCCAGCCTTCGGCCTGGGCGCGCCCTTCCAGCTCGGCGCGCACCTGCGGATCGGCGCCGGGCATATCGGCCAGCCCCTCGAGCAACGCCTTGTAATACAGCATGGTGCCGCCGACCAGCAGCGGAATGCGCCCGCGCGCGCTGATCTCGGCCATCGCCGCCAGGGCGTCGGCACGAAACTCGGCGGCCGAGTAGCTCTCGGCCGGGTCGCGGATATCGATCAGGCGATGGGGGAATTCGGCCAGGGTGGCTTTATCGGGCTTGGCGGTGCCGATGTCCATGCCGCGATAGATCAAGGCCGAGTCGACACTGATCAACTCGCACGGCAGCACCCGCGCCAGCTCGAGGGCCAGATCGGTCTTGCCGGCGGCGGTGGGTCCCATCAGGAAGATGGCGGGGGGCAACTGGGGCATCGGCGGACTCTGAAAAATGGGCGAGCTGTAGGATGAGGGGGCCGCCTACGCGGCCCGCCCCATCCTACGACTGGGGACCGAGCAACATTTTCGTAGCAACGGGCGGACGCGCAGCCCCATGCCCGCGAACCTGGACAATCGCGGCCATGGGCTTCGGCCCGCCCCTACAAGTTCAACCACCAGCGCGTTTCACCGGCCACGCAGGAACAGCTTATCCAGATCATCCATGCCCAACTGGGTCCAGGTCGGCCGCCCATGGTTGCACTGGCCGCTGCGCTCGGTGTGCTCCATGTCACGCAGCAGGGCATTCATTTCCGGCAGGGTCAGGCGCCGATTGGCGCGTATCGCCCCGTGACAGGCCATGGTCCCAAGCAACTCGTTGAGGTGCGCCTGGATCCGGTCACTGGTGCCGTACTCGAGCAGATCGGCCAGCACATCGGCGACCAATCGATTGGCCTCGGCCTGTTTGAGCAGCGCGGGGATCTGCCGGATCGCCAGGCTTTCCGGGCCCAGACGCTGCAACTCGAAGCCCAGACGCTGGAACCAGGTCACATGTTCCTCGGCGCAATCGGCCTCGCGCTGACTGACGGCCAGCGACTCGGGCACCAGCAACGGCTGGCCGCGCAGGCCCTCGCTGGCCATGGCGACCTTCAGTCGCTCATAGGTGATGCGCTCGTGCGCCGCATGCATGTCGACCAGCACCAGGCCCGGCACGTTCTCGGCGAGGATATACACGCCCTTGAGCTGGGCGACGGCATAACCGAGCGGCGGCACATCGCCCTGAGCCTCGGGCAGGCTCGCCGGCGCGGCCGCCAGCGGCGCGAAAAACTCGCGGTAGGCGCCCTGCGTCTCGCCGGCCGACGACCCGGCTGGCGGCCGCTGCCCCTGATAACCGGCCCCCGGCGAGCGCCAGACCGACTCGCGCGGCGTCGGCTCGAGCAAACTGGCGGCCAGGCCGATCTCACCCTGCGGGCCGAACTCGCCGGCCGCCTGCCCGGTCGGCACCAGCATGCCGCTCACCGCTGCCGGTGCGGCCAGTTGATCCTCCGGACGTACATCGCCCAGGGCGCGGTGCAGGGTGCCGTAGAGGAAGTCATGGACCATGCGCCCGTCGCGAAAGCGTACTTCGTGCTTGGTCGGGTGCACGTTGACATCGACCACCGCGGGGTCGATCTCCAGAAACAGCACGAAGGTCGGATGACGGCCATTGAACAGCACGTCGCGATAGGCCTGGCGCACCGCATGGGCGACCAGCTTGTCGCGCACCGTGCGCCCGTTAACGAAGAAATGCTGCAGATCGGCCTGGCTGCGCGAGAAGGTCGGCAAGCCGACCCAGCCCCACAGGCGCAGGCCATTGCGTTCGACCTCGATGGGCAACGCCTGTTCGAGAAAGGCCGCCCCGCAAACCGAGGCCACCCGCCGCGCACGACTGACATCGTCATGCGCCTCGTGCAAGCCGAGCACGGTCTTGCCGTTATGGCGCAGGTGAAAGGCCACGTCGAAACGCGCCAGCGCCAGGCGCTTGATGACTTCCTGCAGGTGATCGAATTCGGTTTTTTCGGTCTTGAGGAATTTGCGCCGCGCCGGGGTATTGAAGAACAGGTCGCGCACCTCCACCGAGGTGCCCACCGGGTGCGCCGCCGGCTGCACGCGCGGCTGCATGTCGCGACCTTCGGTCTCCACCTGCCAGGCCTGTGCGGCATCGGCCGTGCGCGAGGTCAGGGTCAGGCGCGCGACCGAGCTGATCGAGGCCAGGGCCTCGCCGCGAAACCCCAGGCTCATGACCTGCTCGAGGTCCTCGAGCTCACGGATCTTGCTGGTGGCATGCCGGGCCAACGCCAGCGGCAGATCGTCCGCCGCGATGCCGCTGCCGTCGTCGCGCACGCGCAGCAGCTTGACCCCGCCCTGCTCGATATCCACCTCGATACGCTTGGCGCCGGAGTCCAGGCTGTTCTCGAGCAATTCCTTGATCACCGAGGCGGGCCGCTCGACCACCTCACCGGCAGCGATCTGGTTGGCCAGGCGCGGGCTCAGCAGCTGGATACGCGCATCACCGCTCATGGCTGAACCGCCAGCGCCGTGGCCGGAACCTGCAGGACCTGGCCGACCTTGATCACGTCGGAGCGCAGCGAATTGGCGCTGCGCAGGGCGCCGAGACTGACCTGATAACGCAGGGCGATCAACGCCAGGCTCTCGCCGGAGCTGACCACGTGTTCGCGCGGACCCTGGACGATCTTGCCGTTATCGCGCTGCCAGGCGAGGTAGCTGCCGGGTGGCGGGTTCTGTTGGAAGAACTGGCGCACCCCGGTCACGATGGAGCGTGCCAGCGCCTGCTGGTGGCCCGCACTGGCCAGCTTGCGGGCTTCCTGGGGGTTGGAGATGAACCCGGTCTCGACCAGGATCGACGGCATGTCCGGCGACTTGAGCACCATGAAACCGGCCTGCTCGACCCGCCGCTTATGCAGCGGGGTGATGCGCCCCATATTGCTCAATACCTTGTTGCCGACATTCAGGCTGGACGACAGCGACGCGGTCATCGACAAATCCAGCAACACCCCGGCCAGCATGCGGTCCTTATCGTCCAGGCTGACATTGCCGGCGCCGCCAATCAGGTCCGACTGGTTCTCCGAGTCGGCCAGCCAGCGCGCAGTCTCCGAGGTGGCGCCGCGATCCGACAGGGCATACACCGAGGCGCCAAAGGCCGCCGCCCGCGGCGCCGCATCGGCATGAATCGAGACGAACAGATCGGCGCCCTTCTTGCGCGCGATGTCGGTGCGTTTGCGCAACGGGATGAAATAGTCGCCGGTGCGCACCAACTCGCCGCGAAAGCCTTTCTCGGCGTTGATCTGGCGCTGCAGTTCCTTGGCGATAGCCAGGGTCACGTGCTTCTCGAACTGGCCCTTGACCGGCGACAGAGCGCCCGGGTCTTCGCCGCCGTGACCGGCATCGATGGCGATGACGATATCGCGCTTGCCGCTGGGCAGCGGGGTCAATTTCGCCGGCACCCGGGTCGGCGTGACCGGCACCACTGGCGCACTGGCCACCTGAGTCACGGGCAGGCCGGGAGCAGCACCCGCCGCCTGATCGAACAGATCGACCACCAGGCGATGGCCGTATTGCTGATTGGGCGCCAGGACGAAGCTCTTCGGCGTGACCTGCGCCGACAGGTCGATCACCACGCGCAACTCGTCGGCCGTGCGTTGCGCCGAACGCACGCCGGTAATCGGCGTATTGCTCAGCGCCAGGTTATCGAAGCCGGTCGCCAGCTTGGCGCCACTGACATCGATGACGATGCGGTTCGGCGCCGTGAGGGTAAAGACACTGTGCTGCACCGGACCGGACAGGTCGAACACCAGGCGCGTGTTGTCCGGCGCACGCCACAGCCTGACGCTGCGCACATCCGAAGCGGCAAAAACCTCGACAGCCAGCGCCGCCAGCACCACTCCAACCGCGATGAAACGCGCGCCTATGCGCATACCCGACCCCATTTTGTTTTGATCATGCCCCGGAAGCCAAAGTGGCACACCAGGTTTTGCCACGTTCGCCTTGCGCCCGCAGATGCAGGCAGCGGCCGGACGCTTGCGCGGTAATGGTAATGTCCATGTCGGCCTTTGGCAAAACGCCTGCGCCACGCTCCGGCCACTCGACCAGGCACAAGGCATCGCCCTCGAAGTAGTCGCGTATCCCCAGGTACTCCAGTTCCTCCGGGTCGACCAGGCGATACAGGTCGAAATGGAACACCCGGATCGCACCGATCTCGTATGGCTCGACCAGGGTGAAGGTCGGACTCTTGACCGCCCCGGCATGGCCCAGGCCGCGAATGATCCCGCGCGACAGGGTGGTCTTCCCCGCCCCCAGGTCGCCATGCAGATAGATCACCCCACACCCGCCACTGACCGCGGCAATACGCGCACCCAGGGTCAACATCGCCGCCTCATCGGCGGCATACAGCTCTAACTCGGACAAACCGACTGCTCCTGCAACAATTGACGAATGGCGGCGCACAGATCGCTCGCCGCCAACCCACAGCCCTGTTCGGCCAGACGCTCGCCGGCACGCGCATGCAGCCAGACCGCCAGACTGGCCGCCGCCATCGCCGGCAAGCCTTGGGCCAGCAGCGCGCCGACCAGGCCGGCCAGCACATCGCCCAGGCCGGCGCCGGCCATGGCCGGGTGACCGCGATCGCAGAGCAACAGCTGCCCGTCAGGATCCGCCACCAGGCTACCCGCGCCCTTGAGCACGCACACCGTCTGGTAGCACCGGGCCAGGGCCCGCGCCGCCGCCGGACGATCGGCCTGTACCTCGGCGGCACTGATACCCAGCAGGCGCGCGGCTTCGCCCGGATGCGGGGTGATCACGCCACCAGCCGGCATCTTGACCGCCGCCGCGGCCAGCAGGTTCAAGGCGTCGGCGTCCCACACCTGCGGCGCCTCGGTGATCGCCGCCAGCGACAGCAGGCTGCGCCCCCAGGCTCCCTGCCCCAGGCCCGGCCCGACCACCCAGACGCTGGCCGCGGCGCCCAAGGCCCGCAGTTGATTGGCCGAGGCCACGGCGGCGCTCATCACCTCGGGCACGCGCGCCTGCGCCGCCGCCAGGTGCTCACCGCGGGTCGCCAGGGAAACCATCCCGGCACCGCTGCGCAAAGCGCTCTGCGCTGCCAACAGGGCGGCGCCGGCCAAGCCGCGATCGCCGCCGACCACCAACACATGGCCCAATTGCCCCTTGTGCACCGTGCGCGGCCGCGCCGGCAAGCGCGGCACATTGGTTCCGTCCAGACGCTGCGCCACGCAAGCCTGCGCAGCGACCAGCGCCGGCTCGGCCTGCAGGTCAGCGAAGACCAGCTCGCCCACCCAATCCGCTGCCACTCCGGTGAACAACCCCAGCTTCAGGCCGATCAGGGTCACCGTCAGCTGCGCACGCACGGCCACGCCCAGCACCTGACCGCTGTCGGCACACAGACCCGAGGGAATATCCACCGCCAGGACCGGCAGGCCGCTGGCGTTGAGCAGGCCAATCGCCTGGGCATAGGGTTCGCGCACCGCACCGCTGAGGCCGGTGCCGAGCAGCGCATCGACCACCACCCCGCTCAGCTCGGCGCACTCACTCCAGGACTGGATCGTCACGCCGGCGGCCTGCGCCTCGTCGCGCGCCTGCGCCGCATCGCCCTGCAGCTGCAGCGGATCGCCCAGCGCCAGCAGCCGCACCTGCCAGCCGGCCCGCAGCGCCAGGGCCGCCACCAGGTAGCCGTCGCCGGCATTGTTGCCGCGCCCGGCCAGCACCGTCAGCGTCCCGGCGTCCGGCCAACGACGGCGCAGCGCCCGCCAGATGGCATGGGCGGCGCGGCTCATCAGCTCGAAGCCCGGGGTACCGGCGGCGATCAGGCGCGCATCCAGCTCGCGCACCTGGGTGGCGCTGTATAAGGCGAGGGGAAGATTGTCTGGCGATTGCGGCATGCGTCGGCTCCGATGTCTGGCAGAATTATACCTACCTCCGCCCCGGTTACCCGCCCCATATGACAACTGTCGCACTCGACCTCACCGCCCTCGCCCAGTCGATCAAGAATTGGGGTCGCGAGCTGGGCTTTCAACAGGTCGGCATTGCCGGGCTGGAGCTGAGCGAGCACGAGGCGCACCTGCAACGCTGGCTGGACGCCGGCTACCAGGGCGAGATGGACTACATGGCCGCCCACGGCAGCAAACGCTCGCACCCCGAGCAACTGGTGCCCGGCACCTTGCGCGTGGTCTCGCTGCGCATGGACTACCTGCCCGGTGACACGCAGATGGCCCAGCGCCTGGGCGAACCGGAGAAAGCCTATGTATCGCGCTACGCCCTGGGCCGCGATTACCACAAGCTGATCCGCAAGCGCCTGCAACAACTGGCCGAGCGCATCCAGCAGCAGATCGGCCCGTTCGGCTACCGCGCCTTCGTCGACAGCGCGCCGGTACTGGAAAAGGCCATCGCCGAACAGGCCGGACTCGGCTGGATCGGCAAGAATACCCTGGTGCTCAACCGCGGCGCCGGCAGCTACTTCTTCCTTGGCGAGCTGTTCGTCGACCTGCCCCTGCCGGTCGATGCGCCGCACGCCAGCGAACATTGTGGGCGCTGCACCGCGTGCCTGGACATCTGCCCGACCGGGGCCTTTGTCGGCCCTTACGTGCTGGATGCGCGACGCTGCATTTCCTACCTGACCATCGAATTGAAAGGCGCGATCCCCGAGGAGCTGCGTGCGCCGATCGGCAACCGCGTGTTCGGCTGCGACGACTGCCAACTGGTCTGCCCGTGGAACCGTTTCGCCCGCCCTACCGAGCAGGGCGACTTTCAGCCACGCCATCACTTGGACAACGCCGAGCTGGCCGCACTGTTCCGCTGGAGCGAAGAGGAGTTCCTCAGCCGCACCGAAGGCTCGCCACTGCGCCGTGCCGGCTACGAGCGCTGGCTGCGCAACCTGGCCGTCGGCCTGGGCAATGCCCCCTCGAGCATCCCGGTGCTCGAGGCGCTGCAAGCCCGCCGCGACCACCCCTCGGCGCTGGTGCGCGAGCATGTCGAGTGGGCGCTGGCACAGCATCGGCGCCGCGGCCAGGGTTAACGGGAATGGGGCCAAAAACCCTCATCCCGCGCCTGCCCTAGGCCCAGCCTGCAGCGCCCTTAATCGGCTTTCGGCGCCTCGGCATGTGCTCCCTGCGCGCCAACTTTGAGGAAATGCTCGCGGTAGTACTGGAGTTCGGCGATGGACTCGCGGATATCGTCCAGCGCCTGGTGGCTGGCTTTTTTCAGAAATCCTTCCTTGAGTTTCGGCGCCCAGCGTTCGGCGAGGATTTTCAGGGTCGAGACATCCAGATAGCGGTAGTGGAAATAGGCTTCCAGATCCGGCATGTAGCGATAGAGAAAGCGCCGATCCTGACCGATGCTGTTGCCGCAGATCGGCGACTGGCCCTTGGGCACCCACTGCTCGAGAAAGGCGATGGTCTGCGCCTCGGCCTCGGCCTGACTGATCCTGCTCTCCCGCACCCGCTTGACCAGGCCACTGTCGCCATGGGTGCGGGTGTTCCATTCATCCATGCCGGCAAGCGCCTCGTCACTCTGATGCACCGCAAGCACCGGGCCTTCGGCCAGAATGTTGAGCTCGCTATCGGTAATGATCGTGGCCATTTCGATGATCACGTCCTTCTCCGGATCGAGCCCGGTCATTTCCAGGTCGATCCAGATCAGATTCTGCGGGTTCTGCATGTTCTACTCCTCGGCTGATGCCGGCAGTTTAGCGAATAAAGTCGCCCGCGAAGCGGCGGACTTGTCCGCACCACGCCCGGTCACGCCCGAGCGACTGCCGGCATCCGCCATAACAGCAGACGCGAGCGGCGCCAGTCATGCAGTTCGACTTGCTGATCGGCCGGCACGCCGGGCACCTCGAAGCTGTTGCTGACCAGCCAGGCACCGACGGCCATCTGCGCCACGGCCTTGGTCCAGAGCGCCGCCATCGGCGCCGGCGAGAGGAAGCAATAAACCACGTCGAATCCCGCCAGATCGGTGCGCCAGAGATTCTGGTAGCGAATCCGGCAGTTGCTCTGCGGCAGGGCGCGCAGCCAGGCGATGAGAAACGGCAAGGGCGCGGTCTCCACCCCGACGAACTGCGCCCGGGGAAAGCGCCGCGCCAGCCAGAGCAAGGTGCCCGCCGGACCACAGCCGAGGTCGACGAAGCGGAAAGCGGCCGCTTGCCCGGCGAGCCACTCGGCCAACTGCTGGCGACTGCGCGCGCCGGTCATATACAGCGGCACCCGCTCGCCGACACTGTTCCAGTTGCCCAGCAACAGCAGCAGGAAGCCGGCTAAAAACACCCAGGACGGCAGCGCCGCACCACCGAGCAGCAGCAGCGCCGGGACAAACCCCAGGTTCAGCCACCACCACCATGACGCCAGACCGAGCCAACGAGCGACACTCGCCGCCAGCAAGCCCTGGACCAAACCGGCGGCCAAAGCGCTGGGGCGCCAGCTCGAAAACTGCACCGCCAGGACGATCGCCCCGCCCACCAGCAGCGCCGCACACAGCTGCGCCAGCAACGCCAGCAGGGCCGGATGGCGGCCGGCCACTCGAGCAATCATCGCTACACGCGCAACCATCTATCGCCTCCATTTCGCCTCTAACTGTCTATCGTCACTGCGCTGCAGTCTAACCCCCGGCACTAACTCTCGGCATCCGGCAACGCAGCAGCGCGAGTCGGCACGTGCCGCGTGCTAGACTCGCTGGCGGATTTCACCGCAAGTCAACCTCGGAACTTTCATGGCCAAACGCCAACTCAACCGCCGGCAAAGCTGGCGCATCGACAAAATTCAGGGCGAACGAGCCGCCCGCGCGGCCAAGCGCGAGTCGCAGGCCGTGCAAACCCTCGAGGGTGGCGACCTCGGCCCGGAACAGCTAGGCCTGGTCATCGCCCACTTTGGCGTGCAGGTCGAAGTCGAAGCCACAGACGGCGAACTGGCCGGCCAGGTATTTCGCTGCCACCTGCGCGCCAACCTGCCCGCCATGGTCACCGGCGATCGCGTGGTCTGGCGCGCCGGCAACCAGGGCATCGGCGTCATAGTCGCGCAACTGCCGCGTAAAACCGAACTGTGCCGCCCGGATACCCGCGGCCAGCTGAAGCCGGTGGCGGCCAACGTCGACCTGATCGTGATCGTCTTCGCACCGCTGCCCGAACCCCACGCCAACCTGATCGACCGCTACCTGGTGGCCGCCGAACACGCCGGCATCCGCCCCTTGCTGCTGCTGAACAAGGCCGACCTGATCGACGAGCAGAACGCCGTGGCGCTGAATGTCCTGCTCGGCGTCTATCGCCAGCTCGGCTATCCCGTGCAGGAAGTCTCGGCCCATCAGGGCGACGGCATGGAGCAGCTCAAGCAGCAGCTCGACGGCCACGTCAGCGTCTTCGTCGGCCAGTCCGGGGTTGGCAAGTCGTCGCTGGTCAACAGCCTGCTGCCAGGCGTGGACACCCGGGTCGGGCCGCTGTCGGAACTGACCGGCAAGGGCACCCACACCACCACCACCGCCCGCCTGTTCCACTTCCCGGGCGGCGGCGAGCTGATCGACTCGCCCGGCATCCGCGAGTTCGGCCTGGTGCACGTCAGCCGCGCGGATGTCGAAGCCGGCTTCATCGAGTTCAACGAACTGATAGGCCAGTGCCGCTTTCGCGACTGCAAGCATGACCGCGAGCCTGGCTGCGCCCTGCTCAAGGCCCTGGAAGACGGCCGCATCCAGCCACAACGGATGGCCAGCTACCGACACATCCTGGCCAGCCTGCCCGAAGCGGACTACTGATAAGGCTGTGCAAACTCTCGCGCGATATTTTCACAAGCGCTGACACGACCGGGCCGCGATCACTCGCGGCCCGGGGCGTACGACCGGCGACTCATTCGCTCGGCTGATCGAACTGCAACACCCCGTCCTCGAAAATATTCAAGCGCTCGCGCACCTCATCCGTCCCGGCCGGATCCGCGCCAGGCGGCTGCGGCCCATCAGGCGCGGCAGTGCTGCCAGCCCCCTCAACCCCCTCAGGCTCTGGGTCGCCAGCGCCATCCTGCTCGCCCTCGATGGCGCGCTGTGCCTTCTTCGTCAACACGACGATGTCGATACGCCGATTGACCGGGTTCAGCGGGTTGTCTCGATCGAACAACGCCGACGACGCATAGCCAACCACCCGGGCCACCTGCGCCTCGTCATAACCACCGGCGATCAGGGCGCGCCGAGCGGCATTGGCCCGATCCGCCGAGAGCTCCCAATTGCCGAACTCGGCGGCACCGGCAAACGGCTTGGCATCGGTGTGGCCGCTGACGCTGATTTTGTTCGGCACCGCCCTGATGGTGTCGGCCAGGGCCAGCAGAATGTCCTCGAAATACGGCTGCAAGCGTGCACTGCCGCTAGCGAACATCGGCCGGTTCTCGGCGTCCATGATCTGGATACGCAAGCCGTCCTGGGTGATCTCGAACAGAATCTGATCCTTGAAGCGCTGCAGCTGCGGATTCTCCTCGACCTTGTTCTGCAGCTCCTGCAGCAACAGCTCGAGGCGCTCGCGCTCCACTTCCTCGGCCTTGCCGTCGGCCTGCGCGGGGCTGGGCTGCGCCGGCTCGATCTCGACTTCCTCGCCCTCGGTCTGATCGTCGACCTGCTGATTGAGCGTGCGATCCGGCGCCGGCGTGGGCGAGCCGCCGAGGTCGATGACGAAGGGACTGGCGCTTTCGGAAAAGCCGATCGGATCCTTGAAGTATCCGGAGATCAACTTCTTCTGCTCGGGGGTAGCCACGGACATCAGCCACATCACCAGGAAGAATGCCATCATCGCCGTGGCGAAGTCGGCGAAGGCGATTTTCCAGGCCCCGCCATGATGGCCAGCAGCGGCCTTCTTGACCCGCTTGACGATGATCGGCTGATTGTTGTCCATTTTCCGTTAGTTTCCGCGCATCGCCTGCTCGAGCTCGGAAAAGCTCGGGCGATGGGCCGGATAGAGCACCTTGCGCGAGAATTCGACGGCCAGCGACGGCGGCATGCCGGACGCCGAAGCGACCAGGCCAGCCTTGATCGCTTCGTATATGTTCAGCTCTTCCTTGGCGTCATGCTCCAGCGCCCCGGACAGCGGCCCGAAGAAACCGTAGGAGGCGAGAATCCCGAGGAAGGTGCCGACCAGCGCCGTACCCACCTTCTGGCCGATCTGCGCGTTGTCGGCTTCGGCGAGGATCGACATGGTGATCACAATCCCCAGCACCGCCGCGACGATCCCCATGGCAGGCATGGCATCGGCGACCTTGGCCACGGCATGAGCGGGATGTTCCAGTTCTTCCTTGAGGCTGGCGATCTCCATGTCGAACAAGCCTTCCAGCTCATGCGGCGCCATATTGCCGGAGGACATGATGCGCAGGTAATCGCAGAGATAGGCCGTCATCCGCTCGTCTTTGAGGATGCTCGGATACTTGCTGAAGATCGGACTGGCCGCAGGCTCCTCGATATCGGCCTCGATGGCCATCATGCCTTCGCGCCGACTCTTGTTGAGGATCTCGTAGACCAGCTTGAGCACTTCCAGGTAATAGGCGTGACTGAAACGCGAACTGAACATGCTCAAGGATTTCTTGAACACGCGCATGAACATGCTACCCGGGTTGGCCTGCAGAAAAGCCCCCAGCGCGGCACCGCCGATGATCAATACTTCAAACGGATGCACCAGCGCCATGAACTGGCCGCCGGACAGCATGAATCCGCCGAGCACGCTAGCAATTACAACGATGATGCCAATGATTTTTGCCATAGAAAGGAAACTTGCGCGAGCCTGGAGTGAGGGTTATGCAAAACAACCCTTCTATTTATCGGAACTAATGCGCGAGACTATAGGCAGTTAAGTCTAAAAGCCAGCATGGCTAAGCACAGATGCCCACCTCAAAACCCCTACCACGCACCCTCGAAGACTGGCTCGCACAGCTGGACAAACACTTGTTGCCAGTGCCCGTCGAACAACACTTGAATGTCTGTCGCGCCCTGTCCGACAGCCGCCGCTCGCTGCGTGAAATTGCCGATTTGATGCAGGCCAGCCCAGCCCTGGCACTCTGCGTGCTACGGGAGGCCAATCGACAGGCAGGCAGTTTCAGCGCCTGCGCCGAAAGCCTGGAAAGCGCGCTCAGTCGACTGGGCCTGCAGCGCACCCTGGAGCTGGTCAAACGCCAACCCGCTCGCCCCCTCGAGGAAATTCCCCTGGCGCTGCGGCAGGTCCAACTGATCAGCCAACACGCCGCGCAGCAAGCCAGCGGCTTGTTCAGCGGACGCCTGGCGCGGCTCTGGCAGGAAATCCACTGGGGCAGCCTGCTGTTTCTCGCGCCTATCTGGCCGTTGCTGGCAGCCCACCCCGAGCTGTTCGAGCAATGGGAGCAACGGGTGCTGGCCCGAGCCGAACCGGCCGCCAGCGTCGAGCAGGATCTGCTCGGCGTGCCCCTGCTCGCCCTGTGCCTGGCATTGGCCGAGCGCTGGCGCCTGCCCGACTGGGTGATTCAGGGCTACCGCCTGCTGGTGGCAGACCGCCGCCAACTGGTCAAAGCCCTGCACATCGCCCGCGACAATCAGCACCCCCTGCATCAGCAGCAAATGCTCGATGCCGACACGCCACTGCGGCGCTGGCTAACCCAGCCAGCCAATAGCATTTTACTGGCCAATGGCCTGGCACTGTCTGCCCATCACGCCTGGAACAGCCCGCACAGCCTGCGCTGGCAACACCTGACCGGGCTCTACCTGCAGCTGCCGCTGGGCGACGTGCAGCAACAGATTCACCAGCACGCGGCGCAGAGCGCGCGCCAGCATGCCACGCCAGCACTCTGGCACCCTGCCCAAGCCCTGCTCTGGCCCTGGGACGCTCGGCGCCTGCAAGGCAAGCCCGCCGCTTCACCGGCGAGGACAGCGCCGGCAGACAGTGGATGGCGGCAACACTGCGCGCAATTGCTCGTACAGCCGAGTGCGTTCCACAACCTCGACCAGCTCACCAGCACCACCACGCAAGCCCTGCAAGCCTGCGGCATGTCGCGGGTGCTGCTGCTCCTGGCCGACCGCAGCCACAGCCGCCTGCGAGCGCAGCAACAGGCCGGCCTGGACAAGTCGGCCAGCAGCCTGGTCATCGACCCGCAGCACAGCCAGGTGCTGCGCCGCCTGCTCAAGGCACCGGCACAGCTGCGCCTGACACCGGCCACTATCGCGCAATTCTCGGCCCTGCTGCCGGGCTCACTGAAAGCGCTATTCCCCAGCGAACACCTGCTGATCCGCTCACTGGCCAGCAACGGCCACGTGGTGATGATCATCGTCGCCGACCAGGACGGCGCCGTACTCGGCGATGCCAACGTGCAGGCCTTCGGTAAAACCGCGCAATGCATTCAGCGCGCCCTGGACAGCTTTGCCAAACGTGAGAGGTTGTGAAAAAACTCCCGCCTACTGCGACCGCCTCCTGCCGCCCGCTGCTGGCGTTGCGATACGCGAACACCAGGAGACGCTCTCGCGACGGCGCTCGATATTTTCACACCCTCTGAACACTAGGCTTTCCGCTACAATCCGTCTTCTTGTTCGTCTTGTCACAACTTGCCATCAAAGAGGCCCGGCATGACTGCCTTCGCTGCATTGCCATTGGTTATCGAACCGGCCGAACTGGCCGCGCGCCTGGATGCCCCCGAACTGATTCTGGTCGACCTGACCAGCAACGCGCGCTATGCCGCCGGCCACATTCCCGGCGCGCACTTCGTCGACCCCAAACGCACCCAGCTGGGCCAGCCGCCGGCCCCCGGCCTGCTGCCGGAGCTCGCCCAACTCGAACAGCTATTCGTCGAGCTGGGTCATAACCCGAACGCCGTCTACGTGGTCTACGATGACGAAGGCGGCGGCTGGGCCGGACGCTTCATCTGGCTGCTGGACGTGATCGGCCACAGGCATTACCACTACCTCGACGGCGGCCTGCAGGCCTGGCTGGCCGAGGATCGCCCGCTGAGCACCGAGCAGCCCGCCGCCTGCACCGGCACACTCGAGCTGACGCTCGACGACGGCCCGACAGCCAGCCGCGAATACCTGCAACGCCGCCTGGGCGCCGCCGACCTGGCGATCTGGGATGCCCGTTCACCTGCCGAGTACAGCGGCGAAAAGGCCTTGGCCGCCAAAGCCGGACACATTCCTGGCGCGATCAACTTCGAGTGGACGGCCGGCATGGATCCGGCCCGCGCCTTGCGCATTCGCCAAGACCTGCCCACGCTGCTCGCCAGCCTCGGCATCAGCCCGGACAAGGAAATCATCACCCACTGCCAGACGCACCACCGCTCCGGTTTCACCTACCTGGTGGCCAAGGCGCTCGGCTATCCGCGAGTCAAGGCCTACGCCGGCTCTTGGGGCGAGTGGGGCAACCACCCCGACACCCCAGTGGAACGCTGAGCCAGCAAGCAGCTGCCATTCGCATGCCATCGAATCCTCAAGGAACACCCATGAAGCAACGCCTGTTCATCCTCAGCCAGTACCTGCTGCCGCACCACCTGCTGTCGCGCCTGATCGGCTGCGCAGCCGAATGCCGTACAGTCTGGTTCAAGAACCGCCTGACCAGCTGGTTCGCCAAGCGCTACCAGGTCGACATGAGCGAGGCACAGATCGAAGACCTGAGCGCCTTCGAGCACTTCAATGCGTTCTTCACCCGCGCCCTGAAAGAGGGCGCACGCCCACTGGACACCACCCCAGGCGCGATCCTCAGCCCGGCCGACGGCGCCGTCAGCCAACTGGGCAAGATCGAGCACGGCCGGATATTCCAGGCCAAGGGCCACGGCTTCAGCGTCCTCGAACTGCTCGGTGGCAACAGCGAATGCGCCACTCCGTTCATGGGCGGCGAATTCGCGACCATTTATCTGTCGCCCAAGGACTACCACCGCGTGCACATGCCACTGACCGGCACCCTGCGGGAAATGGTCTATGTGCCGGGCCGGCTGTTTTCGGTCAACCAGAACACTGCGGAAAATGTCCCGGAACTGTTCGCCCGCAACGAGCGGGTCGTTTGCCTGTTCGACACCGAACGCGGGCCGATGGCCGTGGTGCTGGTCGGCGCGATGATCGTCGCCTCGATCGAAACCGTCTGGGCCGGCCTGGTCACGCCACCCAAGCGCCAGCTGAAAACTTTCCGCTATGACGAGGCCGCGCGCGCGCCCATCGTTCTGGAGCAGGGGGCGGAACTGGGCCGCTTCAAGCTGGGCTCGACGGCGATCGTATTGTTCGGCCCCGATCAGGTGAACTGGGCGCCCACCCTGAGCGCCAACAGCAGCGTGCAGATGGGTCAGAGCATCGGCCACAGCCAGGCCGGCTAACCCGCGCCCTGCCCGGCCCCGGGTAGGGCTGCGGTCGCAGCCAGATACTGCTAAAGTTTGCAGCATTAGTTACCAAGAGAATGACTCGGCTTAACTCCGGGCGTTGGAGTATCCAAGCTAGATGGATAAACAGACTTCCCACCTGCTGCTCCGCGTCCCCACCCCGCACAAGCCAGGCCTGTCTTTCTGCGATGCCAACCCGCGCGACCTCAAGCGCTGGATTGCCAACCTGCCGAAAGCCAATATCGGAGAAACAGCCCGCCAGCTTTACCAGGCCCTGGTCGAACTCAACCAGCTGCGCAGCACAGCGGATAACCGCCTGCAGTTACTGGAGCTGTTGCGTCCGGAGGTGTATTTCGTCTGTAAACACCTGGAGCGACATTTCCTCAATCAGGCGATTGTCCTCGATGAACGCCCACGCAAGGTGGCCAATCTCTGCCAGGCCCTGCAAAACCATCTGGCCATCGGTTACAAACTGATCATTGCCAGCCTGGCCCCGCAAGACAATGGCGAGCGCAACCCGCTATTGAGCGTCGCCCTGCAGCGCGCCACCCACAGCCTGTGCGGCCCATTGGTTCGCGCCAGCCAACTGTATTGCCCCGTACCCGAAGGCCTCTGGCTGGAACTGCACCAGATCTACCAGATCGCCCGTGAGCGGCGCCTGCACAAACTCGCGATCCGCGATCCGCTGGCCCGCCACACTCAAAGCATGAGTACCGAGCAGAGCTATGTGGTCGCCTTGCTGCTCGGCTGCGCCCGCTGCAATCAGATGCGCCAGAACGGTATCGCGCGCCTCGCCGAAGTCCTCGAACCCTGGAGCGCGCTGGTTAGCCTGCAAGCCGGCAATGCACCTTCGAGCCTGTTTGCGCTGGCCCCGCAAGTGGATGGCCCGCCGCGCTACACCTCGCTGTTTCAGGAAAAAGAGCTGGCCAATGCTCTGGGCATCGACCCACACCTACTGGTCGATGCGATCCAGGAGTACCTGTCGCTACCTGCCGAGAATGCCAGCCGGTCACGCCTGCTGGTACCCGAAGGGTTCAGCACGGACATGCTGCAACACCTCAGCGCCGCCTGGGGCGACGTCTCCGAACGGACCTTCAATCGCACCCACGGCCAAGGCAGCCTGACCCTGTGTATAGGCATGAGCGCCCTGCACTTTTTCCTGGCAAATGAGCGTCCGTTCAACGAGATCCTGCAACAGCCGAGCGAAACCAAGACGGCGGTATTTGACTCCGATGCCGATGTCAGTGTTGAGGATGTCTGGGCGAAGGCCTTCGACACCCAGAAGAGCACCAGCTGGGACAGCAAGCTGCCCTTCGAGGAAATCGAGTACAGCAAATCCGCCAATCAAGGCAGCCAGACAGCGTCCGCCGGCGCCGAGAGCTACCCGACCTTCGCCCTGCCGATCGTCAACCACAGCCCCGGCGGCTACTGCCTGTCCTGGCCGAAAGAAGTGCCGAGCCAACTGCAGGCCGGCGAACTGCTCGGCGTGCAGGATTCGCCGGAACAGGGCTGGAGCGTGGCCGTGGTGCGCTGGATTCGCCAGGTACGCGGCGGTGGCACGCAGATGGGCATCGAACTGATCGCCCCACATGCACAAGCCTGTGGCCTGCAACTGCTGCGCAGGACCAAAGCCGAACATAACAGCCAATACCTGCGCACGCTGCTGTTACCGGAAATCAGTGCGATCTCCCGACCCGCCACCCTGATCACCCCACGCCTGCCCTTCCAGGAAGGCAACAAGGTGGTGATCAACTTCAATGGCACAGAACGCCGCGCCTTGCTCAGTCGCCGACAAGCCAGCACCGGCAGCTTCAATCAGTTCGAATACCGCGATATCGAACAGAAACCCGGCGAGCCGGGGAAACCCGTCACAGCCCGAGCCAGCCAAGACGCCAGCGGGGAGGAAGACTTTGACTCGCTATGGAAGTCGCTGTAGATTGCCGGCACATCAATTTTTGTCGCCTTTTCGCGCCCGTTTGCCGCAGATTTGACTCCTGATATGGCCATCGAAAAAAAAACCATTCGGCTGCTGATCCTCGAAGACTCGCAGAACGAGGCCGAGCGGCTCGTCAGTCTGTTTCGCAACGCCGGCCGCGCCACGCGCGTGCATCGCCTGACCTCCAGCGATGATCTGGCCGAGACCCTGCAGCACAGCTGGGATCTGCTGATCTGCGCCCCCAGCAGCCAACACCTCGAGCCGAGCGAAGCGATCAACGCCATTCGCCGCCAGGCAAAAGATATCCCCGTTATCCAGCTGCTCGCCGACAACGACTCCGACAGCATCACCGCAGCCTTGGCACTGGGCGCCCAGGACGCGCTGCCGCAGGGCGAAGACGAGCGCCTGGTGCTGGTGGCCAGACGCGAACTGGCCAACCTCGAAGAACGCCGCGCCCGGCGCGCCGCCGAAGTGGCCCTGCGCGAGGCGGAGAAACGCTGCCAGCTACTGCTCGACAGCTCGGTCGACGCGATCACCTACGTGCATGACGGCATGCATATCTATGCCAACCGCGCCTACCTCGAACTCTTCGCCTACCAGGATGGCGATGAGCTGGAAGGCATGCCGATGATCGACCTGATCGCCGCTGCCGACCAAAGCAACTTCAAAGACTTCCTGAAAAACTACCAGAACATCGAAAGCAACGCCGAACTGGCCTGTACCGGCGTTCGGGCCAGCGGCCAGACCGTCCCGGTGCGCATGAATTTTTCGCCGGCCACCTATGATGGCGAGCCCTGTATCCAGGTGGTGATCCACGCCGAAAGCGGCAACGCCGAACTGGAAGAGAAGCTGCGCGAGATCAGCAGCCAGGACCTGGTCACCGGCCTGTACAACCGCAGCCACTTCCTCGGCCTGATGGATGCCGCCGCCGAACGGGCGGTGAATGCCGGCCAGCCGGCCAGCCTGGCCTATATCCGCATAGACCGTTATGCCAGCCTGCTGGCAGAGGTCGGTCTGGCGGGCATCGACTTGCTGCTCACCGACTTGGCCAACCTGCTGCGCGGTCACTTCAGTCATGAGGCGCAACTGGCGCGCTTTGGCGACGATGTATTCACCGTCCTGCAGCCCGGCAAGACCCCGCAACAAGCCGAAGCCGACCTGGCGAGCCTGTTGAAAAAGGTCGAAAGCAACCTGTTCGACATCAACGGCCGCACGGCACAGAGCACCCTGTCGATTGGCGTCGCCGGGCTTAACGAGAAAACCTCGAAAGCCCAGGAAGTGGTCGACCGTGCCCAGCGCTGCGCCGACGAACTGGATCAGGGCAACGCCCTCAAGCTGTTCAACCCTGGCGATGAACTGGCTGCGGCGGCCAACCGCGGCAACATAGTCGCCATGGTGCAACAGGCCTTGGAGCACAACAGCTTCCGCCTGCTGTTCCAGCCGATCATCAGCCTGCGCGGCGACAGCCACGAATACTATGAAGTCTTGCTGCGCCTGCTCAGCCCGCAAGGCGAAGAGGTGCCGCCGGACGAATTCCTCAACGCCGCCAAAGAGGCCGGCCTGGGCGAGAAGATCGACCGTTGGGTGATCCTCAACTCGATCAAGCTGCTCGCCGACCACCGCAACAAGGGCCACAACACCCACCTGTTCGTCCACCTGTCGAGCGCCAGCCTGCAGGATCAGACCCTGCTGCCGTGGCTCAGCGTGGCCTTGAAAGCGGCACGCCTGCCCTCGGACGCGCTGGTCTTCCAGCTCAGAGAACCGGATGCCATCGCCTACCTCAAGCAGGCCAAGGCGCTGACCCTGGGCTTGAGCGAACTGCACTGCAAGGTGGCGCTCAGCCAGTTCGGCTGCGCGATCAATCCCTTCAACACCCTCAAGCACCTGCACATCGACTTCGTCAAGATCGACGGCTCCTTCTCCCAGGACCTGTCCACGCCTGAGAGCCAGGAAGCCCTGAAAACCCTGCTGGCCAGCCTGCACGCCCAGGCCAAGCTGACCATAGTGCCCTTCATCGAGAGCGCCAGCGTGCTGGCCACGCTCTGGCAGGCCGGGGTCAACTATATCCAGGGTTACTACCTGCAAGGCCCCAGCCAGTCGATGGACTACGACTTCTCTGCCGGCGACGAATAGGAATAGAGCAGCGGCAAGCGGCAAGCGTGCTGCACTCAAGCTTTTGCTCTTACTTGCCGCTTATAGCTTGAGGCTTGCGGCTCTCCTATTCACTCCAAGCCGTCGCGGTCGCGAAAGCCAAGCAGATAAAGGATGCCATCCAGGCCCAGGGTCGAGATGGCCTGCTTGGCCGACTGCTTGACCAGCGGCTTGGCCCGAAAGGCCACGCCCAGGCCGGCGATGGCCAGCATCGGCAGGTCGTTGGCGCCATCGCCGACGGCGATGGTCTGCTCCAGGCGCAACCCCTGCTTTTCCGCCAGCTCGCGCAGCAAGTCGGCCTTGCGCTGGGCGTCGACGATCGGCTCGACGGCCACGCCGGTGACCAGACCGTCGACGATCTGCAGTTCGTTGGCGAAGACGTAGTCGATGCCCAGCTTGGCCTGCAGCTGCTTGGCGAAATAGCTGAAACCACCGGAGAGGATTGCAGTCTTGTAGCCAAGGCGACGCAACTCGCTGAACAGCGTCTCGGCGCCCTCGGTCAGGCGCAAGGAGGCACCGATATCGGCCAGCACGCTTTCCGGCAGGCCCTTGAGCAGGGCCAGACGCTCCCTGAAGCTGGCGGCAAAATCCAGCTCGCCGCGCATGGCCCGCTCGGTGATCGCCGACACCTGCTCGCCGACCCCGGCAGCCTTGGCCAGTTCATCGATCACCTCGGCCTCGATCAGTGTCGAATCCATGTCGAATACCGCCAGGCGGCGATTACGCCGAAACAGCGAATCACGCTGGAAGGCGATGTCGACATTGAGCTCCTGGGCCACGCTGAGGAACTCGGCGCGCAAGGCCGCCGGGTCGGCCGGCTCGCCGCGCACGGAAAACTCGATGCAGCCCTTGCCCTGCTCGGCCGGCATATCCAGCGGCATACGCCCGGAGAGACGATCGATATGGTCGATGTTCAGGTCGTACTTGGCGGTAATGGCGCTGACCCGTTGCAACTGCTCGGCAGTCACCTTGCGGGTCAACAGGGTCACGATATGCCGCGCCTTGCCCTGACCGCCGACCCACTGCTGATAATCCGCCTCGGACACCGGCGTGAAGCGTACCTGCTGGTCAAGCTTGTAGGCGGTGAACAGCAGATCCTTGAGTACCGAGGAGCCCTGTTCGGTTGGCGGAATCTCCACCAGAATGCCGAATGACAGAGTGTCGTGGATCACCGCCTGGCCGATGTCGAGGATATTCACCCCGCCTTGGGCCAGCACACCGGTGATGGCGGCAGTCAGACCGGGGCGGTCTTCGCCGGTAATATTGATCAGGACGATCTCGCGCAAGGCGCACCCTCCGGGGCTCGGTTAATGGTCGACAGGCTGCCGGCAGAGCAAGCTTGCCAAAAAGCCGTACATTCTACCCATTTTCACGGCCATACGGACACGCGCGGTGCTTTGCCCTATGCAGGGCGGTCGCTATACTGCGCGGCACCTACAGTCGATAAGAGCCGAGCTCTGTGAACCGGCCCGCCCCCGTCAAACCCGATAACTTCTTCCTGCTGCTGTTCCAGGCCCTGCGCCAACGCCGCGTGCCCCTGGTCCTGCGCATCGCCAGCCATAGCCTGTTACTCGTGGCCCTGGCGCTGGTGATCTACGCCTGGGTGATCGGCATGCAGTTCAAGCATGCGATGGAGCAGCAGGCTGAGGCCCTGGGCACCAGCCTGATCACCCAGACGGCGTCGTCGGCCACCGAACTGCTGGTGTCCAATGACATCCTCAGCCTCAGCGTGCTGCTGAATAACCTGGTGAAAAACCCGCTAGTGGCTCACGCCGCCATTTACAGCGTGGATAACCGGGTACTCGCCGAAGCGGGCTCGCGCCCGAACAAAACCATGCTGGGCGAGACCGAGGGCCTGTACTCGACCCCGATTACCTTTCAGGAGGTGATCGCCGGCCAATTGCGCATCAGCCTGGATATGCGCCAGTTCCAGCAACCGATGACCATCAGCTTGCAGAGCATGGGCATCCTCAGCCTGATTCTGCTGGCACTGGCCCTGTCCCTGAGCATGCGCCTGGGCCGACACATCTCCACCCCGCTGCTGCAGCTGCGCGTCTGGTTGCGCGACCCGGATGACCCGGCGCCCGGTGCCGGCCGCCAGGACGAAATCGGCGATCTGGCGCGCCAGCTGCAAATGCGCCTGGTGCCAGCGAAACCAGAGCCTGAAGCAGAGCCCCAGGACTTCCACGACGACGAGCATGAGTTCGGCGATGACGAAGACGACGACGATGGGCCGACCTTCGAGGTGCGCGACCTGCACGACGAGCGCTTTGACGCCCTCAACCAGGCAGACGACGACAGCCCGCTCGGTCGGCCGAACGATGACGACCCCTTCTCCGACCTGCGCGACCAGGGCGATGAATCGGCAGCCATTCCCACGCTGACCGTCAACGCCCCCCAACAAAGCGCCGTACTGGCCATTCAACTGGGTGCCCAGGAGCAGCTCCGCCGCCTGCCTCGCGCGCGCCTGCTGGATCTGCTGCAGCGCTATCGCGGTTGCCTGAACCAGGCCTCGGCGCTCTATCAAGGCGAGTTGCACACCCTCAACGACGGCAGCAGCCTGATGCTGTTCCATCGCCGGGACGGTGGTGAGGATTACCTGACCCACGCCATCTGCTGCGGCGAACTGCTGCGCGCACTCGGTCATGCCTTGCAAATCGAGGTTGCCGACAGCGGCATCACCCTCCAGCTGCAACTGGGCCTGACCCAGGGTGAAGACCTGCTCGACTTGAGCCAGGGCGACCTGTTGCTCAGCGAAACCGCCCAGGATGCCCTGGCCCTGTCCCAGCACAGCCGAAACCTGCTGCTGCTCGAACGGCGCGTGGGAGATGATGCGCTGGTACGTCAGCGCGCGCGCATCCGCACCATCGCCAGCCCGGAAGGTGCCTGCTGCGTGGAGCGCCTGCTGGACCCTTATCCGTCACTGCTGGAGCGTCAACTGGCGCACATGCACGAACACCCTCAGCGCTGAGACTCCCGTCTGCTGCGATCGCCTCCACACAACCTGCGCGCCGAGCCATTACCTCGAGCAATGCGCCAACCCTGAAGCAGTCCGCGATCCTTAGGGTGTACTCGCCGCAGGCAGTACACCGTGGATTATCGCCGGAGCACAAATTATGGGGGTTGTCGCTTCGCGCCGAACGGATCGCCGCCCGGACCACCCCTACAGCCTGGACCACTCCGCAAGACCCGGGGAAGTCCGTAATGTGTAGGGCGTCACTCGCCGCAGGCAGTGCACCATTGGCTTACCCACCGAATCCGACCAGTACAGGCGCTTAGAAGCGGAACACTTCCATTTGCTTGGCTGGTTCGATCAGCGGTGTCGGCGGCTTGCTCTGCGGACGCTTGGCCGGCGCGGTGGCGGCCGGCTTGCGCGCAGGAGCGGCCTGGGCGACCGGCATGGCCTTGATTGCGCTCGCCAATTCGCCAGCCAACTGCTGGAGCAGCTGGCTCTGGGCACGCACCTGATCGATCACCGCACCCGAATGCTCGGCCTGCAGACGCACAACCCGGCTGCTCCGCTGTACCCCGGCAGAATCGAGCAAGCGCCATTGCGCTTCCAGTACCGCAGGCTGCTGCACACCCGAGTCCAGCCGGCTGATGCTCAGCACAACCTGTACCTGAGTGGCGAAACCGACGCGATCCGGATACAGCGCTACGCGGCTGGTATCGAGCTGCCCGGCCAGTTGGCGCAGCAGCAATTGGCCGACATCGTCCTGCAGACTACCGGCCCAGCGGGTCTTCTGACTGAGCGAGAGGCTGTCATCGAGCTCGCGCTGCACCAGATTCTCACGCTGCAGATAATCCGCCAGCTTGACCGGACCGAGCAGTAACGCCGGCCCTTTATCGTTCTGCGGCAGCTTTGGGCTGCCCTGCTCGAGCTGATAGAATTGCGACGCCGGCTGCAGCGCAGCACAGCCCTGCAGGGTGAGCGCCGCGAGAAGCAATAACAGCGGCGGCGAAAAATGCAACGGTCTCATCACAACATTACCTTGATTTGCCAAATATGAGCGATTGGGGCTGCTGATCAAGCCCTTCCATCGTGCGCTGCAGCGCTTTCCCAGCCTGGCTGAGCTCCTGCAGGGCACGCAATGCCTCGTACTGTACCTCGGATTCCGGGCCGAGACTGCGACGACTGTCAGCCGCCAGCTGGTTGATCTGCTGCAAAGCCTGCCCGGCATTCTGCGCCGCGCGACGAATTTCGCCTACTGCGTCACGCAGGTCAACGCTGCTCTGCTGCACATTATCCATGATCGGTGGCAGTTGTTGTTCCAGGCGGCCACTCAGGCGATCGAGTTTAACCAGCAACTGACTCATGCTCACCAGGCCTTGTTGCAATTCCGGCGAGCTGGTCAGCCTCTCCAGCGCTTGCAGCGTCTGCGTGGCCGAGGCGACCATCTCCTGCAACGGCAATTCACGCAGGCTGCCGGCCAACTCGCGCAGCACATCGGCAATCTCATCGATCCGCGAGGGCACGCTGGGAATGGTCGGCAGATCCAGCTCGTGTGGCGTACGCACATAGCCGGCCTGATCCGGAAACATGTCCAGCGCGACTATCGCCTTGCCGGTCAGCAGACTGGGGGTCTGCAGCTGGGCACGCAGACCCCGCCCGACCAGTTGATCGATGAACTGATCGAAGCCGCGAGGACCGGTCTGCTGCCGCTCGGGAGCATTGATGCGCAGCACCACCGGCATGACCACATCCCCGAGCTGACGGTCGTAGGACAAGCGAATCTCGCGCACCATGCCGACCTTGACCCCGCGGTAAGTGACATCGGCGCCGACGTCCAGGCCGTCCAGGGCCCCGGTGAAATACACCACGTACTCGCTGGGCTGGCTGAACCAGCTGTCGCGCGACAGCAGCAGCAGACCCGCGGCCAGCAGGGCCAGGCCGCCAAGCAGGAAGGCGCCAATCATAAAGGGTTTGCGCGCTTCGCTCATGACGCCTCCATTCGGTGAACCGCTTCGCCCCGCCGCAGAAAGCGCTGCACCTGCTCCGGCCCATCGGCCAGCAATTCCTGCAGGCTGCCCAGGGCAATCTGGGTGTGGCTCTGATTGTCGAGAAACAGACAGGTATCGGCCACCGCCTGGATGCTCGGCAACTCGTGGGTCACCAGCACGATGCTCGAGCCCAGGCTGTCGCGCAACTGCAGGATCAATTCATCGAGGGCCTGTGAACTGATCGGATCGAGGCCGGCCGAGGGCTCATCGAAGAACAACACCTGCGGATCGAGCGCCAGCGCTCTGGCCAGAGCGGCGCGCTTGCGCATGCCTCCGGACAGCTCGGACGGATACAGTTCATCGCAACCGGCCAGCCCGACCAGCGCCAGCTTCAACGCCGCCAGCTCGACCCGTTCGGCCGGCTGCAGATGCCTACGGTAGGCAGCCAGCGGCAGGCAGATATTTTCGCGCAGGGTCATCGCTCCCCACAAGGCGCCATTCTGGTAGAGCACGCCGAACTGCTGCTGCAAGGCGGCGCGCCTGTCCTCGTCACCCGCCCAGAAGTCCTCGCCATCGAACAGCACCCGCCCCGCCAGCGGCGCCTGCAGGCCGATCAGGTGACGCAACAGCGTGCTTTTGCCGCAGCCGCTGGCACCCATGATGACGAACACCTCGCCACGGCGGATGGTGAAATTCAGGTCGTGCTGGATCACCAGGCTGCCGTAGCCGGCACTGAGATCCTCGACGACCAACAGCGCATCGCTCATCTCAAACCCCCAGCCGGGTGCAAATCAGGGTGATCAGCGCGTCACTGACCACCAACGCCACGATGATGCTGACCACCGCCCGGGTGGTCGCCTGCCCCACCGCCTGGGCGTTGCGCCCGCAAGCCAGGCCGTAGTGGCAGCCAATCAGGCCGATCAGCACGGCGAACACCAGGCTCTTGCCGATGCCCACCAGGAAATCGCCGAGGCTGAGCATCTCCAGGGTCTGCTTGAGATAGAGCTGTGCGGAAATGTCGAACAGGCCGGAACCGATGATGAAACCACCGAGAATACCGAGGGCATCGGCGAACACGCAGAGCAGCGGCATGCTCACCAGCAACGCCAGCACGCGCGGCAGGACGAGAAACTCCAGCGGCGGGAAGCCGAAGGTCTTCAGCGCATCGATCTCCTCGTTGGCCTGCATGCTGCCCAGCTCTGCCGCATAGGCGGCGCCGGTGCGCCCGGCCATGATCACCGCTGTCATCAGCGCGCCCATCTCGCGGGTCATGCCGATGGCCACCATGTTGGCGATATACAGCTGGGCACCGAAGGCCTCCAGCTGGGCGGCGCCGACAAAGGCCAGAATCAGGCCGACCAGAATGGCGATCAGCGCCACTATCGGCAGCGCGCCGGGTCCGCACTGCTGCAGGGCCAGCCAGAAATCGCTAGGGCGCATGCGCCCGCGCCCGCGCAGCTGCCGCCCGAGGGCCAGCAGCACCTCTCCGAGAAAACGACAAGCCTGGCCGCTACTGGCCAGCACAGCGAGCAACAGCAGGCCCAGGCGGGTTACCGGGCCGTACGCCGGGACCGGCGCCTCCAGGGCCTGGGTAGACGGCTTGGCGGCCATCTGCAACAGCCGCTCGACGCCGTCCGGCAAGCCTTGCCAGCGCAGCTCCACGTCCCGCACCACGGCCAGGCGTTGCAGGCGGCGCAGCAGCGCCAACAGACTGCTGTCCCAGGCAGCCACGGCGACATCCACCTGCACCTGCGCGGGCAGTTGTCGCTGGCTGTACCAGATGGCCTCGAGGTCGGGCTTGGCCGCCTGTAGCAGCCAGACACCGTCCACCCGCAACCGTGCCGGTCGGCCTTCCTCCAGCGACCATTGCAGCCCTGCGCCCTGCCCGCCCTCAGCCATGTCCGCGCCCCCTGTTAGCCCTGCTATTCCACCAGCAGCGCATCGACCCGTTGGAAGCCACGCGGCAGCTTGTTGCCGCGCCGGCCGCGTTCACCCTTGTAGTGTTCCAGGTCATCCGCCTTGAGCGACAAGGTCCGCTTGCCGGCCTGCAACACCAGGGTCGCCCCGCCCGGCAACACCACCAGATCGGTGAGGTATTCCTCGCGGCTGGCGACCCGTTCGCCGGGGATG
>NZ_JBFIIG010000001.1:0-101725 GCF_041601375.1 Pseudomonas sp. | reverse complement strand
GGCGACGCCTCCATCGTGGCCTTTACCGTCAGCGTCGACGGCAGCGGCAACGTTACCCTCGATCAACTGCGTGCCCTGCAACACCCGGACGGCAGTGACCCGGATGACCCGGTCAGCGTCGCCGGCAGTGCCATCGCCCTGACCGCGACCATCACCGATGCGGATGGCGATCAAGCCAGCGCCAGCCTGAGCCTGGGCAACTTCCTGACCTTCCATGACGACGGGCCGACGGCCTTCTACCCCGACGGCATTCACGTCGTGCTGGGGGTGGAGGATCCAGCACCCACCACCGTGACCAAGTCGCTCAACTTCCTGGCTAATGCCGGGGCCGACGGGGTCGGCTCCATCGCCTTCACCATCACCGATGGGCAGGCATTTGTGGACCAGGACGGCAAACAGCTGTTCTTGGATAACGAGGAGTTGTTCCTCTTCTACGATGGGGATTCCCAGCACATCGAGGCCAAGACGCTCGATGGCGACGTGGCGTTTACGGCGCAGATCGATGCCAATGGCGACATGTCCATCACCATGTTCACTGGCAGCTTCATCAGCAACACGCAGATCACCAGTATCACCGATCTGTCCGGCATTGGCGGCGGCAACGTCCCGTTCAAGGGCCTGAACATCGGCAGTAATCAGAATCCCGACCCCGACGGTAGTGATGACGTGCTGGTTTCCTCGGAAATCATGCCGCTGGGTGGGAGTGCCGGCACGGTCAACAGCAGCGCCAACGAGCTGGGGGTGGGCCAGGGCAACGAAGTGTCCAACGGTGAGGTCATCCGCTATGACCTGGTCACCGGCCTGAGCATCAACACGCAGCACAATAACGAAAGTTATAGCTTTGGCGGCTACCAGCAGACCTTCGCCTTCCGCCAGAAGCTGACCGTTACCGGCGGCAGCAAGGATGCGGACTTCAAGCTGCGCATCTATGACACTTCCGGTAGCGCCTCAGGGGCCAACACCACACTGGTGGGCACCACGCCGCTGGCGCAACTGGTGTTGCTGGTAAGCGAAATCGTCATCTACGACTCCAACGGCAATGTGCAGAGCAATGCCAATCACGTCGCTCAGGACGGTTCCGGTGTGATTCTCTACAACCTGGGCAACGGCTGGACCTTCGAGATCGTCAGCGTGGATGGGCAGGGTAACCCGCAGGCGTTCAATGCCGTGGAAATCGAGGCGATCGAATCGACCAATGGCACTGTCGGCAGCGACGGAACCACGACCAGCTTCAAGCTGGGCGAGTTCTCCTTCGGTCAGGCCATCGATCTAGACCCGGTCACCTTCAGTCTGCCGGTGACCGGTACGGATGGTGACGGCGATTCGGTCAACAGCGCCATCGATGTGACGGTCTACCCGGACAGCAAGAGCATCGAGGGTACCGATCTGGCCAACCTGCTTGTCGGCGACGGGGGCGAGAACTACCTGTTTGGCTATGGCGGCAACGACACCCTGATCGGCGGCAGTGGCGACGACATCCTCCTTGGCGGGCTGGGCAACGACACCCTGACCGGTGGTGCAGGCGCCGATATCTTCAGGTGGCAGGCCGGTGAAACGGGCCACGATGTGGTGACCGACTTCGAACTGGGTGTCGACAGCCTGGACCTCAGCGATCTGCTGGTAGGCGAGGAGGTCAACCCCCTTGATCAGTATCTGAACTTCAGTTTCTCGATCACGGCCACCACCATCGAGGCCAGTGCGGAAGCCGGTGGCAGTGTGGTGCAGACCATCGAGTTACAGGATGTCACCGAAGCCGACCTGATTGCGCAATATGGCGGATCCGATGTGGCCACTCTGATCACCGGCATGCTGGGTGACGGCTCCCTGGTGGTGGATACCGTCTGAGCCTGAGCCACGAACAGGTCCGCCATTATTACCGCTGGCGGGCTTGTTCGCGGCTGAGCCGTTTTATGATCCACCAGTTGCCACATCGTCCATTTCAGCCCTGCCACGCCGCCGGTGCGCCGATCAGCCTGCCCATGGCGCCGTGGATGCCCAGATCCTTGAGCACCGTGAGTTCGCCCTCGGTCTCCACCATCTCGGCGATCAGCGGCAGGTCGATGCTGTGGGTGGTACGGAAGATGGCCTCGATGAACAGGCGTTTGTCGTTCTCCCGGTCGATGGCGCGGATGTAGCTGCCGTCGATTTTCAGGTAGGCCAGGCCCAGGTGGGTCAGGTTGCCGATCAGGCTGAAGCGCCCGCCGAAATGTTGCAGGCCGAGCTGAAAACCGGTGTCGCGGATGCGCTTGCTCAGGCTTTCGATTTCGGCAGGTCTGGGTAGGTGGTGCTCGTCCACTTCGAAGGTCAGCAGTTTGGCCAGCTGGGGGTGCTGTTTGAGCATCGCAAGCAGGCGCGCCAGGCTTTCCGGTTCGTGCAGGGTCTTGCTGGACAGGCTCAGGGCCAGGGGCTGCGGGTGCCGTGCGAGGTGCGCCAGGCAGTGTTCGAGCATGGTCAGGTCAAAGCGTGCGGACCAGCCCAGGCGCTCGATCCAGGGCAGGAAACGGCCGGCGACTATGGTTTCGCCCCGGGGGTCGAGTAAGCGTGCCAGGACCTTCTGATGCAGCACATGGCGGCGCTCGGCGCACTTCACCACCGGCTGGAAATACAGCTGCACTTTGTCATTGTGCAAGGCGTCGTCGATCAACTGGTGCCATTCATGCAGCCCTTGACCGGGCTGGCTGGCGAAATCGTTCAGGCGCCCCCAGGGCAGGCTCGGGTCGCTCTGCGCCTGGGCCAGGGCCTGATCGGCGCGGGGCAGTACCTGGCCGATGGTCTCGTCCGGCCTGAAGACGGTCATGCCGATGTGCGCCACCGGTGCGCAGTCGCTGGCGTCGGTTTGCCGCAGGTTGTCCAGGTCTTCGTGGAGTTCGCGCGCCAGTTGCTCGGCCTCCAAGCGGCCGTGGCCGGGCGCGAGCACGCTGAACTCACCGCCGCGACTGCGCGCGGCCAGCCAGTGGGCGCGGTTGGGCTGGTTGAGCAGGCGCTTGAGCAGTTCGGCGATGGCGACTAGCAGCGCATCGGTGCGCTGGCCGCCCCAGCGCTGGTTGAGGCCGGCAAGGTCATTGACCCGCAGTACGATCAGGTAGCCTTCGGTACTCTGTTCCGTGATCGTCAGCAGGTTGGTCAGGCGGATGTCGAACAGGCGTCGATTGGCCAGGCCGGTCAGGCTGTCCTGATAGGCCTCTTCACGCAGCTTCTCGCTGCGGGCGGCTTCTTCGGCGAACAGCGCCTTGAGCTTGTCCACCATCTGATTCATGGCCAGTACCACGCGCTTCAGTTCCGGAGTGCGCGGCACCTTGGGCAGGGTCAGGAATTCGCGGCGGGTAATGGCCTGAGCCTGCTGCACCATGTTGTCCAGGGGGCGCAACTGGCTGCGCAGCAGCCAGCCGCCGAGAATCGCACTGAGCAGGCCGCAGAACAGCAACCAGAGCAGGCTGCCAATGGCACTGTCCCATAGCTTGGCGATGGCGAACTGTGGGTGGCTCAGCACCTCGACCCGCGCCGCCTGTTCCCAGCCGCGCATGATCAGGGCCTCGCCGCCCTGGGGTCGCAGGTCGACCAGGCGGACGAACCAATTCGGCACCTGCTCATTTTCGATATCGCTCTGCCGCTCCACCATTACCCGCTCGTCGGGGATGCTGAGCACGCGGATGCTGGTGAAGTAGCCGCTGTCGAAAATCGAGCTGACCATCAGCTCGATCATCGCCGGGTCGTCCACGTGCGGCGTCAACGATAGGCCGAGGGCGGTGGCGGCGTCCTGGGCGTGAGAGTTCAACTGGCCGATCAAGTGTTCGCGGGAGTTTTCCACGCCAACGATGAAACTGCCGCTGAAGGCCACCAGCAAGAACAGGCAAATGGCGAGAAACAGTTGCTTGAGCAGGGACATGGCGTTCTCCTAGCCTTCGCCAATGGCGAAGCCTTCTGTGCGCATTTTTTCAATAAATCCTGCCAGCGCGAGAGTTTCTTGCGGTCGCTCTTGTTGCTGCGAGAACCCGGCAAATACCGGTCTTCGGCATTGAAGGCGTACACCGGCAGCAGGTCCTGGCGTCGTGAAGCGGGGCGGATTTGATTGATCAGCTTGTCCAGTACCAGGGGGGCGTCGGCCGGGTTGGCGTAATGGCTCGGCACCATGTGCGCCAGGTTCAGTTTCAGCGCCTTGACGTAGCTGATGTGCGGCTTTTCGCTGAAAATGCCGAGGCGGTGCAGGCGAAGGTTCCAGTCGTCCCAGGCGGCCCAGGCCCGGCTTAGCCCGAGGGGGGGCGGCAAGCGGCAGAAACAGGGCAAGCGCCGGCCAATGCCGACGCTGTTGCCATCCTGGAAGGCGCTGCCAAGGCTGCATCTACCGTTTCTCCGCCAATCATGGCAGGAGTTTAGGCGGCATCCCGCGGCTTTGCCGCGAGCTGTCCAGGGAGTTGTCCGCGAATATGAATTTTTGCGGGTCGGGCGGTCGATCGCCATTCTCGGGCAGTCTGTCAGTCAGGGGTTGTGAGCATATCGAGCGCCGCAGCGAGAGCATCCAGGTGTTCGCGACAAGGCGTCGCACCGTGCCGTGTGGGTTTCCGCTCGGCGTGCAGGGACAACCCGCCAGGATCTGTGTCGTGTCGGTGAGTCAGCGGCGCACTGCCTGAGGCAAGCAGTGCGTCTGCTCAATAGCGCAGGTGGTTAACGCGGGTTGGGCAGGGTTTTCTGTTTGAGGATGTAAATGCTCACCAACAGTGCGCTGGTCAGCATGACGGCGCGAGCCCAGAACAGGGGGACCAGATAGCAGGAGAGGGCGATGCTGAACCACATCAGGGCGATGCTGTAGACCTTGGCCTTGAGTGGGATGCCCTGGCCTTCGAGGTAATCGCGAACCCATGGGCCGAGCCTGGGATGCAGCACCAGCCACAGATAGAAACGCCTTGAACTGCGGACAAAGCAGGCCGCGGCCAGCAACAGGAACGGCGTGGTCGGCAAGACTGGCAGGAAGATCCCGATCACCCCCAGCGCCACGCACAGCCAACCCAGGGTCAGCAGTGCGCAGCGAATCAGCGGGTTACGCTGTTCCTTTATGTCACGCGCCATGGCCGTGGCGCGGACTCAATGGTGACGGGGTTTGAGCAGGGCTGGTTTCTCTTCCGGGGCATGGCACAGCAGAAACAGGGCGGTCAGCAGTTCGGGGATTTGCTCGACCATGCTGTCTACCAGGTCGCGGTCGCTGGCGATTTCGGCGAACTCTGGCTGCTCTTCGAACAGGCCGGAGGCGACCATGATCGGCAGTAGCAATTCGCTGACCTCGTCTTCGGCATCGTCGAACCAGGCGGCTTCACGCAGGAACACCCCTTCCATGAAGCCGATGCACCAGCCACGCAGATCGGAGTCGTCCGGGTCGTCGCCGAGGTCGAGCTCGCAAGGCACTTCCGGGTCGTCGTCGCTGGCCAGTTGGCGGGCGATATGAGTCTGCAGTTGCACCAGGGTGGCTTCGATATCGTCGCGTTCCTCGTCGCTGCGGTAATGCGGTGGCTCGGAGAACAGGGCATCGATCCACTCACGCTCCGGTACCGGGTCGGGACAGATCGACAAGGCGGTTAGGTAGCCGTGGGCGGCCACGTAGTCCAGAGCCTCTTCGTGCAGCTCATCGGCGTCGAGGAAGGCTTGCAGGCGGGACAGTTGCTCGGCGAAGGACATCGTGGGGCTACCTTGAAGAAGTAAACGAGGATGGATTCTAGTCCAGACCTGCTGCAGCAGCCATAGTTCTAGAAGAATGTGCAGCGAAAAAACAGATCAAAACTCAGTCCGGCAAGCAGGTGCGTATAATGCGCGGCTCGTTTCGGAGACCTTTCATGCTCGACCACGCACTGCGCATCCTCAAAGACGTTTTCGGTTATGACAGCTTCCGTGGCCGCCAGGGGGCGATCATCGAGCGCGTGGCGGGCGGCGGCGACGCCCTGGTGCTGATGCCGACTGGCGGGGGCAAGTCGCTGTGTTTTCAGGTGCCGGCCTTGCTGCGCGAGGGTTTGGCGGTGGTGGTGTCGCCCCTGATCGCCTTGATGGACGACCAGGTCGCCACCCTCGACGAGTTGGGGGTGGCGGCAGTGGCCCTGAATTCCACCCTGAATGCCGAGCAGCAGCGCGAGATCGCCGAGCGGATCAATCGCGGCGAGATAAAAATGCTCTACCTGGCCCCGGAACGCCTGGTGCAACCGCGCATGCTGGCGTTCCTGCAGCGCCTGGATATCGCCCTGTTCGCCATCGACGAGGCGCATTGCGTGTCGCAGTGGGGGCATGACTTCCGCCCGGAATACCTGCAATTGGGCCAGTTGGCCGAGCTGTTTCCCAATGTGCCGCGCATCGCCCTGACCGCCACGGCGGATATGCGCACCCGTGAAGAAATCGTCCAGCGCCTGCATTTGCACGACGCCGAGCGCTTCCTCTCCAGTTTCGACCGGCCGAACATCTTCTATCGCATCGTGCCCAAGGATCAGCCGCGCAAGCAGTTGCTGGCCTTTCTCGCCGAGCGCAAGGGCGATGCCGGCATCGTCTACTGCCTGTCGCGCAAGAAAGTCGACGAAGTCGCGGCCTTCCTCTCCAGCCAGGGTTTTCCGGCGTTGCCCTATCACGCCGGTTTGCCCAGCGACCTGCGCGCCTACCACCAGAAGCGCTTCCTCAACGAGGAAGGCCTGATCATGGTGGCGACCATCGCCTTCGGCATGGGCATCGACAAGCCGAACGTGCGTTTCGTCGCCCACATGGACCTGCCCAAATCGCTGGAGGCCTATTACCAGGAAACCGGTCGTGCCGGCCGTGATGGCCTGCCGGCGGATGCCTGGATGGCCTATGGCCTGCAGGATGTGTTGCTGCTCAAACAGATGCTCAACAACTCCGAAGGCGACGAGCGGCACAAGCGTCTCGAGCAGCACAAGCTCGATGCCATGCTCGCGCTCTGCGAGGAAACCCGCTGCCGGCGGCAGACGCTTTTGGCCTACTTCGATGAGGACATGCCGAATCCCTGCGGCCACTGCGACAACTGCATCGATGGTGTGCAGACCTGGGATGCCACCGAGCCGGCGCGCCAGGCACTATCGGCGATCTACCGCAGCGGTCAGCGTTATGGTGTCGGTCATCTGGTCGACCTGCTGCTCGGCCGCGATAACGAGAAGGTGCGCGCCCCGGGCCATCAGCACCTGTCGGTATTTGGCGTCGGCAAGGCATTCAGCGAGGGCGAGTGGCGCTCGCTGTTCCGCCAGCTGGTGGCGCGCGGCCTGGCCGATGTCGACCTCGAGGGCTATGGCGGCCTGCGTCTGTCCGACAGCTGCCGGCCCTTGTTGCGCGGTGAAGTGACCCTGCAATTGCGCCGCGATCTGAAGCCGCAGCACACGGCGAAAGCCTCCAGCAGTGCTGCCAGCCAGCTGGTTCGCGGCGACGAGCGCGAGCAATGGGAAGCCCTGCGCACGCTACGGCGCAAGTTGGCGGAGGAGCACGCGGTGCCGCCCTATGTGATCTTCCCCGATGCCACCCTGCTGGAAATGCTCCGCAGCAAACCCGTCAGCCTGGCCGAAATGGCCCAGGTCAGCGGAGTCGGCGCGCGCAAGCTGGAACGCTACGGCGAGGCCTTCCTCGACGTGCTGGGCGGTAATGCCGAGGCGCCGCCGGTGGTGGCCGACCTGCGGCATGAACTGGTCAGCCTGGCCCGTGCCGGCATGACCCCGTTGCAGATCGCCAGCCAACTCCAGTGCAGCGAGAAGAACGTCTACAGCCTGCTGGCCGAGGCCATCGGCCAGCAGCAGCTTTCCCTGGAGCAAGCCCTGGATCTGCCGGAAGAGCTGCTCGGCGAGATCCAGGATGCCTTTCTCGATGGTGAAGGCGAGCTGCCGCCGGTGGCCGACGTCAGCAGCTTGTTCGTCGGGCGCGCCGAGGATGGCGTGTTGTACTGCGTGCGTGCCGCATTGCAGGCCGAGTTCGGCGCCTGAGTCCGCGGCGTCTTCAACTGCAGGCGGATCTTCGACCGTTTTGGCCGGCTTTTACCTCCCTCGGGGGCCGGCGCGAGTGTCTGGCGCTGGCTTTTCAGCCCCCGCCGAGGATGACCGGTGTGTGACAGGGTGAAGTATTGAACGACTTCAGGGACTTGCTCTCGAGGTTGCGGTTATGGTTAGCTCACTAATAATTAGATTTTGATAGTTAAAGAGCCGTTTAGCCATGTCGCAGTCACAGTTGGATCCACATCGTTTTGCCATGCAATTAGCCCAGTTATCCCGCTCCTGGCGCGCCGAACTCGATCGTCGTCTGGTTGGGCTTGGTCTGTCACAGGCACGCTGGCTGGTGCTCTTGCATCTGTCGCGCTTCGAGGAGCTGCCGACCCAGCGTGAGCTGGCGCAGAGTGTGGGGGTCGAAGGGCCAACCCTGGCCCGGCTGCTCGATAGCCTGGAAGCCCAGGGTCTGGTCAGCCGACAGGCAGTGCCGGAAGATCGCCGCGCCAAGAAAATCGCCCTGAGCCCGCCAGCGCAACCGTTGATCGAAAAGATCGAGGCTATTTCCACCCAGCTGCGTAAAGAGCTCTTCGCCGGCATCGACGAAGAAGAGCTACGCCGTTGCCAGCTGGTGCATGCCCGGATTCTGAGTAATCTGGAAAAGCGCTGATGGGGCAGGATCTACCGGACTTGCAGGCGCGTTTCGGTGCGAACTATCCGCGCTGGCTACTGGGCATCCTGATGATCGGCAGCATGGCCATGGTGCTGGCTTCGACCAGCATCAACGTGGCCCTGCCAGCGATCATGCTGGATTTTTCAATTGGCCGGCCGCAGGCGCAGTGGTTGTCCACCGGTTTTCTCGCGGCCATGACCGCCGGTCTGTTATTGGCCGCTTGGGCGCATTCGCGTTTTGGCGCCAGGCGCACCGCGCAGCTCGGCCTGTGGCTGTTCGTGTTCAGTTCATTGCTGGCACTGGTGGCCCAAGAGGCCTGGCAGCTGATTGCCCTGCGCATCGTCCAGGGCCTGTGTGCCGGCATCGTCCAGCCGTTGGCGATGGTGCTGATCTTTCGCGTATTCGTGGGCGGCGGCCGGGGCATGGCCTTGGGTTTCTACGGCCTGGGGGTGATGGTTGCGCCAACGTTGGGGCCGACCATCGGCGGCTATCTGGTCGACCACTTTGGTTGGGGCGCCGTGTTCTGGATGCCATTGCCCATGTGCGGCCTGGCGCTGCTGGGTGGGCAGTGGCTATTACCCAGTCGGCGGGAAAAAACCATACCTTTGCTGGATGTCGGGGCTTTCGTTTTGCTCTGCGTGGGGCTGTTTGCCTTGCTCGGCGCCCTGGCCGAGGCCCAGCGCTTTGCCTGGCTGGCGCCACGGGTATGGTTGCCAGCGCTGCTGGGTACGCTGGCCCTCATCGGTTTTTTCACCCGTAGTTGGCGTAGCGCCAAACCGCTGCTGCCGTTGCATTTGTGGCGGCATGCCGGTTTTCGCAATGCCAGCTGGGTGGCCCTGACCCTGGGCATGGGCCTGTATGGCTCGACCTATCTGATTCCGCTGTACCTGCAAACGGTCGAAGGCTACAGCGCCGGGCGCGCCGGTTTGCTGCTGTTGCCCGCCGGGGTACTGATGGGGGCCGCTTCCTTTGTCGGTGGCTGGCTCAGCGATAGGCAGTCGGCGGCCCTGCTGCTGGTCAGCGGTTTGCTGATTTTCGCCTTGTCTGCCGGCGGATTCGGCTGGATCGAGCAGGGCGCTTCGTTCGCCGTCCTGTGCTTTTGGGCCTCTATCGGGCGGGTCGGGCTCGGGCTGCTGTTGCCGGCGCTGAGCACCGGGTCGCTGGATATCCTCAGCGCGCAGGAGTTGGCTCTGGGCGCCGGAGCCATCACCTTCGTTCGTCAGCTGGGCGGGGCATTTGGCGTCAATTTGCTGACGTTCTTTCTCGAGTGGCGCCATGGCCGTGAAGGGGGCGACCTGGCAGCCGAGGCCGTGGCGTTCCAGCAGAGTTTCTGGCTGATGGCGGCGGTCTTTGCCCTGACCGTGCTGGCGGCTTGGCGCGTGCGCTCGCCAAGGCACTGAGGACCCGCATGCAGCCTGGATGCGGGGATGGTCATTTTATTGACTGCTGCCCGTTGCTTTTGCGTATGATGGCTACCTGCCTTATCGTTGCGCCTGCACTAACAGGTCGTCTGCTAAGGCATGCAGGCTGGTAGATCATGGCCATACTCATTCATCAACCGGGCTCGACACGGAGTGTTTCCCGGATGGAAGAATTTGCTGCACCCACTGTTTTCACCACTGATGGAGACGCACGCCAACGCGTGGGGTGGTGTAACGACTCGGGAGCGGAGTCAGCGGGAGAGTTCATATGTCTCGGGTCCGGCAATTGTTGTTCGGTCTTGCTTCAAGCTCGGCATTCTATTCTGGCGTAGTGCCAGCCTTGGGTCTGGGCGAAATCACCCTGCATTCGGCGTTGAATCAGCCACTGGAGGCTGAAATCGAATTGTTGCAAGTCGCCGATCTGTCCAGCAGTGATCTGTTGGTGCGGTTGGCATCTGCCGATGTATTCAGCCGCTCCGGCGTCGATCGCCTGTTCTTTCTCAACGATCTGCGTTTTACCCCTTTGCTGCGAGGCGGCAACAGTGTGATTCGTGTGGTGTCGAGTCAGCCGGTGCGTGAGCCCTATTTGAATTTCATCGTCGAAGTGGCACGGCCCAATGGTGCGCTGCTGCGCGAATACACCCTGCTGCTCGATCCACCTGGTTCATCGGCCTACCGCTCCGTCGCTACCGTGCCTGAGGTACGGGCAGCTTCCGTGCGCCCGGCGGTTTCGCCATCGCCAGCAGCTGCCGCTGCGCCGCGCGTCATGCCGATCGCCGAGGCGGGGGTGCGTTATCAGGTTGTCAGTGGCGACAGCCTGTGGAAGATCGCCGCAGACTTGCGTGCTGCCGGTAGCCAGGCACCGCAGCAAGCGCTGATGCGCGATATCCACGCGCTCAATCCGCAGGCATTCAGCCGTGGCGATATCAACCGCCTGCGGACCGGGGCCGACCTGCTGCTGCCGGATGCCGCCCAGGCGTATAGTGCGCCGATCGCCGAGGTCAGTGCCGAGGCAGTAACTACCACCCTCGGTGCGCCAGCTCTGACGCCTGGCGAGCCGCCAGTCGACCCGCAGGTCGAACAGATGGCACAAATGCAGCTGCGCCTGGATCAGGAGCTGCTCAGTCAGGCCGAGGAAAACCTCAAACTACAACAGAGCATCACTGATCTGCAGGCGCAGTTGCAGCTGTTGCAGGCACAGATGAGCGATAAGGATCGACAGCTGGCCGCGTTGCAAAGCCAGTTGGTGGAACGTCCCGCGCTCACGCAATCGTCTTTGCCGCCTGCTGCCGTGGCAGAGCCGTCGGTGCTTGAGTCGAACGAGGCGTCGAGCCGCAACTGGTTCAGCGCCGGTGTGGCTGCTCTGGCCTTGCTGCTGGTGGCGCTGCTCGGGTTGTTCTGGCGCAGCCGGCACAACCGGAGCCCGCTGTCAGCACCCAAGCAACAAGCCCAACCAGTGCCCGAGCCAGAGCCCGCGGCGAGCGTACCCGAGCCAGTCGTGCCACCGCTACGCAGCCTTCCTTTGGTCGCTCCTGTCGATCAGGCAGCTGCAGTCGGTCCTGCCGATGCACTGGAGGGTGCGAATATCTACATCGCCTATGGCCGCTTCGGTGAGGCCGCGGTAATCCTGCGCAAGGCGCTTGAGATTCAGCCCGAGCGCAGCGATATTCGCTTCCGACTGCTGGAGGTGTTGGCCCAGCAGGGCAATGCCAAGGCCTTCCTCGAGGAGGAAGCGAAGCTGCGCAGTGCCGGTTTCACGGCGGCGCGTATCGATCAGCTCAAGGCGCGTCATCCCGGATTGCTCGATGCCGCGGTGATGGCCGAGACGTTGGACGATGCGGTGTTGGTGCTGGACGAGGCGCAGTTGCAAGCACCAGTGCAAGCGGATGCAGCGCTGGAGGAGGATTCCCCGCTCAATCTGGATGATCTGTCGCTGGATGCGGATTGGGATCTGGTCAGTCCGTTTCCAACCAGCATGCGTAAAAAGAGTGCTGTCTCGACACCAGAGGTTTCCGAGCATGGCGAGCTGCCGGAGGTTTTTGCGTCGTCGGGTAATCGCGATGCACGCAGTCCTTTCGCCCAATCGATGCTGGTTGAAGAAACAACTGCAGGCGACTGGTTGCAGGACGATCTGGCCGAAGGCTTCCTCGATCAACCCTCTGCCGATGACGGCGAGTTGTTGCACGACCTCGATCAGTTGGCCGGTAGTCACGATAACCTGGCCAAACTCAACCTGGCATTGGCCTACATCGATCAGGGCAGTCTGGAAAACGCGTGCAATATCCTCAATGAAGTCATCAACGATGGGGATGACGAGCAGAAGCAGGAAGCCCGCGAACTGCTGGCGAAAATTGCCTGAATAGAGGGTTCGGCTGGCCACTGACTGATCGGGGCGCCACCTGGAAAGGCCCGCTTACCTGCGCAAGGTAAGCGGGCCTTTTTACCCTGCAGTCTGGGAGCTGTTGCCGGGCGGGGGTATCATGATTTTTTTGCGTAGGCAGAGTGGTTTATGTCCAGCAGCAAGGTTGAAGTGACCATCACCTATTGCAGTCAGTGCCAGTGGCTGTTGCGCGCGGCCTGGTTGGCCCAGGAGCTACTGTCGACCTTCGCCGATGATCTTGGCAAGGTCAGCCTGCAGCCTGGCACCGGTGGCGTGTTTCGCGTTACCTGTGATGGCGTGCAGCTATGGGAACGCAAAGCCGACGGTGGTTTTCCCGAAGCCAAGGTGCTCAAGCAGCGCTTGCGCGACTTGATCGATCCGGCACGGGATCTTGGCCACAATGATCGTCCGAACGGTGCCTGATCATTCGGTCAGCTTTTCTGTTCTTTGACTTGCTCTCTGGCCGCCCCAGCGCTAGGGTTGCCCGCTCTGTCGGCTAGTTGTCAGGATGTTGGATTTTTAGTGAAAACCTCAAATTGAACGTGCCGTCCAGGGCCCTGCTGTTGCTGGCGCTGGTGGTCGCGGCGATCAATCTGCGCCCCGGTATCACCTCGCTGGCGCCGCTCATCGAGCGGATTGCCGATGAGCTGGCATTGAGCCGGAGTCTGATCAGTCTGACCACGGCATTGCCGGTCCTGTGCATGGGCTTGCTGGCGCCTTTCGCGCCGCGCCTGGCGCTGCGGGTGGGGCTGGAGCGCACCATCGCCTTGTGCATGGGGTTGATCTCGGCCGCCTTGCTGATGCGTCTGGCCGGCCAGTCCAGTGTTGTCCTGATTGTCAGTGCGGTGCTGCTGGGGGCTGCCATTGCCATTACCGGGCCGCTACTGTCGGGGTTTATCAAGCGCCACTTTGCCGCTCAGATGGGTACCGTGGTCGGCTGGTATTCCCTGAGCATGGCCATTGGCGGTGCTTCCGGTGCCGTACTGACGGCGCCAGCCGCGCAACTGTTCGGCGATAGCTGGCCGCGAGGGCTGGCGGTTTGGGCTTTGCCCGCGTTGTTGGGGTTGCTGTTGTGGTTGTGCCTGCCCAGTCGCGCGGAGGCTGTGGATGCTGCGGAAGCCGGCAGCGGTTTGCCATGGAAGCAACCGCGGGCCTGGTTGATCAGTGGCTTTTTCGCGCTTCAGGCCGGGCTGTTCTATGCCCTGGCAACCTGGGCGGTGGCACGTTACCACGAGGCGGGTTTGACCCTGTTGCATAGCAATGCGCTGTTCAGTATCTCGATGTTGATGGGCATGCCCAGTGCGTTCCTGCTGCCCTGGTTGGCCCAGCGTTTCGGCAATCGCTATACCTTGTTGGTCGCCTGCGGCCTGTTGTCGTCCCTGAGCCTGGCAATGATCACCTTCGTGCCAACCTTCGTGCCGGAGCTGTGGGCGGTCTCCATCGGCTTGGCGCTTGGCGGTTCATTTGCCCTGTCCCTGGTGCTGCCGTTGTACGAGGCGGGCTCGCCATTGGCGGTCAGTCGCTGGACCGCGATGATGCTCTGCATGGGTTACAGCATGGCGTGTCTGACACCGGTTCTGACCGGGCTGGCGCGCGATCTTGCCGGTCACTATCAGCTACCGTTCATGGTGCTGACCGGCCTGGCCCTGTCGAAGACGGCGCTGGCCTGGGTCCTGCGCAACGGCCCGCGCCATTCTTGATCAGACGGGTGTGAGCGTTTTTCACAAGCTCTTAAGGTTTAGGCTGGCGATACAGGTCGATCAGCACCTGGTCGAGAATCGATGACGCGCCCCAGGGTCGCTGATCATTGAGAATCGCCACCACCGCCCAGCTGTTGCCATTGCTGTCGCGGCTGTAGCCGGCGATGGCGCGGACATTGTTCAGGGTGCCGGTCTTGATATGCGCCTCGCCGGCCAGGGCGGTGCGGTGCAGGCGTTTACGCATGGTGCCGTCCATGGCCACCAGCGGCATGGAGCTGATGAATTCGGCGGCATAGGGGCTTTGCCAGGCAGCCTGCAGCAGTTGCGCCAGTTCGCGCGCGCTGACGCGTTCGTCACGCGACAGGCCGGAGCCATTCTCGATCACCAGGTGCGGTGCGGTAATGCCCTTGCGCGCCATCCAGCTGCGGATCACCCGCTGGGCGGCCTTGGCATCGTCGCCGTCGGCCTCGTTGCGGAACTGCGCGCCGAGGCTCAGAAACAGCTGCCGGGCCATGGTGTTGTTACTGTATTTGTTGATGTCACGGATGATCTCCACCAGGTCCGGGGAGAAGGTACGAGCAAGCAGGCGGGCCTTGTCCGGCACCTCGGCGAGGCGATCCGTGCCGAGGATCTTGCCGCCCAGTTCCTGCCAGATGGCCCGTACGGCGCCGGCGGCGTAGCTGGGGTGGTCGAGCAGGGACAGGTAGGTTTGCGAGCTGCAGCCCTCTGCCAGTTTGCCGCTGACGATCACGGTAGTGCCGTCGAACTGTTTCACCGGGTTGTAGCGCACATCCGGCCAGCCTGGGCATTTGCCTGATGGCAAGGCCTCGACCCGATTGTCGATGCGGATCTCGGCGATCGGTGGTTCGACGGAGATGTGCACCTTGCCGCCGTCGGTGCGGGCGACGAAGCGCAGCGCCTTGAGGTTGACCAGCAAAGAGTCGGGGGTGACCAGATAGGGCTTGTTGGTATCGCCGCCGTCATCGTTGAAGGTCGGCAGTTCGGGCTGGTTGAAGTGGCTGCGATCGAGCACCAGATCGCCGCTTATCTGATGCACACCGTTGGCGCGCAGATCGCGCAGCAGCAACCAGAGCCGCTCCAGGTTCAGCTTGGGGTCGCCACCACCTTTGAGGAACAGATTGCCGTGCAGCACGCCGTCCTTCAGTGGGCCATCGCTGTAGAACTCGGTTTTCCACTGGTGCGTTGGGCCGAGCAGTTCCAGTGCGGCAAAGGTGGTCACCAGCTTCATGGTCGAGGCCGGGTTGACCGACACGTCGGCGTTGAAGAAGGTGCTGGTGCCTGGCCCGGTCAGTGGCAGGGTGACCACCGACAGGGATTGGCTGCTGATCTTGTTGGCTTTCAGCGCTTGCTGGACCTTGACCGGCAGGCTGCCGTTGATGGCGGCATGCAAGGGCAGGGCGAGCGGCAGGAGCAAACCGGCGATGGCCAGCTTGCGCAAGGTGTTGGTCATGGGTAGATGCCCTCCAGCTGAGGGGGGTGGCTATAACGAGCGATATGCACGGAAGGTCCCGTCGAGGTTGTGTGATCTGCTGCACATTATGCCTCAGGGCCTTCCTGCCCGCGCGGCTCTGTGACCGACATAAATGTTCACTCGGAGGGCTGGTCGGTGCGGCGCCTGTCGCCTGACTGGCAGAGAGGCGGGCAATTCGCACGGCAAGCTGCTAAAGTGCCGCGCGTTATCACTTTTGAGGATTGTTCCATGGCTACTAACCGTTCCCGCCGTCTGCGCAAAAAACTCTGCGTGGATGAATTCCAGGAGCTGGGTTTTGAGCTGAACCTGAACTTCAAAGACGATCTGGCCGAAGAGGCCATTGACGCATTCCTCGATCAGTTTCTGCGTGACGCCATGACCGCCAACGGTCTTGGTTATGTCGGCGGCGATGACTATGGTCTGGTGTGCCTGGCCAAGCGTGGCTCGGTCAGCGAAGAACAGCGTGCCCAGGTCGAAGCGTGGTTGAAAGGCCGAGATGAGCTGGTCGACGTGACTGTCAGCCCGCTGATGGACGTTTGGTACCCGGAAAGCACCATCAATACTCCGGCCAGTACTCCGGCCTGATGTCTGCCGGCTGGGCATGCAATGTGCCCAGCCGTCGTTTCACCGTCTCTGCGGCCTCCGCGTTCCTCCCCTTGTCCACGACAGTCTAATTGGGCGAGAACATCTCACTGCCCGCGGATGCCTGGTCTGCTAGTCCGGCCTTGCTCAGCACTGCCTGTTCATCCACCTCGTCGATCTGTTGCGCTTGCATGAAGTGTTCGGCGTAGCGCCGATAGATTTTCCTGCGGACGAACAAGCCAAACAGCTCCGGGTCTATGTGCGCGTCTTGGCACATGCCGGCCATGATGTGCAGTGACTCCGAGAGCCGCTTGCCCTTTTTGTAGGGGCGATCCGCGGCGGTCAACGCCTCGAAAATATCGGCTATCGCCATCATGCGTGCCGGCAGGCACCTCGAAGCGCATGCGCACTTCGTGGATGCGATCGTAGAGGGTTTCCAGCTTGGTCGCCTTGTCGACCACGTATTCGGGCGTGGTGACCTTGCCGCAAACATGCAGCCAGGCGGCTATACGCACGCCTCCCATTCATCGTCGCTGGGCCGGTAGTCGCGAAATACCGGGTCGTCGCTGTTTGCCGCCGCGCGGGCCAGCATCAGGGTGATTTCCGGCACGCGCTGCCAGTGGTCGCCGGCATGGGGACTCTTGGCGTCGATGGCGCCGGCGATCAGCTGAAGGCATTGAGCAGCCGTTTCTGCCGCTCCAGCAGGCGCTGACGGTCAATGCACAGTGCCGCCACGCCGGACACCGCCTCGACGAATGCCACGCACTCGGGGCTCTGCATGGTCAGATCGGATGGCCGGCCGCGGTCGCGGTGCAGCAGCACCAGGACGCCCAGCCTATCGCCCTGGCGGTTGTGCAGGCCGGTGGCAACCAGGTGGACGCGCGGGCTGTCGAGGGTTTGCAGCAGGCTTTGGTAATCACCGGCCTGATCGAAGCCCAGCGAGGCGATGCTGCTCTTGTCACCGTTGGGCGGTTGCTGCAGCCAGCTGGGCACTTGGCTGGCGGCCTTGTCGTAGCCCCGAATGCCATGCTGGTCGAGGCTGTGCTGCGTGCCGTCGAGAAACAGGCCGTAAGGCTGCAGGCGCCCGCTGTCGGCGTCTAGCAGGTAAATCAGGCCGCCGTTGGCCGCGCTGATGGCCACGGTTTCTCGCAGGATCCGTTCCAGCAGGGTATCGAAGCGGGTTTCGCCGGAGAGGCTGGCGGAGATGTCGAGGAAGCTGGCAATGGTCTCCTTCATCTGCTCCATGGATTCAGCCAGTTGATCCACTTCCAGCACCGGCGAGTGACTGCTGGGCGGGTAGTCGAAGTCGAAACGGCGGATGGCCTCGGCCTTGAGCACCAGCGCGCGCAAGGGTTTGGCCACAATTCGCGAAGCCAGCCAGCCCAGGGGTAGGCACAGCAGCAAGACGGTCAGCGTGATCAGTGCGCCTTGCCAGCGGATGCGATAGGCGTCGGCCAGCAGTTCGTCTTCCGGCACCAGCAGCGCCAGGTGCAGACCTTGCGGTCCGCCCTCCTGGATATGGCTGCGCGAGACGACCCAGCGTCGTTTGCTCAGCTCCAGAATGCCCTGGTGCGGCGCGTCCAGGCCATCGGCCAGGAGGGTCGCGAGTTCCGGGCTGAGATCGCGGGCCGGGGTCAGCTGCGCTTGGTCGCCTTGCATCAGTAGCAGGCGCGTGCTGTCTGGGTAGGCCACGGTGTTGCCCTTGGCATCGAACAGGATGACTTGGCTGTTGGCCGTGATCCGGTGCTGGGCCAGGGTCGTGGAAATGTCGGAAAGGGTCAGGTCCGCGGCCAGAACGCCGCTCGGTCCGGCACGCCTGGCCAGGGTGGTGCCGACTTCCCGGGTGGAGAAGAACACATAGGGTGCGGTGGTTATCAGCTCAGCCTGGCTGCTGGCGCTCAGGTACCAGCTGCGGCTGCGTGGATCGAAGGATTCCAGGGGGCGTTGCTGCTGGCTGATGAGGTTCAGCGCTTCGTCGAAGAACAGGTAATGGGCCTCGACTCCGGTTGCGCTGCGCTCGATGGACCAGACCTGATAGCTCGCCTGTTCGGGTGCCGCCAGTAGCTGCTTCAGGGTCTCGCTGCGTAGCGGCCGCAGCATGAAAAAATCGCCGTCCGCATAGCCGAGGTGCAGCGAGGCCAGTTTGGGGTTGTCACGCAGGGCCTGGGCCAAGGGTTCCAGCAGTTTCAGGCGGCCCTGAAGATCGCTCGCCTGGGTGTCGCGGTTGAGCACCAGCAGGCTGAGCAGCTGGTCGATGGGTTGGTAGGTGTGGTGCAGGTCCTTCTGCACGTCCTGCTGGATGCGCTCGAACAGCTTGGCGCTGCTGGAGAAGATGATCCGCGAGTTCTGCTGGTAGTTGAATAGCCCCAGCACTATGCCGATCAGCAATAACAGCAAGGTGAACAACACGCTTATATGTATGTGCAGCGGGAAGCGGCGGTCGTGGGGCCGGGTAATTCTGGGCATCGCACGTCTCTCCGTGAATGACGCTGCGGACTCGGGAAGCATAGTGAAGGGGCGGCAGGGTTGCCTGCTAAAAGCGAGTAATTATCAAAAACCTGTGCTTAAAGGTTGGGTAAAAAATCGAGCGCCGTCGCGGGGCCGCCTTCAGGCGATTGCAGTATGCGAGCGTTGTCACAACCTCTCGGAGCGGCTGTGCGCATCTACCGGCTCGAGGTTCCTGCTCAAGGGTTTCGCTGCGGCGCGGCAACGCGCTTCGCGTGCTTGTCCAGCAACTGACTCAGGCCGTGCATGAGCAGCGCGACGAACAGTGCCAGCACCACGCCGAACAGGGCGTTGAGCAAGCGCACCTCGGCCAGGTGCCAGTCCTGTGCGAGGCTTTCGGCGAGCAGGACGAAGCAGACGCTGGTTTGCAACACGAACAAGCCGTAGTGGTTGGCCTGTATGGCGCGGCAGAGGGTGATCAGCGGCAGCAGGGTGGCGACCATCAGCGGCGGATCCTGCAGGCTGTGCCCGAACAGAATCAGTAACCCGGCAGCGGCCAGGCTGGCCAGGCTCGCTTGCAGGGCGCGCACCAGGCTGCCCTGGAACTCCAGCTGCAGGGTGGTCACCACGGTCAAGGTCAACCAGTAGCCGCGTTCCAGACCGGCCAGGTTGACGACCACGCCAGCGAGCGAGAAGGCCAGGGTGCAAGCCAGCGCATGCAGGCGCCACTGCTGCCGGGGCAGGCGTTTGGCGTGACGCTTGAGGACCTTGAGCAGGCTGACGAAGCGCGGCATGTATGGCCACATGCGCAGGCCGTGCATGCCGCGCAGGCCGAACGCCAGGAGCATCACCCAGAGACCGCCGAGAATGAACAGCATGGCGATGGCCAGCGGTTTATCCAGGTTGCCCAGACCTTGCTGACCCTGGCCCAGGCACAGGCATACGGCCAGGCCTATGCCGAGTTTACCGGCCTCGCTACCGAAGCGTTGCAGCCATGCGAGCAAGAAGCCGAAGGCGCCGAACAGGCCGAGGCTGATCAGCGGATCGTTGGCCGCCCAGAAACCCAGGCCGGCGCTGCAGGCGCCAAGACCGATGAGCATCAACATGCGCAGCATGCCCAGGCGGTGCAGGGGGTTGGCCTGGGCGGCCTGAAAGGCGCCGACCGAGGCCCAGAGAAAGCCTGGGTGGGCGCTGAACAAACCGAGCAGCAAGGGCAGGGCGCAGCCGAAGCCGGCGACCATCGCCGGCCCCCAGGCTGGCGGTCCGGCATGCCAGCTGAAGGTCTTCCGTAGCACGCTTTTCATGGATTACACCGGACTCATGGATTACACCGGACTCATGGATTACACCGGGCTTGAGCGCCCCGTCATTTCACGGGCCATTTCAGTAGCGTAGCTGTCGGTCATGCCGGCGATAAAGTCGATCATGCGCAGAAACGAGGTATACAGCGATCCGTGCGGATCCGGAGCGTTGTTGCCGAGCAGGTCGAGGATACGCCGGTGCTTGAACGATGGCGTACGCCCGCCGTGCTGCTCCAGTGCGGCGCCACAAAAGGCGTTGAGGAGGATTTCCAGGGTGGTGTAGGCGCCGATCTCGTGCAGGGTCTTGCGTTTGTCCTGGAAGATCTTCTCCCGCGCCATGTCCTTGGCGCTCTGCACGCAGCGCTTGGCGGTGCCATGCATGTGCTCGACCAGGTCGCCCTGCAGGGTACCGGCAAGCAGGGCGTCCTGCTGTTCGACGAAGGCATGGGCCGCGGCATTGGTCAGGTGTTCGATGGCCTTGCCGCGCAGGATCGCCAGCTTGCGCCGCTTGGAATCCTGCGGGCCAAGCTGGCGGTAGGTTTCCGGCAGGTCGTCACCGACCAGGTCGAGCAGCAGGGCCTCGACTTCGCGGTAGTCGAGCAGTTCCATCTCCAGGCCGTCTTCCAGGTCGATCAGGCCGTAGCAGATGTCGTCCGCCGCCTCCATCAAATAGACCAGCGGATGGCGCGCCCAGCGCTGTTCTTCCAGTTGCGGCAGGCCGAGCTTGTGGGCTATCTGTTCGAGCAGTGGCAGTTCGCTCTGGTAGCAGCCGAACTTGTGCTTCTTGTAGCCGAGTGCTTCGGCGTGACGCGCGGTCCAGGGGTACTTCAGGTAGGTGCCGAGGGTTGCATAGGTCAGCCGCGTACCGCCGTCGAACTGGTGGTATTCCAGCTGGGTGAGCACGCGAAAACCCTGGGCGTTGCCCTCGAAACTGAGAAAGTCGCCGCGCTCGGCTTCGCTCATCGCCTCCAGCCAACCGCGTCCCGCGGCTTGCTGGAACCAGTGGCGAATCGCATCCTCGCCCGAATGGCCGAACGGCGGGTTGCCGATGTCGTGGGCCAGGCACGCCGACTGCACGACCATGCCCAGATCGCTCGGTTCGCACCAGGCGGGCAGCTCGGAGCGGATCATCTCGCCGACGCACATGCCCAGCGAGCGCCCGACGCAGCTGACTTCCAGCGAATGGGTCAGGCGCGTGTGGATGTGGTCGTTGCTCGACACCGGGTGCACCTGGGTCTTGCGTCCCAGGCGGCGAAAGGCGCCGGAAAAGATGATCCGGTCATGATCTTTGTGGAAGGGCGTGCGGCCCAATTCATCGGCGCTGTGCGTCGGTTTACCGAGTCGTTCGCGGTTGAGCAGTGTTTGCCAGTCCAAGGCCAGTCCTCGCCATTCAGTGGCAGATGGTCCCTAGCTTCGGGGTTCGCGCGACTGCCTGCAAGGGCAAACTCTGCGGCATGCGGGCAAAGCCTGGAACATCGGCTAATCCGCGTGCGGCTAGCGGGTCGGGTATAGCGTTGCTAAGGTCAAATCAGGATGCGTAGGGAATCTTGGCGTCGGTGCGCCTCCGCTATATGAATGGAACCACCAACGCGGTTCGGTGGGCTCGATGTCAGTCGCTGGATGAAGCGGTTTCCGCTCAAGAGGTGGGTGTATGAACAATGCAATCGTCTTGCTCGCTCGGCTGTTTCTCGCACATATTTTTCTGCTGGCCGGATTCAGCAAGATCACCGGCTACGCCGGCACGCAGGGTTATATGGAAAGCATGGGCGTCCCCGGCGCACTGCTGCCGCTGGTGATCGTCCTGGAAATCGGCGGCAGTCTGGCAGTGATCTTCGGTTTTCTCACCCGTTGGGCGGCGCTGGCGCTGGCCGCGTTCTGCGTGGCGTCGGCGGTGATCTTTCATCGCAACTTCGACGAGCAGATGCAGATGATCCTGTTCATGAAGAACTTCGCCATGGCCGGCGGTTTTCTGCTGCTCTACGTGCAGGGCCCTGGCGCCTTCAGTATCGATGCCTGGCGCGCTAAATAAGGCGTCGGGACGACCGTTGGCGGGCGCCGTCAGCGTGGCCTGATCCGCTCGGCGAGCACGCTGCCGTCATGCAGCAGGCGGTCGCGTACCTAAGCGGTCGCGTACCTAAATAGGGTCACCGACCCGGAGCGAATGATCGAGGCGTGGAGAACCACGCCTCATGGGGGGTGAAAATATCGAGCGCAACAGCAGGCGAGAGTTTTTCCCGCGTGCGTGTTATGGCTCAACCAGGCAAGAGCGTGCCAGTTGCACGCTTATGGGGCTTCAGCCTCGCTGCCAGTGTTGCGCGGCGGGTTGCGCCTGAGCAGCGGGAAGGCGATCAGGGCGACGCGCAACCAGCGTCGCCAGTTGCCGCGGCGCACCCCGAGGGTTGCCAGCAGCAGGGCGCCGCCGGCGACCCAGAGCGGGGCGTTGCTGTTGCTCAGCTGTTCACGCCAATGGCTGCTGAAGTGCTGCACCTGCCGCAGCGGTTGCAGGATCACCAGGGTTTCATGGCGCAGTTCCTGACGGTGCATTTCCAGTCGCAGGCGTAGCATGGCTTTGCGCAACTCGCTGCGCGAGGCCTTGGCGGGCAGTTCGGGTAGGCTCATGGCAGCAGTTGCTCGCGGTCGCGGGCCAGTTCTTCGAGGCTGGCGCTGAACGGTGGCGGGGCATTGCGCAGCTGTGTCAGCAGGCGCAATAAGCAGATCAGCAGGCCCAGGGCATAAGTCGCGCACAGGAGAATGATCACGGTCAGTCGATGGCTGTCCCAGAAGTTGATCAATAACGCAGCGGACAGGCCGATTACCAGGAGCAAGCCAAACACCAGGCTCAGGCTGGCCAGTATCAGCAGGCGAAGCGTATGGCTTTGCTGTTCTTTCAGCTCCTCGCCAAGCAGTGCGACATGACCATGCACTAAACCGAGCAGAGCACCGGCAAAGCGCCGCGGCGAGGCGCCGCGGCTGGGGGTGGATGGTGGAGCGTCCATGTCTTCTCTCATCAGCGCCGGGTGATCAGCATGCCCAGCAACAAGCCGATGGCGGCGGCAACGCCGAGCGTCTGCCAGGGATGGGTCTGCACATATCCCTCGGTTGCCTGGACCGCGGCCTTGCCGCGATCACGCAGCGAGTCTTCTGCATTGTGCAAGGTGGAGCGGGCGCGACCAAGGCTGGTGCGGATCTGATCGCGTAGCTCTTCGGCTTGCTCACCAACCAGGCTGGCCGAATGCTGCAGCAGTTTTTCGGTGTCGGTAACCAGTGCCTGAAATTCGTTGAGCAGTTCGTCCTGGCTTGTTGAGTTTGCGTTATTACGGGGCATCGGGTTTCTCCTTGAACGGTTCTGTTCAGTGTAGAAGGTTCGAGTGTGGGGCTGGGGGTTGGGTTCCTTCTCTATATGGTCGGGATATGGCCGGGCGGTTTTTACCTGCGGATCGACGTGTGCTGGTACAGCGCTTGCATTGTACTGGTGCACGCCTTTGGCCGAGTGCTCTTTTATGGGGCCTGGTAGGGGTCGGTTTGGATGCCACGGTGCATTTATAAGTCACTGATAAATAAAGATTAAGTTCCTATTGTGCAGTTTCAGGTGGGGCAGTTTTGGTGCCCTGTATGGCTGTGCTACATGAAGCAGGTCGCTCGATGTGCCGCCAGATGGTGCGACGTCGGTCATGAGTGACCTGCTTTGGTGCGTATTCCCTAACCACGGAGTTTTCTTCGCTGATGGAAGACATCAATAGTGCTGTGGAAACCCTGATTCACGGCTCCAATACCCTGTTTATCCTGCTTGGGGCAGTCATGGTGCTGGCCATGCACGCCGGTTTTGCCTTCCTCGAGGTGGGTACGGTTCGCCAGAAGAATCAGGTCAATGCCTTGTCGAAGATAATCTCCGACTTCGCCGTGTCGGCCCTGGCCTATTTCTTTATAGGCTATTGGATCGCTTATGGCGTGACTTTCCTCGAACCGGCGAGCGTGCTGACCGAAGGCAATGGCTATGCCTTGGTCAAGTTCTTCTTCCTGATGACCTTCGCCGCAGCGATCCCGGCGATCATCTCCGGTGGTATCGCCGAGCGCGCCCGGTTCGGTCCGCAACTGTGCGCCACCATTCTGATCGTGGCCTTCGTCTATCCGTTCTTCGAAGGCGTGATCTGGAACGGCAACTACGGCGTTCAGGCGTGGCTCGAGGCACAGTTCGGCGCGCCTTTCCATGACTTCGCCGGCTCGGTGGTGGTGCATGCGATGGGCGGCTGGCTGGCTCTGGGGGCGGTGCTGTTGCTGGGGCAGCGTAACGGGCGCTATCGCGATGGCAAGCTAGTGGCATTCGCGCCGTCGAACATTCCCTTTCTCGCCCTGGGCTCATGGATCCTGATCATCGGCTGGTTCGGCTTCAACGTGATGAGCGCGCAGACCCTGGGTGGCGTCAGCGGCCTGGTGGCGGTCAATACACTGATGGCGATGGTCGGCGGTACCGTGGCGGCCTTGCTGGTCGGGCGCAATGACCCGGGCTTCCTGCACAACGGCCCGCTGGCCGGCCTGGTGGCGGTGTGTGCCGGCTCCGACCTGATGCACCCGGTCGGCGCCTTGGCCACTGGCGCCATCGCCGGGGCGCTGTTCGTCTGGGCGTTCACCGCGACCCAGGTCAAATGGAAGATCGACGACGTGCTCGGCGTCTGGCCGCTGCACGGTTTGTGCGGCGTCTGGGGCGGGATCGCTTGCGGGATCTTCGGTCAGCAGGCTTTGGGCGGCCTGGGCGGCATCAGCCTGAGCAGTCAGTTGGTCGGTACCGCGCTCGGCGTTGTGGTGGCGTTGCTCGGTGGCTTGCTGGTGTATGGCGTGCTCAAGGTGCTGGTCGGCATCCGCTTGAGTCAGGAAGACGAGTTCAATGGCGCCGACTTGTCGATCCACAAGATCGGCTCGGTCAGCGAAGACTGATCAAAAGCGCTCCAGACCGCAAAAAGCCCGCTCGAATGAGCGGGCTTTTTGTTTGCAGCCAGGCTTACATTTACAGCCCGGCTTACAGCAGCGGGATGCTGTAGCTGACGATCAGGCGGTTCTCGTCGAGGTCGCCACCGGTGGCGGCCGCATTGCTGCGCACCATTGCATTGCGCCAGCGCACGCCGAGGTTTTTCAGGGGGCCGTCCTGCACTGTGTAGCTGATATCCAGGTCGCGTTCCCATTCCTTGCCATCGCGACCGCCAGCACCGGCGAAGTCTTCACCGGTGACATAACGCACGAAGGCGACCAGGCCGGGTACGCCATAGGAGGCGAAGTTGATGTCGTAGCGCGCCTGCCAAGACTTCTCGTCCTTGCGGGTGAAGTCGAGGATCTGCAGGTAGTTGACGATGTAGGGGTCGGTTTCATTGAGGAAGGGGAAGGCGTTGTCGCCGCCGACGTCCTGATAACCCAGGCGGAAGGTGTGCGCACCCAGGCCGGCCCAGAGGTTGACCGAGGTCAGATCGTTGTCGAGTTCGCCGCCGAGTTTCTTGCCATTGTCCTGGGAGTCGAAATACGCCAGGTTGGCGCCGAGCTTCCAGTCGCCGATCGGCTGGATGTGGATCAGGTTGTAGAGTTTCTGGTCGTAGATGTCTTCAAGTTCGCCATACCACAGGCCGACCGTGGTATTGCCGCCGTTGAACTTGTAATCGCCGCCGACGAAGTTGTAGCGGTCGCTTTCGCCGCTGACGTTGCTGGCCCTGATGTCCTGACTGTCGGTGGAGTTGCGGAAGTTCACCTCGCGCAGCTGGCCGCCATTGAGACTCAGGCCGTCGATTTCCTGGGAGTTGATCATGCCGCCGTTGAAGACCTGGGGCAGCAAGCGCGAGTCGCCGGAAGAGACGATCGGCAGTTTCGGCATCAGACCACCGACCTTGGCCACGGTCTTCGACATTTTCACTTTGAGCGCCGCGGTGGCCTCGGAATATTCGTCCGGGCCTTCGTTGCCAAAGCCATTGGGCAGCAGGTTGGTGCTGGCGCGCTCGTCCGATGAGTCGAGCTTCAGGCCCAGGCCGGCATAGGCGTCCAGGCCGAAGCCGACGGTGCCCTCGGTAAAGCCGGACTCGGCTTTGAAGATAAAGCCCTGTGCCCACTCCTCGCGTTTGGATTGCTGCGCTGCTGTAGTGTTGCGCAGGTCACGGTTCATGTAGAAGTTGCGCAGCTGCAGGCTGGCGGTGCTGTCCTTGATGAACTCGGCGTAAGCCAGGGATGGCAGGGTTAGGCTGGCGCCCAGGGTGGCGAGGGCCACTGCTTGGGCGAGGCGCGTCTTACTCATTATTATTATCTCCAGTGTGGTGTGCGGACCGGCGCATGACCGACCTGTTACGGCGCTGTGGAATAAACCATGCGCGCGCTTGCCCGGCCTTTAGACTTTAGTCGGCATGCCTTATTTATCAGTGGCTTACGCGTGGCTGCCGAGTCTGTCACGGGTGATCTAACGCACACCCGTGGGCCAGGTGTCAGGCCCTGGTCCCCGCTGAGGGGCTCACTCGAGCCGTTTGCAGCGTATGACCTGCGCGCCGCTGGTCGGCCAGTACCCGTTGCCTCCTCAAGTTCGCCTGCTTTCGGCCGTCAACCGAGTAGATATTCTGCTCTGGTACCTCGTCATGAACCCGCTGGCCTCGTTCGCATCGCCTGCTTCACGTTCGTCCCTGCTGAACACCCCGACAGCCATACGCAATGAAGCCTTCGCGCAGCAGACCCTGGCCAATCGTCTGGCCGAGCGGCTCGGTCTGGAGCCGGGTGCGTTAGGTGGCAAGCGCGATGCCTTCAGCCCGGAAAAGGTCGCCTCGGTGGTTCTCGGCTTTATCGAGCAGCGTCTGCGCAGCGAAGCGGCCGCCGGCGCCGAACCCGCCAAGCTGCAAGCGTTAATGATCCAGGCGCGCGATGGCGTGGAAAAGGGCTTTGCCGAGGCGCGCAAGATTCTCGATGGCCTGGGGGTGTTGCAAGGCAAGGTGGCGGCGGATATCGACGACACCTACCAGCGCATCCAGGATGGTCTGGGCGACCTCGGCAAACGCTTCGATCCGGCCGCCCTGGAAGCCGCTGGCAATAGCCGGGTCGCGGCCTCCAGCGAGCGCTTCGCCGCCGTCGCGCAGACCTTGGAGATGGCGGTGACCACCCGCGATGGCGATCGCCTGCGCATCTCCGTCGCCCAGGCGGCGGCCAACTGGTCGCACAGCCAGGTTGCCGCAACCGGCAGCGGCAGTGCTGTTGCGCTGGTCGCCAGCAGTCAGTCCGGCAGCGTGCAGATCGGTGCCTGGCAGGTCAGCGTCGAAGGTGAGCTGGACGAACAGGAGCGCGCGGCCCTGGACAAGCTTTTCGGTCAGGTGCAGGACCTTGCCGACAAGTTCTATGCCGGCGACCTGGAGGGCGCTTTCGATCGCGCCATGGCCCTGGAGCTGGACGGCGAACAACTGGCTTCGATGTCCCTGCGCCTGACCCAGAGCAGCGTGCGCCAGGCCACCGACGCCTACAGCACCGTGGCCGAGCAGGGCGGTCAGGCGGCCAGTGCGGTCAACCCGTCGCTGATCGATTATGCCAAGGGCCTGTTCGAGGCGTTGCGCAACGTCGACGACCTGCTTGAGAACGGCCGCAGCGGTCTGCAGGAACTGCTCAAGGGCGGTTTTGCCCTGGACCCTCGTCTCGACCTGGCACGTCTGGACAAGGCAGAACTGCTTAACCGTCGCTTGCTCGATGGTCTGCAAGGCTTGCTCGACCCTGCTGCGGGGCCGGCTTCCGCCTGAGAACTTGGGGAAAAACCTCACCTACTGTGACCGTCTGCAAACGCGCGCCGTGCACCATGGTTCGCCGGCGCGGCACAAAAGCCTGCGGGCTGTCGCTACGCTCCGAGGCCGCCCTACCCGAGGCAGTGCCGCACGGTTCGTCGGTGCGGCATAGAAGCCGGCGGGTTGTCGCTGAGCTGCGAGTGGAGCGTTGCACGGGCTCTTGTCGCGAATGCCTGGCGGCGGTCTTTTTCACACCCCTGACAAGGGATCTGCCGGTGCCGCAAGCTCATGCCCGCAGGGCTCGGTGCTAGGACTGCAAGTCCCCGGTGCTAGGCTGCAAGTCCCGGTGCTAGACTGCAAGTCCCTTTATGGAGACCTGTGGATGCTCCCTGAATGCCAATTGTTCGGCACCCTTGGCTGTCATCTATGTGATGTGGCCGAGGCGATGCTGATGCCTTTCGTCGAACATGGTTTGCTGGTCGAACTGATCGATATCGTCGAGCGCGAAGACTGGGTCGAGCGCTATGCCCTGCGCATCCCCGTGTTGCGTCGTTGCGATACCGGCGCCGAGCTCAACTGGCCGTTCGAGGCCGAGCAGATTGTGGAGTTCTTGCGTTGAGCGGTTGTGAAAAACTCCCGGCTATAGCGAACGCCTGAAGACGCTGTCGCGACGGCGCTCGATATTTTCACAGCCTCTGAGTATTTAGTTTCGGCGCTCCCGGTCGATAAGGGTTCAACTTGTCCTGATCACGCACTTTGCTGCGCGCCTCGGCCGGTTTGTAGCTGGGCCCTGCGCCTAAGCCGGATGCAATCCGGGCTACAAGAAACGATTCGTTTGCCTTGGGTGAACACGACTGGGCTCGGCGGAATCTTTCTCGTTGCCATGAGGCAATCGCTGACCCGGATAGGTAGCCAGGTGATCTTTTTATCGGGTGGATCAGGCCCGACTGTTAGGCTTTGAGCATGTTCGGGTCTGAATTCGAAGCGGAGGGTGGTTGATGAGTGTGGTGCTGGGAGATGCGTTATCGCTGCTGTTGTTCCGTTTGCACAGTGGCCGGTTGCTGGGCATCAACCTGCTCAAGGTCAAGGAAATCGTGCCTTGTCCGGCTTTGACCAAGCTGCCCAATCGTCACCCCCACGTGCGCGGCGTGGCGAGTCTGCGCGGTGCATCCTTGATCGTGGTCGATCTGGCGCGGGCAATTGGCGAGCGTGGCGAGACCGACAGCCGGGATGGCTGTCTGATCGTCACCGAACTGAGCCGTTCGCGGCAGGGACTGCATGTGCAAAGTGTCGAGCGCATCGTTCAGTGCTCCACCAGCGACGTGCGTCCGCCGCCGGCCGGCACCGGGGCGAGAGCCTTTATCACCGGGGTGACCCAGATCGATGGCGCCATCGTGCAGATTCTCGACATCGAGAAGGTTCTGCATGAGATCGCTCCCGCGCTCCCGGAGGAGGTCGATGAGCAGTTGCTCACGGAGACCGAGCGCAACCTGCTGCGCGGTCGTCGCGTCCTGGTGGTGGACGACTCCCACGTGGCCTTGCAGCAGACGCTGGTCACGTTGCGCAAGCTCGATCTGGAGTGCCAGGCGGTGAGAAGCGCCGCCAGTGCGCTGGACCTGTTGCTCACCCAGCACCAGGCCGGCCTGCCGATCGAAGTCCTGGTCTCGGATATCGAAATGCCGGAGATGGACGGTTACAGCCTGGTCCGGGAAATCCGTCAGCGCAGCGATATCGGCCGGACCTATGTGCTGCTGCACACCTCGCTGGACAGCACCATGAACACCGAAAAGGCCCGTTCGGTAGGTGCCAACGATGTGCTCACCAAGTTTTCCACGGTGGACTTGAGCAAGGCGCTACTGCATGCGTTTCAAAGCCTTGCCTGAGCGGGTGAGGCGCCAGGCCTGGATGCCTGGGTTGAGCAAATAAAAACGCACGCCGGGTCTGCTGGGGTGCGTTTTTTTATGAGCGGTGGTGCATTCGAAGGGCAAAACAAAGCCCGCACGAGGCGGGCTTGGTTTTGCTTGTTTCAGTACATGCACGAGGCAGGTTGAAACTGGGAATTGGTCGGAGAGACAGGATTCGAACCTGCGACCTTCTCGTCCCGAACGAGACGCGCTACCGAGCTGCGCTACACTCCGAATAATTCGAATTGTACTGAAAAAGTTTTGTTGCACAAGGGCTTAGGCCGATATTTTTTTCGAGCGGAAACGCCGTTCCAGCAATCTTTTCGGCCGGCCGCCTGCACTCAAGGCCCACGCATTGGGGGCAAGCGTAGGTTGTGCTTACAGCTCCTCGATGGTGCGCACCTGATCCTTGTTGACCTTGGCGCGGTTACCGTCGAGTTGTTCGAATTCGTAGAAGCCCGACTCGTCATCGAACGCCGGGGTGTCGACGGCCTGGATTTCACGGCCATCGTTCAGGGTGATGACCGATGGTGATGCGCAACCTGCTAGTGCGGCTAGGCCCAGGGCGAGCAGGCATGCGGGAAGAGTCCGCTGAGTCATGACGTGTTTCCTTGTGATTATAGGGGCTGTGTACTTTGTCTCAGACGGGAAATTGGCGGCCAAGTTCAGTGCTCAGCGCTTATTCGCAACCTGCGCGAGCAGTTCCGGGGTGTTCAGGTTGGCCAGGCGTGGGTCGTTGGGTAGGCAATCGACTGCAACGGGATCATGCCGGCATAGCCAGCGTTGCGGGCTGCGTTCACCGGCCAGCCATGCCTCTTCGAGTGTGCTGTCCAGGGCTTTGGGAATCAGGCTGAACAAGGGCTCCCAGAAGTCTCCTTGACGCAGCATGACCGGTCGGCTGCCGGCCTTGCCCAGTAACGCCTCGAGCAAGGCGCGGTCGAGCAGGGGCGTATCGCACGGCAGCACCAGCAAATAGTCGTGACGGGCCGCCTGCAGGCCCGCGCGGATGCCGGCCAGCGGGCCCTGGAAGTGCTCGTCGTCGTCGCTGATCAGGCGGTCGGCAAAGGCCCTGTAGCGTTCGCCGTTGCGGTTGCAGGAGATGATCAGGTCGTCGCTGAGCGGTCGCACCAGGTCATGCAGCCAGGCGACCAGCGGGCGGCCCCGCCACTCGATCAAGCCCTTGTCGCGGCCGCCCATGCGTTGTCCGCGTCCGCCGCACAACAGCAGTACGGAACAACTCGGCAGAACAGGGGGAGCGGGCATGGTAGAGCCTCCAGGGGTGGGCCTGTGATATAACATCGCGCACTCTCTCAGACAACTGGAAGCCTGTCATGAACCACAAGGCCGAGGCACAGTTCGTGCCGTTGAATATTGCCGTGCTGACTGTCAGCGATACGCGTACTCAGGCAACCGACACCTCCGGTCAGCTGTTCGTCGACCGTCTGCAGGCGGCTGGGCATGCCCTGGCGGCGCGGGTGTTGCTCAAGGACGATTTGTACAAGATCCGCGCCCAGGTCGCGACCTGGATCGCCGAGGATCAGGTGCAGGTGGTGCTGATCACCGGCGGCACCGGCTTCACCGGCCGCGACAGCACCCCCGAAGCCGTGGCCTGTCTGCTGGACAAGCAGGTCGACGGTTTCGGCGAGCTGTTCCGGCAGATTTCCGTGGCCGATATCGGCACCTCGACCATCCAGTCGCGCGCACTGGCCGGCCTGGCCAACGGCACCCTGGTGTGCTGCCTGCCGGGTTCGACCAACGCCTGTCGCACTGCCTGGGATGGCATTCTCGGCGAGCAGCTGGATGCTCGCCATGGCCCCTGCAACTTCGTCGCTCACCTGAAGCAGGCGGCCGCCTGCGAGAGCCGCGGATGAGCGGCGGCGAGCAATCCGGCCTGCTGCCGGTCGAGGCCGCGCTGCAGCGTCTGCTGGCCCTGGCCGAGACGATGCCGATCGGTGAGCACGAACAGGTTGCCCTGGCCGATGCCGACGGCCGGGTGCTGGCCGAGCCGCTGATTGCCGGGCTGGACTTGCCGCCCTGGGCCAATAGCGCGATGGACGGTTACGCCCTGTGCCTGGCCGATTGGACGGGCGAGCCGTTGACGGTCAGCCAGCGCATCCAGGCCGGCAGCGCGCCGTCGCCGCTGCAACCCGGCAGTTGCGCGCGGATCTTCACTGGCGCGCCGCTGCCGGCCGGCGCCGATACGGTGGAAATGCAGGAAAACGTCGTGGTCGAAGCGGATGGCCGGGTGCGTTTCAGCGAGCCGCTGCGGCTCGCGCAGAACGTCCGCCAGCAGGGCCAGGAAACCCGTGTCGGCGACCACCTGTTGCCGGCGGGAACGCGCCTGGGTCCGATCGAACTGGGCCTGGCGGCCTCGCTGGGGATCGCCAAGCTGAGCGTGCGTCGACGTCTGCGGGTGGCGGTGCTGTCCACCGGCGACGAGCTGGTCGAGCCGGGCCTGCCGCTGGGGCCGGGACAGATCTACAACAGCAATCGCCGTCTGCTGATGGCCTGGCTGCAGCGCCTCGGCTGCGCGGTGGTGGATGGCGGGATCCTCGCCGACGACCTGGAACTGACCCGGGCGGCCTTGGCGGCGCTAAGCGATGTCGACCTGATCCTGTCCACCGGCGGGGTGTCGGTGGGCGAGGCGGATTTTCTCGGTGTGGCGCTGCGCGAAGAGGGCGAGCTGGCGCTGTGGAAGCTGGCGATCAAGCCGGGCAAGCCGCTGACCTGCGGGCAGTTCCGTGGCGTGCCGGTGATCGGCCTGCCGGGCAATCCAGGCTCGACCCTGGTGACCTTCGGTCTGCTGGCGCGGCCCTATCTGCTGCGGCGCATGGGTGTGCAGCGGGTCGAACCGCTGGGTTTCGCGATGCCGGCCGGTTTCACCTGGAGCAAGCCGGGCAAGCGCCGCGAGTACCTGCGCGCGCGTCTGGAAAATGGCCGGGTGGTGCTGCACCCCAACCAGAGTTCCGGCGTATTGCGCAGTGCCGCCTGGGCCGAGGGGCTGGCCGAGGTGCTGGAAGGCACGACCTTGGCCGAGGGCGACAGCCTGCGCTTTATCCCGCTGAGCGAAATCCTCGGGTAGGGCGGCCGCAACCCGCAGCGCGGTCACCCGTATCCGATTCGGCGGGTTCCACCCGCCCTACGGGTTCTACGCCTGGCGCTGGTTCTCGCGGAACTGCCCCGGGGTCTGGCCGGTCCAGCCCTTGAAACTGCGGTGGAAGGAGCGCGACTCGGTGAAGCCCAGGCAACTGGCGATGTCCTGGATCGCCAGCTCGCTGTGCAGCAGGTAGTGCGCGGCCAGCTCCTGGCGCAGTTGGTCAAGGATCTGCTGATAGCTGGTGCCGGCCTGCTGCAGATGACGCTGCAGGGTGCGCAGCGTCATGTCGAATTGTTCCGCCACCCGTTCCTTGCGCGGCAGGCCGTCCTTGAGCTGCAGGCGCAGGGCGTTCTTGACCCGCTGCGGCAGCGCTTCGTCGTCATCCAGGCCGGCCATCACGGCCAGGGCATGTTCTTCCAGGGTGCGCAGCAGGTTGGCGTCGGCCTGGCGTAGCGGCATGCCGAGGTAGTCCAGCGGGACGAGCAGGGCGCTGCAGGGCTGCTCGAAGCGCACCGGGCAGCCGAATACCGCGCTGTACTCGGCGCTGTCCACGCCCTCGGGCAAGGCGTGCTCGAACCAGACCTCCTGCGGTGAATGCTGCATGTCGGCGATCCAGCGGGCATAGAGCAGCCAGGACGCCAGTACCTCCTCGACCATATGCCGGCGGATCGGCGCGCTCTCGTGGCGGCAGCTCCAGATCAACTTGACGTGATCGGCGCTCGCCTCGATCCGGCTGACGCCCATATCGCCCACCAGTTTTTCATAGGGCACGATCCGGTTCATGGCCTCGCCGAGGGTGGCGCAATTCATGGCGATGTAGCCGAGCACACTCCAGGAACCCGGCTGCACGAAACGCGCACAATGCAGGCCGAACAGCGGGTCGCCGGAGACCTCGATCAGGTGCTGGAGCAGACGTTGGTGGACTGCACCGGCAATGCGCTTGCCGTTGTCCGCGAGATCGTCGGCCTCTACGCCCGAAGTCGCCAGCGCCTGGGCGATATCCAGGCCCAGCTGTTCGGCGTGGCGCAGGTACTTGAGCAGGGCGGGAACCGAGGTGTAGCCGAGATTCTGCATAAGAGTCTTATTCGCAATGGCTTGATTGGCGACAGCGCCTGTCCCGATCCGACAGTGACGCCGCGCTGCGGCTGGCTAGTATAGGCAGCCAATGATGGCGACCGAAATATCCAATGGGAGAGGCAGATGCGACGTTGGAACGGCTGGGGCGATGAGGCAACAGTGGTGGAATTGCCGAGCCATGGCGAGGTCTTTCTCGCCGACCTGATCGGCCCGGGCCAGGTGTTGGCGGATGCCAGCCTGGAGCAGGTCTTGGCCAAGGTGCCGGCCTCGCGTTTGCCGGCCCACCCGCTGATCAGCCAGGATGCCGAGGAGCGGGTGCGCCACGCCCGTGGCCAGAGCCTGGCGGACTGGCTGGCGATGCGCTCCGGCGAGTTCGGTGTGTTCCCCGATGGCGTCGCCTACCCGGAAAGCGCCGCGCAGATTCGCCAGTTGCTGGCCTGGGCCAGCCAGCACGATTCGATCGTGATTGCCTACGGTGGCGGCACTTCGGTGGCCGGGCATATCAACCCGCAAGTTAGTCAAAGGCCGGTGCTGACCCTGTCGCTGGAACGCATGGGCAAGCTGATCGAGATCGATGAGGACAGCCTGATCGCCACCTTCGGTCCCGGCGCCAATGGCCCGCAGGTGGAAAGTCAGCTGCGCGCCCGTGGCTACACCCTCGGTCACTTCCCCCAGTCCTGGGAACTGTCGACTCTCGGCGGCTGGGTGGCCAGCCGTTCCAGTGGCCAGCAGTCGCTGCGGTACGGGCGGATCGAACAGCTGTTCGCCGGCGGCAAGGTCGAGACCTTCGCCGGCACCCTGGAGCTTCCAAGCTTCCCGGCGTCGGCCGCCGGTCCCGACCTGCGTGAGGTGCTGCTGGGCTCGGAAGGGCGCTTCGGCATCATTTCCGAGGTCAAGGTGCGCATCAGTCGCCTGGCCGAGCAGGAGCACTTCTACGCGGTGTTCTTGCCCACCTGGCAGCAGGCAGCGGCCGGTATCCGCAACCTGGCCCAGGCACGCGTGCCGCTGTCCATGCTGCGCCTGTCCAATGCCAGCGAAACCAGGACCCAGCTGGCGCTGGCCGGTCATCCGCAACAGATCGCCTGGCTGGAAAAATACCTGGCCCTGCGCGGCGCCCGCGACGGCAAGTGCATGCTGACCTTCGGCGTCACCGGCAGCCGGGTGCAGAACGCCGCCTCGTTGCGACAGGCGAAGACATTGCTCAAGCGCTTCGGCGGCGTGTTCAGCGGCACCCTGCTAGGCAAGAAGTGGGCGGAGAACCGCTTTCGCTTCCCCTACCTGCGCCATGGCCTGTGGAGTGCCGGCTATGCTGTGGACACCTTGGAGACCGCCACCGACTGGAGCAATGTCGACAGCCTGCTGAACAAGGTCGAGGCCAGCCTGCGCAATGGCTTGAGTGAAGAGGGCGAGCAGGTGCATGTGTTCACCCATCTGTCCCACGTTTACGGCGAGGGATCGAGCATTTACACCACCTACGTATTCCGCCCCGGTAACAGCTACGAGCAGGCCATGGCGCGCTGGCAAAAGCTCAAGCACGCCGCCAGCCAGACCATCGTCGACAACGGCGGCACCATCAGTCACCAGCATGGCGTCGGTCGCGACCACGCGCCCTATCTGGCTGTGGAGAAGGGCGAGCTGGGCATGGCGGCGCTCAAGGCCTTGTCCGCGCACTTTGACCCGCAGCAGCGCCTGGCTCCCGGCGTGCTGCTCGAGCCATGAGTACGCCTACCTGGAACGCCGCCTGGCGCGAGAGCGCGTTGCCCGAACTGGCCGCGCGCGGCTGGGACCTGATCGTCATCGGTGGCGGCATCAGCGGCGCCGGAATCCTGCGCGAGGCGGCGCGGCGCGGCTGGACCTGCCTGCTGCTGGAGCAGCGCGATTTCGCCTGGGGCACCTCCAGTCGCTCGTCGAAGATGGTCCATGGCGGCCTGCGCTATATCGCCAAGGGCCAGCTCGGCCTGACCCGCGACTCGGTGCGCGAGCGCCAGCGCCTGTTGCAGGAAGCTCCCGGCCTGGTCGAGCCGCTGAGTTTCGTGATGGCGCATTACCAGGGACAGTTTCCTGGACCGAAAGTGTTCGGCGGACTGCTGGCGCTGTACGACGCCCTGGCTGGCAAGCGCAATCATCTGTACTACCCGCTGCAGGCGCTGCGCTATCTGGCGCCGGGCCTCAAGCAAGACGGCCTGCTCGGCGGCACGCGCTTCTTCGATGCGGTGACCGATGACGCCCGGCTGGTCATGCGCGTGCTGGGTGAGGCCCGTGGCGACGGTGGCGAGGCGCTCAACGGGGTCAAGGTTGTCGAGTTGCTGCGCGACAACGGTCGAGTGGTCGGTCTGCTCGGCGAGGATCGTGAAAGCGGTCGGCGTTTCACCTTTCGCAGCCGGGTCGTGGCCCAGGCCACCGGGGCCTGGACGGATCGGTTACGCGTAACGCCCGGCAGCGAGCATGTGCGGCCGTTGCGTGGCAGCCATCTGCTGCTGCCGGCCTGGCGTCTGCCGGTGGCGCATGCCTTTAGCTTCATGCACGGCGCGGACCGGCGTCCGGTGTTCGTCTTCCCCTGGGAAGGCGCGACTGTGGTCGGCACCACCGATCTCGATCACCGGGAGTCACTGGATCAGGAGGCGCGGATCAGCAGCGATGAGGTGCAGTATCTGCTGGCCGCCTGCGCCCAGCAGTTTCCCGCTGCGGCAATCACGGCCAGCGATGTGCTGTCGACCTGGGCCGGGGTGCGGCCGGTGGTCAGCGACGGCGCCGCAGGACGTAAACCCTCGGACGAGACGCGCGAGCATGCGCTGTGGAGCGAGCCCGGTTGCGTGACCCTGGCCGGCGGCAAGCTGACCACCTTCCGCCTGCTGGCCCTGGAAGTGCTGCGGGCCTGCGCCGAGATGCTCGGCCGGGCACTGGACGACCAGGGCGCGGCGACCTTCCAGCCTTGCACGCCAGCGCCCATGCCGAGCCTGAGCCCTGCCCAGCAACGACGTCTGGCCGGCCGCCATGGCCGCGAGCTGCCTGAGTTGCTGGCGTTGCTCGATGAGGTGGGCAGCGAGCGGGTAGCCGGCAGCGACACGCTCTGGGTGGAACTGGCCTGGGCGGCGCAGAACGAGCTGGTGCTGCACCTGGACGATCTGCTGCTGCGTCGCACCCGACTTGGTTTGCTCCTGACGGGCGGCGCGCGGGCCGAGCTGCCGCGCATCCGTGCGCTGTGCCAGGCGCGTCTGGGCTGGGACGATGAGCGCTGGGACAGCGAAGAGCGTGACTACCTTGAACTCTGGCGGTGCTATTACAGCCTACGCGAGTTCGACTAACTATAAGGACCCTGCCTTGAGCGAAAAAAGCTACCTGCTGGCCATCGATAACGGCACCCAGAGCGTGCGTGCGCTGTTGTTCGACCTGCAGGGCAACCTGCTCGGCAAGGGCAAGGTGGAGCTCGAGGCCTACTACTCCACTCAGCCTGGTTGGGCCGAGCAGGATCCGGAGTATTACTGGACCAGCCTCGGCGAGGCCTGCCAGCGGCTGTGGGCGGCGGTGGATATCGACCGAAGCCTGATCAAGGGCGTGGCGCTGACCACCCAGCGCGGCACGCTGATCCATGTCGATGCGTTGGGCCAGCCGCTACGCCCGGCGATCCTCTGGCTCGATCAGCGTCAGGCCGAGGTGCGCGAAAGGATCAAGGGGCCCTGGGGCTGGTTGTTCAAGCTGATCGGCGCGCAATCGGCGGTCGATCATTTTCGCGCCCAGGCCGAGGTCAACTGGGTCGCGCAGAACCAGCCGGAGATCTGCGCGCAAACCGATAAAGTCCTGCTGCTCTCCGGGTTCCTCAGCCATCGCCTGTGCGGGCGCTTCGTCGATTCGCTGGCCTGCTGTGTCGGCTACCTGCCGTTCGACTACAAGCGCCTGCAATGGGCCGCGCCGCGCGACTGGAAATGGCAGGCCATAGCGGTGCGCCGCGAGCAGTTGCCGGAGCTCTACACGCCGGGCGAACGGCTCGGCAGCATCAGCGCCGCGGCCAGTCGCCATACCGGAATTCCCGAAGGTCTGCCATTGATCGCCGCCGGCGCCGACAAGGCCTGTGAAGTGCTCGGCGCGGGTGTGCTGGAGCCGCATATTGCCTGCCTGTCCTATGGCACCACCGCGACCATCAACACGACCCGGCGCAGCTACCTGGAAACCATCCGGTTGATCCCGCCATACCCCGCGGCGCTGCCCGCGCACTTCAATACCGAGGTGATGATCTACCGCGGCTTCTGGATGGTCAGCTGGTTCAAGCAGCAGTTCGGCCAGCGCGAAATGCAACGGGCCAAGGAGTTGGGTGTCGAGCCCGAGGCGCTGTTCGACGAACTGGTCAACGCCGTGCCAGCTGGCTGCATGGGCCTGATGCTGCAACCCTACTGGTCACCGGGTATTCGTGAACCAGGGCTGGAGGCCAAGGGCTCGATCATCGGCTTTGGCGATGTGCACACCCGTGCGCATATTTATCGCGCCATTCTCGAAGGCCTGGCCTATGCCCTGCGCCAGGGCAAGGAGCGGATCGAGAAGCGCTCGGGGACGAAGATTACCCGCCTGCGCGTCTCCGGTGGTGGCTCGCAGAGCGATGCGGCCATGCAGTTGACCGCCGATATCTTCGGCCTGCCGGCCGAGCGCCCGCATGTCTACGAAACCTCCGGCCTGGGGGCGGCCATCGATTGTGCAGTGGGCCTCGGCCTGCACCCGGATTTCCCCAGCGCCATCGCGGCCATGACCCGGGTCGGCCAGGTGTTCCAGCCCAACCCGGCGGCGCAACGTATCTACCAGCAGCTGTATCGCGAGGTCTACTTGCGTATGTACAAGCAGCTCAAGCCGTTGTATCTGCGCATTCGCGCGATCACCGGCTACCCGGCGTAAATCCGTTAGCTTCGATGCGCGTGGCTCGCATGGCCGCCGTGGTTGGCATGCCGAGCGTCCTGCATGGTAAAAAATCAGGGGCTCGGCTAAGGTTGAAGGAGCAACCGTGATAGGGTGCTCCTGTCGTCGGATTGTAGCCTGTCGGCTGTCACGCGTCGCACGCGAAGCCATAAGAATCATAAGAAGAAGCAGGGGAACGCTCGCTTGAAAATACTGATAGTCGATGATTCGGCCATGTCACGAAAACTGGTACTGAAAGCCCTGCCGGCGGATTTGCAGGCGGTCGTGACCCAGGCCACCAACGGTGAGGAAGCATTGGCGGCATTCCATGCGGGCCATGCCGAGGTGATCTTTCTCGATCTGACCATGCCGGTGATGGACGGTTTTCGTACCCTGGAGCAACTCAAGCGCGAAGATGCCAATGCCGTGGTCATCGTCATCAGCGCGGATATCCAGCCTCAAGCCCAGCAGCGGGTGCGCGATCTGGGAGCGGCGGCCTTCGTCAAAAAACCGATTACTCCCGAGGCCATGCAGGCGGCGTTGCATGAAGTAGGGCTGATCTAGATGAGCAGCCAACTGGCAAACCTTAGTGAAGAACAGCGCGATGCCTTGCAGGAACTGATGAACGTGGCCATGGGCCTGGGGGCTGACCGCCTGGCCCGCTTGACCGAAACCTTCGTCACCCTGTCAGTCCCCCGCATCCATGCCGTGGACGTGACCAACACCGGCCTGCTGAGTCAGCTGATGATCGCCAGTCAGCCGGCCATCATCACTCGTCAATCTTTTCTCGGTCGCCTGCGCGGCGAGGTGATGGTCTGCTTCGGCGAGAATGGTGCCGATCAATTGGCCGACTTGATGGGCTATGAAGGCGTGGAAAAACACAGCATCCAGGATGAGCTGATGCTGGATGTCACCAATATCCTTACCGGTGCCTGTATCAATGGTCTGGCGCAGCAGGTCGATATCAAGGTGAATTACGGTTCGCCCTCGCTGCTATCGCGTGGGCGTTCGCTGCAGGAGGTGCTCGGCGCCGAGGAGTTGCGTGGTCATCAGGCGCTGGTGCTGGAGATCCATTTCGAAGTGGCGACCCACAGCTTCTATTGTGATCTGCTGGTGTGCATCACCGAAGATACGGTGGTCACCGTAATCGAAGTGATCGATCAGTTGCTGAGTGATATCTAGCTCGGATCATCGGAATTAAGGATGCAAGATGACGTCTGCACCAGGAGAAGTATTGCCCGCAGAGTTGGTGGCGGTGCTGCAGAGCATCAACCTCGGCGTAGTGTTGCTCGATAGCCAGTATCGGGTGGCATTCTGGAACGATTTCATGGCGATCCACAGTGGCAAGGACAGCGATGAGGTCAGGGGGCGGCCGCTGTTCGATCTGTTTCCGGAATTGCCACAGCTGTGGGTGCAGAAGAAAGTCGACGGGGTGTTCGCCTTGCACAATCTGGCGTTCACCTCCTGGCAGCAACGTCCGCACCTGTTCAGTTTCTCCGGCAGCCGGCCGATCACCGGCTCGACCGAAATGATGTACCAGAATTGCACTTTCTCGCCGATGGTGGAAGCCACGGGTACCGTCAAATATGTCTGCCTGACCATCTCCGATGCCACCGAAACCGCGGCCCAGCACCTGCAGCTGGAGCAGCTCAATCAACTGCTGCGTGCGGAACAGAGCGAGCAGGCACGCCTGATTTGCAAGCTCGAGGATACCCAGGCGCAACTGCTGCAGTCGGAGAAAATGGCGGCGATCGGCCAACTGGCCGCCGGCGTTGCCCACGAGATCAACAACCCGGTGGGTTACGTCTATTCCAACTTCAGCAGTCTGGAGCGTTATGTCGGTGACCTGTTTCGCCTGATCGAGAGCTACCAGGCGCTGGCAGCCGAACACCAGGATGCGACCTTGCGCGCGCAACTGGAGCAGGCCAATCAGGCGCTGGATTACGATTTTCTGCGCGGCGACATGGCCGATCTAGTGCGTGAGTCGCGCCAGGGCCTGGAGCGGGTCAAGCAGATCGTCCAGGACCTGCGCGATTTCTCCCATATCGACTCGGGCGACTGGCAGGAGGCCGATTTGCACAAGGGCCTCGACAGCACGCTCAACGTGATCTGGAACGAGATCAAGTTCAAGGCCGAAGTGGTCAAGAACTACGGCGAATTGCAGCCCGTGCAATGCCTTGGCTCGCAGCTCAATCAGGTGTTCATGAACCTGATCATCAATGCCGCCCATGCCATCGAGGGGCAGGGCACTATCTGGCTGGAAACCGGCGCCCAGGATGATTGGGTGTTCGTGCGGGTGCGCGACAGTGGCAGTGGTATTGCACCGGAGAATCTGACCCGCTTGTTCGATCCGTTCTTCACCACCAAGCCGGTCGGGCAAGGCACCGGTCTTGGCCTGTCGGTGTCTTACAGCATCGTGACCAAACACCATGGTCGCCTGGAGGTCGAGAGCGAACTTGGCAAGGGCGCCGCGTTCACCGTCTGGCTGCCACTCTGCCAGCCGCTGCAGGTCGATCCGGAGCCGGGCGAATGATGCTGCTCTGGGTGAGTTGTGAAAAGACTATCGCCTGCTACGGCCGTGTCGCTAATGCACGCGATATTTTCAAAGTGTCAGAGAGCTACTGCACCTGTGCAGGTTTTTCGTTGTCTATAAGGTCTTGATCCGATTAGGTGCAAGGCGCAGGTTATGAGCGAACGCAAGGCATTGTTGATCCTGCATGGCAAGCAAGCCGGCAATGAAGAGGTACGCGCCGCGGTGGCGGCGCGTCGTGAGGATGGCTGGCGGCTGGACGTGCGGGTCACCTGGGAGGCGGGTGACGCCCGTCGGCTGGTCAACGAGGCGCTGCAGGCCGGCTATCCGACCCTGATCGCCGGAGGTGGTGACGGCCTGTTGCGCGAGGTGGCCGAAGCGATGGCGCTGGCGCAAACCGAGGCCAGCCTGGTGCTGTTGCCGCTCGGTACCGCCAACGACTTCGCCAATGCCGCGGGGCTGCCATTGACTCCGCTCGAGGCCCTGGCGTTGCTGGATACGCCGGCGCAGCCGATCGACCTGGGAGAGGTCGATGGTCGGCTTTTTCTCAATATGGCCACGGGCGGCTTCGGCTCCCATGTCACCGCCAACACCTCCGAAGACCTCAAGCGCCTGCTCGGCGGCGCGGCCTACTTTCTCACCGGTCTGACCCGCTTTGCCGAGGTGCGCTCGGCCTTTGGCCGCTTCAGCGGGCCGGACTTCCTCTGGGAGGGCGAGTTCATTGCCATGGGCATTGGCAATGGGCGACAGGCCGGCGGGGGGCACCTACTTTGTCCGCATGCGCGCGTTAATGACGGCCTGCTGGATGTCTGCATAGTGCCGGCCGCGGAGGACGTGGTCGGCACCTTGGGCACCTTGTTATCCGGCGGGATCAACGGCTTGCAAAGCGTCGCACTCAGCGCACGCTTGCCCTGGATAGAGATCGAGGCACCGGAAGGCCTGGATGTGAATCTGGATGGCGAACCGCTGGAAAGCCGACGACTGCGTTTTTCCGCGCGGGATCATGCATTGCGGGTACATTTGCCGGTGGATTCGCCGCTGTTGCGCGAGTGATGCAGATAGCACTTGGCTGGTACCGTTACGCCGGCTCGTGCAAGATGGCGCCTGGTCGGCTTCAGCACTGTCGCTCCTGGCCGATACCCTTGCTGTAACTGGATTCGATCAAAACAATTTGGAGCGCGCAATGGCTGGCATTCTCGACTCGGTGGATCAACGCACCCAACTGGTGGGTGAGAACCGCCTGGAAATCCTGATGTTTCGCCTGGCTGGGCGGCAGTTGTTCGCGATCAATGTGTTCAAGGTGCAGGAAGTCCTGCAGATGCCCAAGCTGACACTGATGCCGCATCGCCATCGCTTCGTTTGCGGAGTGGTCAGTCTGCGCGGTCAGACCCTGCCGGTCATCGACCTGTCGCAAGCCATCGGCATGCGCCCGATAGTGCCGGATGAGCGCAGCACCATCATCGTCACCGAGTACAACCGCTCGGTGCAGGCCTTCCTGGTCGGTGGCGTCGACCGCATTCTCAACCTCAACTGGGAATCCATTCTGCCGCCGCCCGGAGGCGCGGGGCGTCAGCATTACCTGACGGCGATCACCAAGGTCGAAGAGCAGTTGGTGGAAATCATCGACGTGGAAAAGGTGTTGGCCGAGATCGTGCCCTACAACGCCAAGATTTCCGGCGACCGCCTGGCCGATCCGCTGCTGGAGCGTGCGCGCGGGCGTGAGGTGCTGCTGGTGGACGACTCCAGCGTGGCCCTGGCCCAGTTGCGCGAGACCCTGTCGCAGCTGGGCCTGAAGATGCATGTGGCCACCGATGGCCTGAAAGGCCTGAACATGCTGAAGAAATGGGCTGATGCCGGCGAGGTGCTGACCGACAAGCTGTTGATGGTGTTCACCGACGCGGAAATGCCGGAGATGGACGGCTACCGCCTGACCACCGAAATCCGTCAGGATCCGCGCCTGAAGGATCTCTACGTGGTGCTGCATACCTCGCTGTCGGGCAGCTTCAACGAGGCCATGGTGAAGAAGGTCGGTTGCAACAACCTACTCTCCAAGTTCCAGCCGGACAAACTGGTCGATGTGATCCGTGAACGCTTGATGCTGGATGAACCCGGCGCGTAGGGCGGCTCGGGCGGCGTTCCGTTCGGAGCGAAGCGACAGCCCGCCATTTTTGCTGCGGCGACCCTACGTTTTGCGGATTGCCGCAGTCCAGGCGGCGTTCCGGCCTACTGCTGCTCGCCGAGCCGTTGGCGCAGATCCTCGATGCGCTGGCGGTTGACCCCCAGATCCGAGTAACCCAGGCGTGAGGCCGAGCGTACGTCGACGACCTGCTCGCCGATCAGAAACTCAACATCATCGACGAAGCGCAGCACCTGGCTGGTGAATTCGGCGCGTAAGTAATTCGGCTCCTGCTCGATCAGGCGCACGCGGGGTTCGTCGGCCAGTAGCTTGACCAGCAGTGCCTGGGTCTGGCTCGGGCTGCCCTTGAGCGGCAGCGGTTCGATCCGATGCGCCTTGTCACGGGACTGGCTGCTCACGCAGTTGGGCGACTCCGGGCAGGGCGTCAGGTGCCCATCATGCACGCCCAGGTTGTCGGGCGGACTGCCGCTGCAGGCACTCAGCAGGGCCGTCAGGGCAAAACCCAGTGCAGGCTTGTGAGTGCGCCGGGTTCCTCGTATAAGGACGTTTTGCCGAACGGGAAGCTGGCTCATGTTACGTCTCTCCGGGTTGTACCGTTATCCACTGAAGTCCGCCATCGCCGAACCGCGGACTGACATTCAGCTGGATGCCCTAGGCGTGGTCGGTGACCGTCGCTGGATGGTAGTCGATGCACAGAATGGGCGCTTTCTCACCCAGCGGGCACTGCCGCATATGAGTCAATTGCTGGCGCGGCTTACTGCCGCGGGAGGCCTGACCCTGAGCGCGCCTGGTTTTGCTGCGCTCGAGGTGCCCTTGCCGGCTGCCGATGCAGCGTTGCGCGGGGTGTTTATCTGGAGCGACAGCCTCTATGTGCCGGACGCCGGCGATGAGGCGGCCGAGTGGTTGAGCCGCTTTATCGGCAAGTCCTGCCGGTTGGTGCATGTGCCCGCCGAGCGTGCCCGGTATATCGCGGGTAACCTCAGCACGGAACAGAAGGTCGGTTTCGCCGACGGTTTTCCCCTGTTGTTGATTGGTCAGGCCTCGCTGGATGATTTGTCGGCGCGGGTCGGTCGGCCGTTGGAAATGCTGCGTTTTCGGCCGAACCTGGTGGTCGAGGGCGGTGCCGCCTACGCCGAAGACAGTTGGCGCCGGATCCGTATCGGCGACGTCGAGTTTCGCGTGGCCAAGGGCTGTACGCGCTGCATCCTCACGACCCTGGACCCGCTGACCGGCGAGCGCAGTGCCGACCGTGAACCGCTGACCACGCTGAAGACCTACCGCGCCCGTGATGGCGAGCTGTACTTCGGCCAGAACCTGATCAACCAGGGGGCTGGTGAGCTGAAGATCGGCATGCCGGTTGAGGTGTTGGAGTAGCAGGCAGTCATAAGCCTTAAACTACAAACTGTCAGTAAAAGCGTGATGGGATGCCTGAGCGCCTACTCTGACTCGCTGCAGCTTGTAGCTCTTACACCTACTGATCGTCGAAATAACGCTCGTGCCAGGCGATCAGTGGGTGCGGTGCGTTGAGCTTCTGCCCGTAGATCACCGAATAAGACAGCACGTTCTGTACATACTGACGGGTTTCGTCGAATGGGATGTTCTCGATCCAGACGTCGTAGGCCAGGTGATCGGCGCCGCGCAACCACTGGCGTACACGGCCGGGGCCGGCGTTGTAGGCGGCGGAGGCGAGCACGCGGTTGCCGTTGAATTGCCCGTAGACCTGGCTCAGGTAGGCGGCGCCGAGTTGGATGTTCACATTCGGCAGCAGGGTATTGTTCGGGTTGCTCAAGGGGATGCCGAATTTACGTGCGGTCTCCTTGGCGGTTGCCGGCATCAACTGCATCAGGCCCATGGCGCCGACCGGGGACCTGGCATCGGCCATGAAGCCGCTTTCCTGGCGGGTAATGGCGAATACCCAGCTGGAGTGCAGGCCGCGTTTCTTCGACTCGATGGTCAGCGGTTCGCGGTGGGCCATGGGGAAACGCACGTCCAGGTCGTCCCAGTACTGCGCCTGGCTGATGGTGCGAATCGCCGGGAAGTACCACTCCATGTCATATGCCAGGCGGGCCTGGGCAACCAATTCGTCACGACTGAACAGGCGGCTGACGTGATACCACTCGCGGCGGCCATCGACGATCTGGCCGCGCTCGTGGAATTCCATGGCGCGACGAATGCCGGCGGCGTTGCGCACTTTCTGCAGGATTCTGGGTGAAAGTTGCAGCGGCGTGTTGTTCAGTTGGTAGGGCGCCTTGACCTGGTCGGCGGCCATGAAGCCGTAGAAGTCGCGCTCCTTGGCCAGGCCCTGGTAGAGCACTTGCGGTTCCTGGCTGTTGGGTTGGGCCAGCTGCAGGCTACGCGCCTGCCAGTAACGCCAGCGGTTGGTCTTTCCCAGCTCGTCAGGCATTTGTCGGGTCAGCCGGTGCGCTTCGTCCCAGCGGCCGAGGCGCAGCAGCAGGCGCGCCCGCCATTCGCTGACGGTGTTGTCGCGTAGTTGCGGGTCGTACTGGGCCATCACCTTGAGTGCGCGAGCGTCGAAGCGCTTTGCCAGGGTCAGGCCGATTTCACGGGCGATGGCGACTTTTTCGTCGCTGGAAAACTTCATGCGCTGGGCATAGCCCTCCAGCAACGTGAGGGCCTTCTCCGGATCTTGCCGGGCCAGGCGGCGCAGGCCGAGCCCGACGACATCGGCCATGGCCTGATCGTTGGGACTGAAACGAGTGGTTTGGCTGAGGATCTGTGGTTTCTGCGCCACTTCCAGCAGCAGCTTGCCGTGCATGCCCAGGGTCGGCAGCCCCTTGATCAGGTAGCTGGCCAGACCATAGTTGCGGGCTTCGGCTGCCAGCTTGGTGCGCTTCCAGCGCATCTCTTCGGTCAGTTTGCCCTTGGCGGCCCATAGCTCGAACAGGCGGTCGCAGGCATTGGGTTGCGACTTGCCGACCAGCCAGAGCTTCTCGGCGGTGGCAAAGCCCTCGGCAAGCATACCGTTGCCCAGTTGGTATTGGCCGTACAGGCAATCCAGTTCGGTGAAATTCAGCGCAGGATCATAGTGATTGACGAAGGTTTGCCACTCGCCACGCTCGGCCAGCCAGCGCAGCCAGCGCAGTTTCATCCAGCTGGCTTGCGGCAGATCGCCATGTTCGGCGAGAAATTTCTCGATCTCGTCATTGCTGGCCCATTTGAGTCGGGCGGTCAGTTCTTCATACGCCAGGTAAGGTTCCAGCGGGTAATCGCGCAGGACCTTGGCATAGCGCTGGTAAGGGCCTTTGTCGCCTTTGGCCAAGGCGGCTTTGGCCTGGTCATAGTACTGGCGCTGCTCGGTCAGGCTGGCAGCTTGGGCCGTTGCAGCTGTCGCGGCAGAGAGGATTAAGCAGGAGAATAGGCGAAACAGGCGACCGCGCATGACACTTCCGTGATAGGCAAATAAGTAAGCGCCGCCGAACCGGCGCTTGATACACCTAGCTTAGTCTTTTGCCGGGGGCGGGTGAAAGCGGCGCCGCCGACTGGCACCTCGATGAAAATTGCCCGCAAACTCGGCGCCCATCTCGGTTAGAATACGCGCCCAGTTTTTGTCGGGGCCTGCGGGCGTCGGCAGACAAGTTTTTTGCGGTGATGAACCGTTGCAGAGTAGGGCTGGAGTGCGCAGATGGTCGTTCATTTCTTGCGCTTTCGCAGCCGTTACCTGCTTGTTGTTTATCAGTCGCTGTATTATCGAGGCGTGCCATGACCCTGCTTAAGTTCACCGATGTTTCCCTGGCCTACGGCGCCATGCCGCTGCTGGACAAGGTGTCTTGGCAGATTGCCCGTGGCGAGCGGGCCTGCATCATCGGCCGCAATGGCACCGGCAAGTCGAGCATGTTGAAGCTGGTCAAGGGCGACCAGAAGCCCGATGAGGGCTCGGTTTGGCGCGCGCCGGGGTTGAAGATCGGCGAGTTGCCGCAAGAGCTGCCGGTCGCCGACGAACGGACCGTCTTCGATGTGGTTGCCCAGGGCCTGGATGGTGTCGGCGAACTGTTGGCGCAGTATCACCACCTGAGCCAGAACATCGTCACCGAAGCCGATCTGGACAAGCTCATGCATGTCCAGCATGACCTCGAGGCCCGTGATGGTTGGCGTCTGCAGCAACTGGTCGATAGCACCTTGAGTCGCTTGCAGTTGCCGGCCGACAAGACCCTGGCCGAATTGTCCGGTGGCTGGCGGCGGCGGGTGCTGTTGGCCCAGGCGCTGGTCTCCGAGCCGGATCTGCTGTTGCTCGACGAGCCGACCAACCACCTGGACATCGGTGCCATCGCCTGGCTGGAAGAGGCGCTGCTGGGCTTCAACGGCGCCGTGTTGTTCATCACCCACGACCGCTCCTTCCTGCAGAATCTGGCCACGCGCATCCTCGAGCTGGATCGCGGCGGTCTGATCGACTGGAATGGCGACTACGCCAGCTTCCTGGTGCACAAGGAAGCCACCCTGGCCGCCGAAGAAGTGGCCAATGCGCTGTTCGACAAGCGTCTGGCTCAGGAAGAAGTGTGGATTCGCCAGGGCATCAAGGCCCGGCGTACCCGTAACGAAGGGCGCGTGCGGGCCTTGAAGGCCCTGCGGGTCGAGCGCGGCGAGCGCCGTGAGCGGACTGGTAAGGCCAATATCCAGCTGGACACCGCCGATAAATCCGGCAAACAGGTGATGGTGCTGGATAACGTCAGCTTCGCCCATCCGGGCGGGCCATGCCTGGTCAAGGACTTCTCCATGGTCCTGCAGCGCGAGGATCGTATCGGTCTGCTCGGCGCCAACGGTACCGGCAAGACCACCTTGCTGAAGCTGATGCTCGGTGGCCTGCAGCCGAGCAGCGGCAGCGTCAAGGAAGGTACGCGCATCGACGTGGCCTACTTCGACCAGTTGCGTCATCAGCTCGACCTGGAAAAGACCGTGATCGACAACGTCGCCGAAGGCCGCGACTTCATCGAGATCGATGGGCAAAACCGCCATGTGCTGAGCTACCTGGGCGACTTCCTGTTCAGTCCGCAACGTGCTCGCACGCCGGTCAAGGCGCTGTCGGGTGGCGAGCGTGCGCGCCTGTTGCTGGCCAAGCTGTTCAGCAAGCCGGCCAACCTGCTGGTGCTGGACGAACCGACCAACGACCTGGACGTGGAAACCCTCGAGTTGCTCGAAGAGGTGCTGTTGACGTTCAAGGGCACCGTGCTGATGGTCAGTCACGACCGGGCATTTCTCGACAACGTGGTGACCAGCACCCTGGTCTTCGAAGGCGAGGGCAAGGTTCGCGAATACGTAGGCGGTTATCAGGACTGGCTGCGTCAGGGCGGTTCGCCGCGCTTGCTCGGGGTTGGCGAAACCAAGGCCGGCAAGGCCGAACTGGCGTCCGCCGTGGTCGAAGCTGCGCCTGAGGCGGCGCCGGATGCCAGTGTGCCGGCGGCCAATGCGCCAGCGGCCAAGAAGAAGCTCAGCTACAAGGTGCAGCGCGAGCTTGAGGCGCTGCCCGCGCAGATCGATGCGCTGGAGGTGGAAATAGCCGCGCTGGAGGCTCAGATCGGTGCCCCGGCGTTTTACCAGCAGTCCGCGGAAAAAAGTGCCGAGGTGCTGGCCCGTTTGCAACATCAGCAGCATGAACTGGATAAGCTGCTGGAGCGTTGGGCCGAACTGGAAGGCTGAGAGCTTGTGAAAAAAACGCTCACCTACTGCGACCGCCCCTTGATGCCCGCTGCTGGCGTTGCGTTACGCGAATAACAGGGTCATTTAGCTCACTAAACGCCCCTTTTTCGCGTAACGCGGCTTGCCGCGAACGCCAGGAGACGCGCTCTCGCTACGACGCTCGGTATTTTCACAACCTCTGAGCTCGGCGCCGCAGTACCGATTATTCCCACACAGAACCTCAACCGTCTGGCGGAGACATGCATGACCATCGAGTACCGGATTACTCTCGACGATAATCACGAGTTCAGTTACAGGATCGAACTGAACCGTGTGTATGACCCCGCCCAGGCTCAAGCGGCGCCCAACTGGACACGCCTGGATCACCAGCGGTGCAGTAATTGCCCGCTGAGCAGGGACGACTTCAGTCATTGCCCGGCAGCGGTCGATCTGCATCAGGTGATCGAGGATTTTCAGGGGCTGCCGGCCTTCAAGAAAGTTGCAGTCTGGGTGCGCACGCCAGAGCGTGAATACACCAAACAGGTCGGTCTGGAAGAGGGGCTGCGTGCCCTGCTCGGGGTGATCATGGCGACCAGCGCCTGTCCGGTGTTGGGCAAGCTCAAGCCGATGGCGCAGAATCACCTGCCGTTCGCCAATAATCAGGAGTTCATCCTGCGCGCGGTTTCGCTGTACCTGGCGCGGCAGTATTTCAATTTCCGCGAAGGGCGTCTTGCCGATTGGGAGCTCAAGGGCCTGGTGCGCATGTTCCAGCAGTTGCAGCTGGTCAATCAGGCGTTCTGGCAGCGGATTCACGACACCTGTGAGGGCGACTCGAACCTCAAGGCCTTTCTGACCTTCTTTTCCATGTCGTCGAGCATGACCTACTCGCTGGAAACCCAGTTGCAGAAGATTCGCCCGCTGGTCATGAGCGCTGGCGACATGTTCGAGTGATCCGCAGGCGAATGAGGCCTGGCGCCTCATCCGCCTGGGGCGCGCTACTCGGTTTTTTTCAGGCGTACGGCCAGCACGTCGCAGGGGGCGCCGTGCAGTACGTCATTGGCGGTGGAGCCGAGCAGTAGGGCCAGGCCATGACGGCCATGGCTGCCGACGATGATCAGGTCACAGCCTTGCTCCTCGGCCAGGCGGTGTATTTCCTGGCGTGGTTGGCCGTAAGCCAGGTGACGTCGATCGGCGCCCAAGTCGGGGTATTTTCCGGCGAAGCTGTCCAGGCGTTCGCGGGCCTGTTCGAATTGCTGCTGTTGCAGCATCGACAGGTCCATGGGGACATCCCCGCCAAACGCCATGGCCATGGGTTCGACTACATGCACCACGGATAATTTGGCGTGGGTGCTCGAGGCCAGCTTCTGTGCGCGCTGCATGACTGGATCGCATTCTTCGGTTAGGTCGACAGCGACCAGAATATGCTGGTAGGGCATGGGTGATTCCTTTAAGGGTTGCCGATGAGAGTAAGTATGGCCGCATTGAACACTAGTGACAGGCTTTTGCCTGCGAGATGAATGTATGCCGGTATGGATCATATTGCTGCTTCTGGCTTTTGTACTCAGCCCACTGGCCATGCTGATGCCGTCGCGGCGACAGCGTGGGCGGATGGATGTGCGTTTGCAAGCCCGGCGCATGGGTTTGGCGATGCAGTTGTCGCGCGAGCAGTGGCCGCACTGGCTGGCCATCGAGCCGCCGGGCCAGTGCCCGCAATATCACCGGGCACGGCGCCGTGGGCATGAGGATTGCTGGTGCTACTGGCAGGCCGCACCCGGCCAGTGGCTGAATCGATGGCGGGAGCCGTGCGACGATGCGCCCCTGGCCGAGCAATTGGCCAGCCTGCCGGTCGATGTGTTCAAGGTCGAGGCCACGGCGCAGATGATCGCGCTGTACTGGGGCGAGCGGGAAGAGTCGGATGCGCTGGAGAAGATTGCCGGTTTCTTGCTGGCGCGTGCTTGAGTGGCCGCCAGGCCATCGAGAAAGAAAACCCGATGCAAGCATCGGGCTATAAATGTGGCCAGGCAGGCCGGAAAAGTCGAGTGACTCAGGTGTCCTGCGGCCCTGGCTCAGGGCTTGTGAATAATCGAGCGCCATAGCGTCACTGTGCAGCGCCTGCTCGATTTGCCGGCTGGTTTGCGGGCGGCGTTCCAGGCGCTGCGGTTTTGCGTAAGCTCGTGGGGCCATCTGTCCCCGTGGCCGAGTTTTGCCACCCCCCCCTCCTTTGGTTCGTTAATCACAATAGTTCAGTGCCAGCCTAAAAGGTCGCACCTGGCGCAGCCTGCTCGAGCGCGACTGCTGGCGCCGGCAGGTTGTCCAGCGGCTTTGCCGGGTGGTGCAACCAGGCGCAGTCGATGTCGTCTGGATCTGGCTTGGGAGCGCGCGGCGGCATGGGCTGGTTCTAGGTGTCCGGCGGGATGTGGCTTCCATTCAGTTGGTGGTGCCGTTATTTTCATGGGCTCTGATGGCCCGTATCGAGGCGAATCTATCACCTGGAAGGCCATTTTGTTCGCTGTGTGCTTGGTCTATTTTCTGGACTATAGCCGGAGTTTGTCCGATTTTAGCTGATTTTTATCGCCTAATTTCTTCATGACAATATCGTCTGGCAGCGCGGCGCGCGCCCAGGCGGCCGTCGACGCATCAAGCTGCGAGCGACCAATTGACAATCTGCAGCTTTTCCTTGAAGGTGGTCACACCCAAATCAAACGGGCGTATGAATTGAGCGTTTGCTTAAAAAGGCGGCGTCAATCCAGTCCGATTATCGCGTCGGTGGGTGTGCCAGGCTCGTAGGGGCTACTCTGAAACGGCTGTGCCGTGGGGTAGTCAGCTGGTTGGCTCCGATGTGTACTGTTCAGCTTCCATACCGTGGAGATCAGTTGATGATTTACGAAGGTAAAGCCATCACGGTTAAGGCTCTTGAGAGTGGCATCGTCGAATTGAAATTCGACCTCAAGGGTGAGTCCGTCAACAAATTCAACCGTCTAACCCTCAACGATTTGCGTCAGTCGGTCGATGCAATCAAGGCCGATGGTTCGATCAAGGGCGTGATTGTCACCAGTGGCAAAGACGTATTCATCGTCGGCGCCGACATCACCGAGTTCGTCGACAACTTCCAGCTGCCGGACGCCGAGCTGGTGGCTGGCAATCTCGAAGCCAACAAGATCTTCAGTGATTTTGAAGACCTCGCTGTGCCGACAGTAGTCGCTATCAATGGCATCGCCCTGGGCGGTGGTTTTGAGATGTGTCTGGCCGCGGATTACCGGGTCATGGCCGACAGCGCCAAAGTCGGCCTGCCGGAAGTCAAGCTGGGGATCTACCCGGGCTTCGGTGGCACCGTGCGTCTGCCACGGGTTATCGGTACCGATAATGCGGTCGAGTGGATTGCCTCGGGCAAGGAAAACCGTGCCGACGACGCCCTGAAAGTCGGAGCCGTCGATGCCGTAGTGGCGGCAGACAAGCTGCAAGCTGCAGCGCTGGATCTGGTCAAGCGCGCCATCTCCGGCGAACTGGACTACAAGGCCAAGCGCCAGCCCAAGCTGGAAAAGCTCAAGCTCAACGCCATCGAGCAGATGATGTGCTTCGAGACCGCCAAGGGCTTCGTTGCCGGCCAGGCTGGCCCGAATTACCCGGCCCCGGTCGAGGCGATCAAGACCATTCAGAAGGCCGCCAACTTCGGTCGCGACAAGGCGCTGGAAGTGGAAGCCGCCGGCTTCGTCAAGCTGGCCAAGACCCCGGTTGCCGTCAGCCTGATCGGCCTGTTCCTAAATGATCAGGAGCTGAAGAAGAAAGCCAAGCACTACGACGAAATCGCCAAAGACGTGAAGCTGGCCGCCGTGCTCGGCGCCGGCATCATGGGTGGCGGTATCGCTTATCAGTCGGCTGTCAAAGGCACGCCGATCCTGATGAAGGATATCCGCGAAGAAGGCATCCAGATGGGCCTTGCCGAAGCCTCCAAGCTGCTCGGTAACCGGGTTGCCAAAGGCCGTCTGACTGCCGCGAAGATGGCTGAAGCCCTCAACGCGATTCGTCCGACCATGTCCTATGGCGATTTCGGCAACGTCGACATCGTCGTCGAAGCCGTGGTCGAGAACCCCAAGGTCAAGCAAGCCGTACTGTCCGAAGTGGAAGGCATGGTCAAGGAAGATGCGATTCTCGCTTCCAACACCTCGACCATTTCCATCAGCCTGTTGGCCAAAGCCCTCAAGCGCCCGGAAAACTTCGTCGGCATGCACTTCTTCAATCCGGTGCACATGATGCCGTTGGTTGAAGTCATCCGTGGCGAGAAGTCCAGCGAAGTGGCCGTGGCCACCACCGTTGCCTACGCCAAGAAGATGGGCAAGACCCCGGTCGTGGTCAACGATTGCCCGGGCTTCCTGGTCAACCGCGTGCTGTTCCCGTACTTCGGTGGTTTCTCCAAGCTGCTGGGCTTCGGTGTCGACTTCGTGCGTATCGACAAAGTCATGGAGAAGTTCGGCTGGCCCATGGGTCCGGCGTACCTGTCCGATGTGGTCGGTATCGACACCGGTCACCATGGCCGCGACGTCATGGCCGAAGGCTTCCCGGATCGCATGGCGGTCGAAGGCCGCACCGCGGTCGACGTGATGTATGAGGCCGATCGCCTGGGCCAGAAGAACGGCAAAGGTTTCTATGTCTACGAAATGGACAAGCGCGGCAAGCCGAAGAAGGTCGTCGACCCTCAGTCGTATGAGTTGCTCAAATCGATCGTGACCGAGCAGCGTGAAGTGACCGACGAAGACATCATCAACTTCATGATGATCCCGCTGTGTCTGGAAACCGTACGCTGCCTGGAGGATGGCATCGTCGAGACCGCAGCCGAGGCCGATATGGGCCTGATCTACGGCATCGGCTTCCCGCCGTTCCGTGGTGGTGCGTTGCGTTACATCGACAGCATCGGTGTGGCCGAATTCGTGGCACTGGCCGACAAGTACGCCGATCTGGGCGCGCTGTACACCCCGACTGCCAAGCTTCGCGAAATGGCTGCCAATGGCCAGAAGTTTTTTGGTTGATCGCGCAACGACTAGAGCGAGAGTGAATTTATGAGCCTGAATCCTAGAGATGCAGTCATCGTCGACTTCGGCCGTTCCCCGATGGGGCGCTCCAAAGGCGGCATGCATCGCAACACCCGTGCCGAGACCATGTCGGCCAACCTGATCAGCGGCCTGCTGACCCGTAACACCAAGGTCGATCCGGCCGAAGTGGAAGACGTGATCTGGGGCTGCGTCAACCAGACCCTGGAGCAGGGCTGGAACATCGCGCGCATGGCGTCGTTGATGACTCAGATCCCGCACAGCAGCGCCGGCCAGACCGTCAGCCGTCTGTGTGGTTCCTCCATGAGCGCCCTGCACACTGCCGTGCAGGCGATCCAGACCGGCAACGGCGATGTATTCGTCGTTGGCGGCGTCGAGCACATGGGCCACGTCGGCATGATGCACGGCGTCGATCCGAACCCGCACCTGTCGCTGTACGCAGCCAAGGCCTCGGGCATGATGGGCCTGACCGCGGAAATGCTCGGTAAGATGCATGGCATCAGCCGCGAGCAGCAGGACGCCTTCGGTGAGCGTTCGCACCGTCTGGCGCACAAGGCCACCGTCGAAGGCAAGTTCAAGGATGAAATCATCCCGATGCAAGGCTTTGATGAGAACGGTTTCCTGAAAGTCTTCGACTACGACGAAACCATTCGTCCGGAGACCACCCTGGAAAGCCTGGCGGCGCTCAAGCCTGCGTTCAACCCGAAAGGCGGCACCGTGACTGCGGGTACTTCCTCGCAGATCACCGACGGCGCTTCCTGCATGATCGTCATGAGCGCCCAGCGCGCCCAGGATCTCGGCATTCAGCCGATGGCCGTGGTGCGTGCCATGGCGGTTGCCGGTGTGGATCCTGCGATCATGGGTTACGGTCCGGTACCGTCCACCCAGAAAGCCCTCAAGCGTGCTGGCCTGACCATCAACGACATCGATTTCTTCGAGCTCAACGAAGCCTTCGCCGCCCAGGCACTGCCGGTGTTGAAGGACTTGAAAGTGCTCGACAAGATGGAAGAAAAGGTCAACCTGCACGGCGGCGCTATCGCCCTGGGTCACCCGTTCGGTTGTTCCGGTGCGCGTATCTCCGGTACCCTGCTCAACGTAATGAAGCAGAACGGTGGGACATTTGGCGTGTCCACTATGTGTGTGGGGCTCGGTCAAGGCATCACCACCATCTTCGAACGCCTTTAGTTAATCAGAGAAGGCGTTCAAGGATGCAAAACCGGGGCCTAGTGCCCCGGTTTTTGTTTTTGGCCATGCCATCCATGGCGGCCACCCTTCGGGCGCGTCGCTACCCGACGTGAAAAACTTCTCCCGGATTTTTTTGTCGGCGGGAAAAAAATCGAGGAATTCAGTGATGCAATTACAGCCCGGCCTTTATCGCCACTACAAAGGCCCCGAGTACCGCGTGTTTGGCGTGGCCCGACATTCCGAGAGCGAGGAGCAAATGGTGGTCTACCAGGCGCTATACGGCGATTACGGCTTGTGGGTGCGCCCGCTGGAAATGTTTTGCGAAAGCATCGAGGTGGACGGCGAGATGGTTCCACGCTTCGCTCTGGTTCAGGCCGAAACAAGCCTCTTCGGCCGTCCCTGAACGCAGGCCGCACTATCGCTGCGCTTGACCTCAGCCTGAGCGCCACTATATATAGCGGTGCCGCGCTGGCCGGCTACTGAAAAACCTTCGCTGGATCGTGCAGCATTGAATGCGACCGCAGAATGCTTCTTTGCAGCATGTAAACCCCGCTTCTTCGGTTGAATTCACCTCGCCAGTTGCTGGTTCGTACTATTTTCAACAGTTTGTAATGGCGCCTCTCGCCTTTCATTTATCGAATTTCAGGAATTTTCCAATCCATGGGCAAATCGCTGGTCATCGTGGAATCCCCGGCCAAGGCCAAGACCATCAACAAGTATCTGGGCGACCAATACGTGGTGAAGTCGAGCATCGGCCACATCCGTGACCTGCCTACCAGTGGCTCGGCAAGTGCTGCCAAGGAACCCGTCAAACGGGGCAAGGCAGCGACGGGTGAAGTGCCGGCGCTGTCACCCAAGGAAAAGGCCAAGCGTCAACTGGTGGCGCGCATGGGGGTCGATCCCGAGAATGGCTGGAAGGCCAAGTACGAAATCCTTCCGGGCAAGGAAAAGGTTGTCGAGGAGCTGCGCCGCTTGGCCAAGGATGCCGACACCATCTATCTCGCAACCGACTTGGATCGCGAGGGGGAAGCCATCGCCTGGCACCTGCGCGAATCCATTGGTGGCGATGATAGCCGCTACAAGCGCGTGGTGTTCAACGAGATCACCAAGAAGGCCATTCAAGAGGCGTTCTCCAAGCCGGGCGAGCTGGACATCAATCGGGTCAATGCCCAGCAAGCGCGGCGCTTCCTTGACCGGGTAGTGGGCTACATGGTCTCGCCGTTGCTGTGGGCCAAGATCGCCCGTGGTCTTTCGGCTGGCCGGGTGCAGTCGGTGGCGATGAAGTTGGTGGTCGAGCGCGAGAAAGAAATTCGCGCCTTCGTGCCCGAAGAATATTGGCAGGTGCACGCCGATCTGGGCACGGCCAAGGGCGCCAATGTGCGCTTCGAGGTGGCTCGCGAAAACGCTGCCGCCTTCAAGCCCCAGAACGAAGCTCAGGCGATGGCCGCCTTGGCAACGCTAGAGGCATCCAGCTACAGCATTGCCAAGCGTGAAGACAAGCCGACCAGCAGCAAACCGTCGGCGCCGTTCATTACCTCCACTCTGCAGCAAGCGGCGAGCAATCGCCTGGGCTTCGGGGTGAAGAAGACCATGATGATGGCCCAGCGTCTGTATGAGGCCGGTTACATCACCTACATGCGTACCGACTCGACCAACCTCTCGGCCGATGCCGTGAGCATGGTGCGCGACTTCATCGAAGGCGAATTCGGCAAGAAGTACCTGCCGGACAACCCGATTGCCTACAGCAGCAAGGAAGGGGCCCAGGAGGCGCACGAGGCGATTCGTCCGTCCGACGTCAACCTCAAGCCGGCCCAGCTAACCGGCATGGAGCGTGACGCCGAACGCCTGTACGAGCTGATCTGGCGCCAGTTCGTGGCATGCCAGATGCCGCCTGCCGAGTACCTGTCGACCACCGTCACCGTCACCGCCGCACAGTTCGAGTTGCGCGCCAAGGGGCGGATTCTCAAGTTCGACGGTTACACCCGGGTATTGCCGCAAATGAGCAAGCCGGGCGATGACGATGTGTTGCCGGACATGGCCCAGGGCGATGCGCTCAAGCTGATCAAGCTCGATCCGAGCCAGCACTTCACCAAGCCGCCGGCACGTTATTCGGAAGCCAGCCTGGTCAAGGAGATGGAGAAGCGCGGAATTGGTCGTCCGTCGACCTATGCGGCGATCATCTCGACCATCCAGGATCGCGGCTATGTCGCATTGCATAACCGGCGCTTCTACTCGGAAAAGATGGGCGACATCGTTACCGGGCGCCTGAGCGAAAGCTTCTCCAACCTGATGGACTACGGTTTTACCGCCGGCATGGAAGAGCACCTGGACGACGTGGCCCAGGGCGAGCGCGAGTGGAAACATGTGCTCGACGAATTCTACGGCGACTTCAAGAAGAAACTCGAAGTGGCCGAGGCCAGCGACAACGGCATGCGTGCCAATCTGCCGACGCCGACCGATATCCCCTGTCGCGAGTGCGGTCGGCCGATGATGATTCGTACCGCCTCGACCGGGGTGTTCCTCGGTTGTTCCGGCTATGCACTGCCGCCGAAAGAGCGCTGCAAATCGACCATAAACCTGGTCCCGGGCGATGAAATCGCCGCGGACGATGAGGGGGAGTCGGAATCGCTGGTGCTGCTGGGCAAGCATCGCTGCCAGAAGTGCGATACCGCCATGGATGCCTACCTGCTCGACGAGACGCGCAAGCTGCATATCTGCGGCAATAACCCAGATTGCACGGGCTACGAGATCGAGCAGGGTCAATTCCGGATCAAGGGCTATGAAGGGCCGAGCCTGGTGTGTGACAAGTGCGGCAGCCAGATGCAGCTGAAGACCGGGCGTTTCGGCAAGTTCTTCGGGTGCACCAACAGCGAGTGCAAGAACACCCGCAAGCTGCTGAAAAGTGGCGAGGCCGCTCCGCCGAAGATGGATCCGGTGAAAATGCCCGAACTCAAGTGCGAGAAGGTCAACGACACCTACATCCTGCGCGACGGTGCATCGGGTCTGTTCCTGGCCGCCAGTCAGTTTCCGAAGAATCGCGAAACCCGTGCGCCGCTGGTATTGGAACTGATTCCGCACAAGGAGGAGATCGACCCCAAGTATCACTTCCTTTGCGATGCGCCGAAGAAGGACCCCGAAGGTCGTGCGGCGGTTATTCGCTTCAGTCGCAAGACCAAAGAGCAGTACGTGCAGACCGAGGTCGAGGGCAAGCCCACCGGCTGGCGCGCGTTCTATGACGGCGGCAAGTGGAAGGTCGAAGACAAGCGCTGATCGGACCAGGTGCGCGCCCGCAGGCAGCGGGCGCGCGTATAGTGGCCGAGAGGCTGAGAAATTGTCGCTTGCCTGCTGCGACCGTCGCCGGGTGGCTGCAACTGCGTTGCGCTACGCAAGCAGAGCGCAGCGGAGTAACAGCCGCAGGCTGGCCGGAGGGCGCTCTCGCGACGCTCTTCGATATTTTTCCAGCCGCTGAGCGGTCTGTAATGGAGGGTGCCTCTATGGCCCATGAACTGTATACCCGCACCAACCAGAAGCTCTTCTATGCCGGTCTGTCGCTGGAGTCCTGGCGCGCCGCGCAAGAGGGGCGGGCGGTCAATGCCCTGGCCCTGATTCAGGCCGAGCGTGAGGCGACGCTATTCCATCTCTATGGGGCACTGCTGGGACTGTGTCACGAGATCGCCGGCTACTACCGCTTGCCGCAAAGCAATGCAGTGCGTGCCGAGCAGTTGCTGGACAAGACGCTGTTGCAGGCTGCTCCCAGTCCTGAGTTGGCCGAGCTTATCGAGTTGTCGCAGCAGTCGGAAACCTGGTTGGCCCAGCTGCTGAAGGCTTATGACGAGCTGTTTCAGCCGCCGCAGGCGGCGAAAAAGGTCAAGGTCGACCCGCGCACGCCGATGATCGAGGCGATCAGCCTGGATCGGGAAGTGCCACCGCTGGCGCGTGAAACCCTGGAGGTTTGGCGGCAGGAGTTGAAGGGCTTGGCCAAGCGCTTTCGCGAGTCCTTGAGCGAGTGGTGAGTCGAGTTTGGATAAGCGGGCTAGGGGTGAGCCTTGGTCGACTGTTACAATGCCGGCCTTTCGTGGAGAACCAGCCCTATGCCTACATCCTACCTTGAGATCGTCGAGTTGCCCGATGGGCGCATTGCATTGCGGCGTGCAGAAGACGAAGAGACCTTGGTGGTGCTGGACTTTTCCGCCGATGCCAAGGAATTCCTGCAGGGTCAGCATATCGAGGTAGCCAAGGCTATGCTCAGTGTCGGCGTGCAAATGGCCGGGAAATTGGCTGAAGGTGATTTCGACCACGCACAGGGACCGCACGTGCTGCATTGATTGCAGATGGGCTGTAGTGGGTTGAAGCGATGCTGCTGTCTGCAGCAGGCTCTTGGTGTTATGGCCGGTTAGATAGTCCGGGTCGTCCGCGTCGTCGTCTCATGCACAGTCCCTGTGCCATTGTTTGCGAACTCTATCCCAGGCTTATGTTGAGGCTCTGTGCCTTGCCCTGCCGTGCAGCATGCTCCAGCTGCTCTCGGGCGAGCTGCTGCAGAGGGTGCAGCCAGCTGACGACAGTGTGGCTGCGACCCAGCTTTAGTGCTTCCTCGGCCAGTTGCAGTGCGCTTTGCCGGCCTCGCGGGTGGAGTAACAGAATGCGCTCGCGGTTGAGGCCGGCTTCGCGCAGCCAGGTTTGCGTCAAGCTGCTGGGTGGGGCGATCAGGCTCAACCAGCGCGCATCGTTGTTCTGGCTCAGCTCGCGGAGCATCGGGGCAAGCAGGTTCAGGCAATGGCTGGCAGCTCCGCGCAGTGAGATTTCACTGAAGGCTTCGGGATTCTCCAGCCAGGGCGACTCCACCGCCGGGTTCAGCCGCGGCGTCACTGCCGAGGCCATTAACCCCTCGAACAGGGGCAGCTGTGTACGGTTTAGTGACTGCGGGAACTGCATGGAACCTCCTCTAGCGGCGGATAACGCCGACACTCAAGCCTTCGATAACCAGCTCCTGCTCTTCCAGATTGACTTCGATGGGGGCGAATTCGGGATTTTCGGCAGTCAACCAGACCTTGTTGCCTTCGCGCTTGAAGCGCTTGACCGTGACTTCGTCATCGATGCGGGCTACCACGATCTGGCCATTGTGCACTTCACGGGTGGTGTGCACGGCCAGCAGGTCACCGTCGAGAATGCCAATGTCCTTCATGCTCATGCCGCGCACGCGGAGCAGGTAGTCGGCCTTGGGACGGAAGAACTCGGGGTTGATCCGGCATGAGTCTTCGATATTTTGTTGCGCTAAGATAGGCGCGCCGGCGGCGACACGGCCGATTACGGGTAAGCCCTCTTCCTCGTTGTTCGGTTCGTAGCCAGGGATGCGAATTCCGCGTGAGGCGCCAGGGGTCATTTCGATGGCCCCTTTGCGGGCCAGGGCCTTGAGGTGTTCTTCGGCGGCATTGGGTGACTTGAAACCAAGGGCCTGAGCGATTTCCGCGCGGGTTGGCGGGTAGCCGTTGTCGTCAAGGCAGTGCTTGATGAAGGCGAGAATTTCAGCTTGGCGTGGCGTTAGTTTCAGCATGTTGGGCTCTGTCTTTTTATACAGTGACTGTGATTATATACAGTGGCTCGAGGTTGGCAATCCTCCTTTTCCTGCCGGTTGGAATTCGCTGCTTGCGGTTTCACCTCAAAGCGGGTTACTTACCGGGTGCGCTGACAGGTTCACCTGCGCGGCACCTGGACTTGGGGCTGGAGTTGTGCGCTGCCGATACATGACTATGCGGCCAGAAAATGGCTCGCGCGACTTGACAAGGTAGCTGGCCGAAACGTATGTTTCAAACAAGTGTTTGTCAGGTGGATAGTCATGGCTCAGTCGGAAACCGTTGAACGCATTCTCGATGCGGCGGAGCAGTTGTTCGCAGAGAAAGGATTCGCGGAAACTTCATTGCGCCTGATCACCAGCAAGGCTGGGGTCAACCTGGCAGCGGTGAACTACCATTTTGGTTCGAAAAAAGCCCTGATTCAGGCAGTGTTCTCACGCTTTCTCGGTCCTTTCTGCAGCAGCCTCGAGCGCGAGCTTGATCGGCGTCAGGTCAAGCAGGAGGTGAAAGTCAGTCTCGAGGAGCTGCTCGAGTTGCTGGTGGATCAGGCGCTGGCCGTGAAGCCGCGTAGTGGCAACGATTTATCGATATTCATGCGTCTGTTGGGTTTGGCCTTCAGTCAGAGTCAGGGTCACCTGCGCAAGTATCTGGAGGAGGTGTACGGCAAGGTCTTCCGTCGTTACATGCTCCTGGTGCATGAGGCCGCGCCACGTATCCCCCCGCTTGAATTGTTCTGGCGCGTGCATTTCATGCTCGGCGCAGCGGCCTTCAGCATGTCCGGGATCAAGGCGTTGCGGGCGATGGCCGAGACCGATTTCGGGGTCAATACCTCGATCGAACAGGTCATGCGCATGATGGTGCCGTTCCTGGCGGCCGGCATGCGTTCGGAAAGCGGTGTGACCGATGAGGTTCTGGCCTCCGCTCAACTCAAGCCGCGCGTCAAGAGCGCGGGCATGCTCGCCAAGGTTTGATGCCGCGCCAGGGTCTGTTGCCGTTTCGTTCGCGAGCCGCGAACAAAACGGCAACAGACCCTGGTGGGCTTGGCGAGTCCGATCCGCTAAGCTAGTCGCCCATGCGCGCTCTCGACTTTCTACATATCTCCCTCGCTGATCAGTGCCTGTACGGCTTCGCCGACGGGCAGCTGTTGTTGCGCCTGCCGGTGTCCACTGCCCGCAATGGTCCGGGCGAGCTGAATGGCTCCGGCTGCACCCCGCGTGGCTTGCATCGAGTGCGGGCGAAGATCGGCGAAGGTTTGCCGCTGGGTGCGGTATTGCGGGGCCGGCGCTGGACGGGCGAAGTCTGGTCACCGGCCCTGGCTGCGCAATTCCCCGGGCGCGACTGGATCCTCACGCGGATTATCTGGCTCAGTGGTTGTGAGTTGGGGCGCAATCGACTGGGGGAGGTCGATACCTTCCGCCGCTACATCTACCTGCACGGCACGCCGGACACCGAGCCCATGGGCGTGCCGCGCTCGCACGGTTGCGTGCGACTACGCGATGCCGATCTGCTGGCGCTGTTCCCGCGCGTCCCTGTTCAATGTGCCGTGCAGATCGACGAGGCGCCGTGCCCGGTCTGGGCGGCGGCATCACTTTAGTTAAGGATTACGTGTGAGTGCACCCATGCAAGGCTCGTTGATGCTGGATATCGCCGGCACCTGGCTGGCCGCCGAGGATCGGCAGATTCTCCGTCAGCCCGAAGTGGCTGGCTTGATCCTGTTCGGGCGTAATATCGAACACCCGCGGCAGGTCCGTGAGCTGTCGTCCGCCATTCGTGCGGTACGCCCGGATCTGCTCCTGGCCGTCGATCAGGAGGGCGGGCGGGTGCAGCGTCTGCGCCAGGGTTTTATACGTTTGCCGGCGATGCGCGCGATTGCCGATAACGTCAATGCCGAGGTGCTGGCTGAGCATTGCGGCTGGCTGATGGCCATCGAGGTGCTGGCGGTCGGCCTGGATCTGAGCTTTGCGCCGGTGCTGGATCTGGATCATCAGCGCAGTGCGGTGGTGGGTAGCCGGGCTTTCGAGGGAGATGCGCAGCGCGCCACTCGGTTGGCGGCTGCATTTATTCGCGGCATGAGCGCGGCGGGCATGGCCGCGACCGGCAAGCATTTTCCCGGACATGGCTGGGCCGAGGCCGACTCCCATGTGGCGATCCCGGTGGATGAGCGCAGCCTCGAGCAGATCCGTGCCAGCGATCTGCAGCCGTTCGCGCAGTTGAGCCGGCAGTTGGCGGCAGTGATGCCGGCGCATGTGATCTACCCGCAGGTCGATGACCGGCCTGCCGGCTTCTCCCGGCGCTGGTTGCAGGAAATTCTGCGTGGTGAGCTACAGTTCTCCGGGGTGATTTTCAGCGATGATTTGACCATGGCCGGGGCGCATGTGGTGGGCGACGCGGCGTGTCGCATCGAGGCGGCGCTGACGGCGGGTTGCGACATGGGTCTGGTATGCAATGACCGCGCTGCCGCGGAGTTGGCACTGAGCGCCCTGCAGCGTTTGCAGGTTGTGACACCGCCAGGTTTGGCGCGGATGCGTCGCCAGGCTTTTCCGGGTACGGAATACCGGCAGAGTCCGCGGTGGCTGGAAGCAGTGGGCGCACTACGCGCCGCGCAATTAATCGATTGAGGAGAGTTTGATGACTGTCTACGCCATAATCGGCGGTACTGGCCTGACCCAGCTGGATGGGCTGACCATCAATGCTGCGCTGCATGTTGATACGCCCTATGGCGCGCCCTCCGCCCCGGTGTTGCGTGGTGAGTATGCGGGGCGTCAAGTGCTGTTCCTGGCCCGCCATGGCCACCCGCACCGGATTCCGCCGCATCAGGTGAATTATCGCGCCAACCTCTGGGCGCTCAGGCATTCGGGGGCCAAGGCGATCATTGCGGTGAATGCGGTTGGCGGAATCCAGGCGGCTATGGGCACCGGACATTTCTGCCTGCCGCACCAGATCATCGACTACACCTCGGGGCGTGAGCACACCTTCTATGAGGGTGAGTTGGAGCATGTCACCCATGTGGATTTCGGCCACCCTTACGATGCCGAGTTGCGGGAAAAACTGGCCAGCGCGCTGGCTGCCGAGGGCTGTGCATTCAGTGCTCAGGGGGTCTATGGCTGCACCCAGGGGCCGCGTCTGGAGACGGTTGCCGAGATCGCCCGGATGGAGCGCGACGGTTGCGATATCGTCGGTATGACCGGCATGCCCGAGGCGGTGCTGGCGCGCGAGCTGGCGCTGCCTTATGCCTGCCTGGCATTGGTGGTGAACCCGGCGGCGGGCAAGTCCAATGTGTCTATTACCATGGCCGCCATCGAGCGCGCCCTGGACGAGGGCATGGGTCGGGTCAAGGCCGTCTTGGCCCATGTGCTGGCCGGCTGAACATAGTGGCTGTGAATTAAAGGGTCGCAATAGCGACCCTTTTTTGTCCAGGCAAGGTGTTATGCGTACCGTTTAAAGCGGGCTGATGCGTACCAGCAGGCCGAGGCTGCCGTGGTCGAGGTAGGTCAGTTCGCCGCTCTGCAGGCGCACGCTGTGCTTGATCAGTTCGCTGCTGCTGAGAAAGCCGCTGTCATCGAACCGATTGACCCACAGGTTGGCGCTCAGGTCGATAAGGCGATCCTGTTTCAGCTCAAGGGTGCCCTCAACCGGAAAATGCCCAAACTGTTCGTTGCCGCTGCTCAGCGCCACTCGGCCGGGGCTGGCGCCGATGCTCTGCGCCCAGGCTTTGTGCAGCAGCACGTTATAGCCGTTATCGGGGGTGAGTTTGCTCGCCTGACTATTCAGTGTAGTGGCGCGCTCCTGGCTGGGGTCGACCGGCAGTGCGCCTTGTGCCCAGTCGTCGGGGGCGGGGTGGACGGCGGGAAGCGGCTGGGTCGTTTGCCGGAAGACGATCACCTCAACCTGGTACATGGCCTCGGCAAAGGCGGCGCTCGTGCTCAGTAGCGCTAGCAAGGCAAGCGAGAGCGAGGCCAGGGGGCGGAGTGCGCGCATGGGTCAATCCTTTAGGCAGAGGGAGTCAGGCGCTCGAATAGCGCTTCCAGGGTGTCGAAGCGATGTTCCGGGCGCTCCATCGGCACCTGGAATTTGAACAAGGTGGCGCCTTCGAACTTGTAGCGGCTGGGCGCGCCCTGGATCAGCTTGATCAGGGTCAGGGGATCGACACAGGTATCGGCGGCGAATTCGATGCGGCCGCCTTGTGGGCCAGCATCGACCTTCTTGATGCCGAGCTCTTCCGCCTGCAGTTTCAGCAGGGTCAGGCGCACCAGGTTCTTGGTCGGTTCCGGCAGCAGGCCGAAGCGGTCGATCATTTCCACCTGCAGTTCTTTCAGGCCGTCTGCGTCGGCAGCCGACGCGATGCGCTTGTAGAGGATCAGTCGCGCATGCACATCCGGCAGATAGTCTTCGGGAATCAGCGCCGCTACCCTCAGGTTGATCTCCGGGCCGCCTCCCAGTGGTTGCTCGAGGTTGGGTTGCTCGCCCTTGCGGATGGCTTTCACCGCGCGTTCGAGCATTTCCATATAGAGGGTGAAGCCCACCGCCTGGATCTGCCCGCTCTGGCCGTCGCCGAGCAGCTCGCCGGCGCCGCGGATTTCCAGGTCGTGGGTGGCCAGGAGGAAGCCGGCGCCGAGATCCTGGGCGCCGGAGATCGCCTCGAGGCGCTTCTGTGCGTCGTCGGTCATCTGCTTGCGCGGCGGCGTCAGCAGGTAGGCGTAGGCCTGGTGGTGGCTGCGCCCGACCCGGCCGCGCAGTTGGTGCAGTTGGGCCAGGCCGAACTTGTCGGCGCGCTCGATGATGATGGTGTTGGCGCTGGGCACGTCGATGCCGGTCTCGATGATGGTCGAGGCGATCAGCACGTTGAAGCGCTTGTGGTAGAAGTCGCCCATTACCTGTTCCAGTTCGCGCTCGCGCATCTGCCCGTGGCCGATGCCGATACGCGCTTCCGGCACCAGTTCGGCGAGTTCGGCCGCGCATTTCTCGATGCTCTTCACATCGTTGTGCAGGTAGTAGACCTGGCCACCACGCAGCAGCTCGCGCAGCAGGGCTTCCTTGATGGTCGGGTTGTTCTGCTCCATGACGAAGGTGCGCACCGACAGCCGGCGCGCCGGCGGCGTGGCAATGATCGACAGGTCGCGCATGCCCGCCACGGCCATGTTCAGGGTGCGCGGAATCGGCGTGGCGGTGAGGGTGAGGATGTCCACCTCGCTGCGCAGGGCCTTGAGCTGTTCCTTCTGGCGCACGCCGAAACGGTGTTCCTCATCGATGATCACCAGGCCCAGGTTGTTGAACTGGACGTCGCCCTGCAGCAGCTTGTGGGTGCCGATGACGATGTCGACCTTGCCCTCGCTCAGCTGCTGCATGGCGCTGGCGACTTCCTTGGGGCTCTTGAAGCGGCTCATCACCTCGACATTCACCGGCCAGTCGGCGAAGCGGTCGCGAAAGCTGTTGTAGTGCTGCTGGGCGAGCAGGGTGGTCGGCACCAGCACGGCAACCTGGCGACCGCTGTGCACGGCGATGAAGGCGGCGCGCATGGCCACTTCGGTCTTGCCGAAGCCGACATCGCCGCAGATCAGGCGATCCATCGGCTTGGCCGAGAGCATGTCGTCGCGCACCGCGTCGATGGCGGTTTGCTGGTCCGGGGTTTCCTCGAACGGGAAGCCGGCACTGAAGGTCACGTAGTCGAGCTGCGGGTCGGCGAAGGCATAGCCCTCGCGGGCGGCGCGTCGGGCATAGATGTCGAGCAGTTCGGCCGCCACGTCGCGCACCTGTTCGGCAGCCTTGCGCTTGGCTTTCTGCCATATTTCCGAGCCGAGGCGGTGCAGTGGGGCGAGGGCATCGTCGCTGCCGGTGTAGCGGGCGATCAGGTGCAGGCTGGCCACCGGCACATAGAGCTTGGCTTCCTCGGCGTACATCAGGGCGAGGAATTCGGCGGCCTGGCCGTCGATCTCCAGGGTGACCAGGCCCAGGTAGCGACCGACGCCGTGATCGATATGCACCACGGGCGCCCCTTCGCGCAGTTCGGTGAGGTTCTTGATCACATTGTCGCCGCCGTCGCGCGACTTCTCGCGGCGGCGGCGCTGCATCACCCGTTGGCCGAACAGCGGGCTCTCGGCGATCAGGGCCAAGTCGTCGAGCACCAAACCGTGGTCGAGCGGGGCGATGCAGATACCCAGGCGTTCCTCGCTGGCGGTGAACTCCGGCCAGTTGGCCACTTCTCTGGGTTTGAGCTTGAGGCGGGCGAGCAGCTCCAGCAGCACTTCGCGGCGCCCGGCAGACTCGGCGCAGAACAGCACGCGGCCCTGATACTCCTCGATGAAGCGGCGCAGGGCGGCCAGGGGTTCGCTGGCCTTGGCCTGGATCGCCAGGTCGGGCAAGGGCTGGGCGTTGAAGCGCTGGCGGCCGACGCCCGGTTCGATGTCTTGCTCGCTGATGACGACCCGTGGCCAGTCTTTCAGGCGGGCGAAGCAGTCTTCGACCGGCAGGAAGATGTCCGCCGGCGGCAGCAGCGGGCGTTCGGGATCGACCCGGCGCTCCTCGTAGCGGTTGCGTGCATCGTTCCAGAACTGCTCGGCGGCCTTTTCCACGCCGGGCAGGGAAAACACCTGGGTGTCCTGCGGCAGGTAGTCGAACAGGGTCGCGGTTTCTTCGAAGAACAGCGGCAGGTAGTACTCGATGCCGGCCGGGGTGATGCCGGTGGACAGGTCCTGGTAGATCGGGCAGCGGCGGAAGTCGACGTCGAAGCGCTCGCGAAAGCGCCCGCGAAAATCGCCGACGGCTTTTTTCTCCAGCGGAAATTCGCGGGCCGGCAGCAGTTTGATCGACTCGACCTTGTCGATCGAGCGCTGGGTTTCCGGGTCGAAGGTGCGCAGGCTTTCTATCTCGTCGTCGAACAGGTCGATGCGAAACGGCTGCTCGCTGCCCATCGGGAACAGGTCGATCAGGGCGCCGCGCACGGCGAACTCGCCATGTTCGTAGACCGTGTCGACGCAGCGATAGCCCGCCGCTTCCAGGCGGGTGCGCATGTCCTTGACGTCGAGCTTCTGGCCGGCGTCCAGCACCAGGCTGCTGCCGAGCAGAAAACGCTTGGGGGCCAGGCGGTGTAGGGCAGTGGTGATCGGCACTACCAGGACGCCATGTTTCAGCTCTGGCAGGCGATAGAGCGCGGCAATGCGCTGCGAGATGATGTCTTGATGCGGTGAAAACAGGTCGTAGGGCAGGGTTTCCCAGTCGGGGAAGTGCAGAACCGGCAGCTCCGGGGCGAAGAAACTAAGCTCCTGCTCCAGGCGCTCGGCGTTCTGGCTGTCGGCAGTCAGTAGCAGGGTGAAGCGCTTGGCCGCGCTGGCGGCTTCGGCAATCGCCAGGCTCAAGGCGGCACCGGGCAGGTTGCCCCAGTGCTGTTTCCCGGCGGTGGCGGGCAGGGACGGTAGACGCAGTACGGACACGGGCGGCTCACGGGCATGGCGACTTGGCCCGCGATTGTAACTATCCGCGCTGGTTGCTGTCAGTGTTTCGTCCGTTGCAGATTGCCGGCGATTGTCTACGCCGTCATAATGTAGCCCCTTTTTTCAGCCCCTACATGTGGAAGGTACTGCCCGTGAATCAGAAGCCCGACCAGTGTCTCGGTGAGTGGATCGATCGTGAAGCCCTCGCAGAAGCGATGATTCCCTTGATTGGTCAACTCTACCGCAACAACAACGTAGTCACCTCGATCTACGGTCGTAGCCTGATCAACCGTTCGGTCATTCAGATTCTCAAGGCCCACCGCTACGCCCGCCACCGTCTGGATGGCGATGCCGAACTGTCGGTGCATGACACCTTTCCGATGCTCAAGACCATGAGCGAGCTCAAGCTGGGCGCCGCTTCCGTGGACCTGGGCCGGATGATGGCCAAGTACCTGGAAGAGGCCAATGGCCGCAGCATCGAGCAGTTCGTGCGCGACGAACTGGAGCCGGTAGCCGGTCAGCAGAATGTCGTGGCCCGCAAGGGCACCGATGTGGTGCTCTATGGTTTCGGCCGTATCGGTCGCCTGCTGGCACGCATCCTGATCGAGAAGACCGGTGGCGGTGATGGCCTGCGCCTGCGCGCGATTGTCGTGCGCAAGGGCGCAGAGAACGATCTGGACAAGCGCGCCAGCCTGTTGCGGCGTGACTCGGTGCACGGTCCGTTCGACGGCACCATCGTCGTCGACGAGGAAAACAACACCATCACCGCCAATGGCAACCTGATCCAGGTGATTTATGCCAAGTCGCCCAGCGAAGTCGATTATACCCAGTACGGTATCGACAACGCGCTGCTGGTGGACAACACCGGTGTGTGGCGTGACGCCGAGGGCTTGAGCCAGCACCTGGCCTGCCCGGGCATCGCTCGCGTGGTGCTGACGGCGCCCGGCAAGGGCGCGTTGAAGAACATCGTGCATGGCATCAACCATGGCGACATCACCGCCGACGACAAGATCGTTTCCGCGGCTTCCTGCACCACCAACGCCATCGTGCCGGTGCTCAAGGCGGTGAATGACAAGTACGGCATCATCAATGGTCACGTCGAAACCGTGCACTCGTACACCAACGACCAGAACCTGATCGACAACTTCCACAAGGGCAGTCGTCGTGGTCGTAGTGCCGCGCTGAACATGGTAATCACCGAGACCGGTGCCGCCACGGCCGCCGCCAAGGCGCTGCCGGTACTCAAGGGCAAGTTGACCGGTAACGCCATCCGCGTGCCGACGCCGAACGTGTCCATGGCCATCCTCAACCTGAACCTGGAAAAGGCCGCAACCCGCGAAGAGATGAACGAGTACCTGCGTTACATGGCGCTGCACTCGGATCTGCACAAGCAGATCGATTTCGTCAATTCCCAGGAGGTGGTCTCCACCGACTTCGTCGGATCGCGTCACGCCGGCGTGGTGGATGCCGAAGCGACCATCGCCAATGACAATCGTGTCGTGCTCTATGTGTGGTACGACAACGAGTTTGGCTACAGCTGCCAGGTGGTGCGCGTGATGGAAGACATGGTCGGGGTCAATCCGCCGGCTTTTCCGCACTAAGCGCTAGCGGCAATTGAAAAACGGGAGCCTCGGCTCCCGTTTTTTATGGCTATGCCCCAATTGGTCGTTGCAATGGCTGGCGGGCCAGAACACAGCCCCTGGCTCCTGCGAAGAGCTGCGGCTCCCGTAGGCTTTTTTATCCAGGCTTGCCGGTCAGTCGTCGAGCAGGTCGCTGCGCAGGCTGTCCGACAGTCCGTTGGGCGCCAGCCAGAGGCCCAGGTAGACGCTGGCCAGCTCCGGGTCGGTGCTGGTAAAGGCGATCTTGCCGTTGCGCTCCAGGCTCAGTCCGCTGGCAGCGGTGTAATTGAGGGCATAGCGGTCGCCCGGCTCGATATCCAGGAAGCTCGCGTGCAAGGCGTCCAGGTCGCTGCGCAGGCGCGCGAGCGCGGCGGTGTCATGTTGCCTGCTCAGCGTGGTCCAGGCGGCCTCGATCACGTCGTCGCGCTGGATTTTGCGGAAGTAGTAGAGTTCCAGGCGCTTGCTGCGTTGCCGGTCAAGGGCCCGGGCGGCGCTGACCTTGGGTTCTGCATAGAGGGCGGCGGCGTAGACGTCGACCCACAGGTAGCGCAGAACGCTTTGGTTCTTGCGCTCCAGGCTGGCTCGCTCCAGGGTCGCCTGGGCGGCGAAGTTCGCCTCACGCAAACGCTCGCCAGGGTCGGCGAGCAGGGCGGGGCTGAACAGGAGTAGGGTGCTAAGCGCCAGTAGTTTGTGCATGCGATGACTCCGGGAGGCGGGTAGCTGTCATTGCACCCGTGCAATGATTCCAGTCAAGTTTGGACTGTTGCGCCCTGTTACGGAAAACCCAAAATAAGCCAGCACTTGGGTGGTCAGTTGAGGGGCGCGTCTTTATAATCAAGCGGATTTTTTACCCGCGCTCGGCATCATTATTCACGTCAATAGCATTATTGGCGTGAATATGGCTATTAAGCATCCAGATGCCGCCCGTATTCTAAAAAAAGCTTATAAATCAGTGGTTAGGCAAACCTATGATCAAATTGAAACATGGGCTTGATTTGCCCATAACAGGCGCGCCGGCGCAGCGTATAGAGGCTGCAAGGCCGGTACGCAGTGTCGCCATCGTCGGCTTCGATTATCACGGCATGAAGCCGACGATGCAGGTGCAGGTCGGCGATCGAGTCAAACTCGGTCAGGTGCTGTTCTCCGATAAGAAGTCGCCAGGGGTTGATTACACTGCGCCAGGCGCCGGGGTGGTCAGTGCGATTCATCGCGGCGAGAAGCGCGTGTTGCAGTCGCTGGTGATCGACCTGGACGGCGATGAGCAACTGACCTTCGCCAGCTATCCGCTGGCCCAGTTGGACGGGTTGAGTGCTGAGCAGGTTCGCCAGAACCTGCAGCAGTCCGGTCTCTGGACTGCGCTGCGCACGCGTCCGTTCAGCAAGGTGCCTGCGGTAGACGCGCAGCCCCGCTCGATTTTCGTCACGGCCATGGACACCCAGCCGTTGGCGGCCGATCCGGCCGTGGTCATCGGCGAATATGCCGCCGATTTCGAAAACGGTCTCAAGGTGCTGGGCAATCTGGCCAAGGTCTTCCTGTGCAAGGCCGAGGGCAGCAAGCTGCCGGGCGAACAACTGAGCAAGGTGCAGACCGAGGCTTTTGCCGGTCCGCATCCGGCTGGTCTGGCGGGCACCCATATCCACTTTCTCGATCCGGTCGGTGCCAGCAAGAGCGTCTGGTCGATCAACTATCAGGACGTGATTGCCGTCGGCAAGCTGTTCACTACCGGGCAGTTGTGGGTCGAGCGCGTAGTCGCCCTGGCCGGCCCGGTGGTCGAGCAGCCGCGTCTGCTGCGGACCCGCCTGGGTGCCAGTCTGGATGAGCTGACTGCCGGCCAACTGCAGTCGGGCTATAACCGCGTGGTTTCCGGCTCGGTGCTGGGCGGGCGTACCGCTCAGGGCGCCTTCGCCTACCTGGGGCGTTACCACTTGCAGGTGTCGTGCCTGGCAGAGGGGAATGACCGCGAGATGCTGCATTACCTGCGCGCCGGGGTGAACAAGCATTCGGTGCTCAATGTGTTCGTTTCCAAGCTGGCGGCGGCGAAGAAGTTCGCCTTTTCCACCACCACCAATGGCAGCCCGCGTGCCATGGTGCCGGTCGGCAACTACGAAGAAGTGATGCCGCTGGATGTGCTGCCGACGCAACTGTTGCGCTACCTGATCGTTGGCGACACCGAGATGGCTCAGAAACTGGGCTGCCTGGAGCTCGACGAAGAAGACCTGGCGCTGTGCAGCTATGTCTGTGCCGGCAAATATGAATACGGCCCGATCCTGCGCGATAACCTCGCCCGTATCGAGAAGGAGGGTTAACCCATGGGTATTCGCGAATTCCTCAACAAGATCGAGCACAACTTCGAGAAGGGTGGCAGGTACGAGAAGTGGTACGCCTTGTACGAGGCGGTCGACACCTTCCTCTATCGTCCCGGTAGCGTGACCAAAACCACTGCCCACGTGCGTGACGGCATCGACCTCAAGCGCATGATGATCATCGTCTGGTTGTGCACCTTCCCGGCGATGTTCTTCGGCATGTGGAACACCGGTTATCAGGCCAACCTGATTTTCGCCCAGAGCCCCGAGCTGTTGGCGGCCCAGGAAGGTTGGCACTTTGCCTTGATCAGCGCGCTGGCCGGTTTCGACCCGAACAGCCTGTGGGACAACTTTGTCCAGGGCGCCGCCTGGTTCCTGCCGGTCTATGCGGTGATCTTCATCGTCGGCGGTTTCTGGGAGGTATTGTTCGCCTCGATCCGCAAACATGAAGTCAATGAAGGCTTCTTCGTCACGTCGGTGCTGTTCGCCCTGATCCTGCCGCCGAGCATTCCGCTGTGGCAGGTCGCCCTGGGCATCAGCTTCGGTGTGGTGATCGGCAAGGAAGTGTTCGGTGGTACTGGCAAGAACTTCCTCAACCCGGCGCTGACCGGCCGTGCCTTCCTGTTCTTCGCCTACCCGGCGCAGATGTCCGGCGATGCGGTCTGGACCGCGGTCGACGGCTTCGCCGGTGCCACCGCGCTGAGCCTGGCTGCGTCCGGCGGAATCGAAAACGTGATCGGTCAGGGCATTACCTGGATGGACGCCTTCGTCGGCACCATTCACGGCTCCCTGGGCGAAACCAGCACCCTGGCGATCCTGCTCGGCGGCGGTGTGCTGTTGCTCACCAAGATCGCTTCCTGGCGCATCGTCGCCGGCGTGATGTTGGGCATGATCGGTCTCAGCCTGCTGTTCAACGCCCTGGGTTCGACCACCAACCCGATGTTTGCCATGCCCTGGCACTGGCATCTGGTGGTCGGTGGTTTCGCCTTCGGCATGTTGTTCATGGCCACCGACCCGGTGTCGGCATCCATGACCAATACCGGCAAGTGGATTTTCGGTGCCTTGATCGGCGTGATGGTGGTGTTGATCCGCGTGGTCAACCCTGCGTTCCCGGAAGGCATGATGCTGGCGATTCTGTTCGCCAACCTGTTCGCTCCTCTGATCGACCATTTCGTCGTTCAAGCCAATATCAAGCGGAGGCTGGCACGCAATGTCTAGTCAAAAAGAATCCACCGCACGCACGCTGACGGTGGCCCTGCTGGTGTGCCTGGTGTGCTCGGTGTTCGTCGCCGGGGCCGCCGTGGCGCTCAAGCCGACCCAGGTGGAAAACAGCCTGCTGGATAAACAGCGCAGCATCCTGGCGATTGCCGGGTTGGGCGCGCCGGACATGTCCAGCGCCCAGGTCAAGGATATGTTCAAAAGCACGATCAAGGCCAAGCTGGTCGATCTGGAGTCGGGGACTTTTTCCGACGCCAAGGATCCAGTCACCTTCGATCCGCTGAAGGCCTCCAAGGATCCCAAGCTGTCCTCCGTGCTCAAGAGCAGTGAAGACATCGCCGGGATCAAGCGCCAGGAACGTTTCAGCACTGTTTATATGGTGGAGAAGGAGGGGCAGGTCGAAACCCTGATCCTGCCGGTGCGTGGCTACGGCCTGTGGTCGACCCTGCATGGTTTCATCGCGGTCAAAGGCGATCTGAACACCGTGGTCGGCATGGGCTTCTACCAGCACGGCGAGACCCCGGGTCTGGGCGGTGAAGTCGACAACCCGAAGTGGAAAGGCCAATGGCCGGGCAAGACCCTGTTCGACGAGGACGGCAAGCTGGCCGTGCAAATCGTCAAGGGTGGTGTCGATCCACAGAGTCCCAAGGCTGAGCATCAGGTCGATGGCCTGGCGGGCGCCACCCTGACCAGCAAGGGCGTGGACAACCTGCTGAAGTTCTGGCTCGGCCAGAATGGCTTCGGTCCGTTTATTGCGAACCTGCGCGCAGGGGAGGCTTGATCATGTCGCAACCTACGATCAAACAAGTACTGTTGGATCCGATCTTCAACAACAACCCCATCGGCCTGCAGATCCTCGGCATCTGCTCGGCCCTGGCGGTGACCTCGAACCTGAAAACCGCGCTGGTGATGTCGGCGGCGTTGACCCTGGTGACCGGGTTCTCCAACCTGTTCATCTCGATGATTCGCAGCCAGATTCCCGGCTCGATCCGCATGATCGTGCAGATGGTGATCATCGCGTCCCTGGTGATCGTGGTCGACCAGGTGCTCAAGGCCTATGCCTTCAGCCTGTCCAAACAGCTGTCGGTGTTCGTCGGCCTGATCATCACCAACTGCATCGTGATGGGTCGCGCAGAGGCCTTTGCCATGCAGAACCCGCCGGTGCTGTCGTTCTTCGACGGTATCGGTAACGGCCTCGGTTACAGCGCCATGTTGATTGCCCTGGGCATCATCCGCGAGCTGTTCGGTGCCGGCAAACTGATGGGTTACGAGATCATTCCGGTGATCAACGACGGCGGCTGGTACCAGCCTAACGGCATGCTCTTGCTGCCGCCGTCGGCGTTCTTCCTGATCGGCCTGTTCATCTGGGGGGTTCGCGTCTGGAAGACCGACCAGATCGAGAAGCCGAGCTTCAAGATGGCGCCTCAGGTATCCAGCAAGGAGGCCTACTAATGGAGCACTACATCAGTCTGTTCGTCCGTGCGGTGTTCGTCGAGAACATGGCGCTGGCGTTCTTCCTCGGCATGTGTACCTTCATTGCCATTTCGAAAAAGGTCGAAACGGCTATCGGCCTCGGTATTGCCGTGGTCGTGGTGCTGGGTATCACCATGCCGGTGAACAACCTGATCTACACCAATCTGCTCAGGGATGGTGCGCTGGCCTGGGCCGGGTATCCGCAGGTCGATCTGAGCTTCCTCGGCTTGCTGACCTTCATCGGCGTGATCGCTGCGATCGTACAGATCCTCGAGATGACCCTGGATAAGTACGTGCCCTCGCTGTACAACGCGCTCGGCGTATTCCTGCCGTTGATCACGGTGAACTGCGCGATCATGGGCGGCTCGCTGTTCATGGTCGAGCGCGACTACAACCTGGCGGAAAGCACCGTTTATGGTGTCGGGGCCGGTGTGTCCTGGGCGTTGGCGATTGCCGCTCTGGCGGGGATTCGCGAGAAGCTCAAGTACAGTGACGTGCCAGCGGGTCTTCAGGGGCTGGGCATCACCTTTATCACCATCGGTCTGATGTCTCTGGGCTTCATGTCCTTCTCCGGCGTGCAGTTGTAAGGAAGGGATGAGTAGATGATCAATTTCGAGATTTTCATCGCGATCGGCATGTTCACCGGCATTGTGCTGGCGTTGGTGCTGATCATTATCGCTGCGCGCGCCCAGCTGGTTTCCAGTGGTGACGTGAGCATCGAGATCAATGGCGAAAAAACCATTGTGGTGCCAGCCGGCGGCAAGTTGCTGCAGACCCTGGCGGCCAACAATATCTTCCTGTCGTCCGCTTGTGGTGGTGGCGGTACCTGCGCCCAGTGCAAGTGCGTGGTGGAAACAGGCGGTGGCGAAATGCTGCCGACCGAAGAAGCCGCCTTCACCCGCCGCGAAGCCAAGGCTGGCTGGCGTCTGTCCTGCCAGACCCCGGTCAAGCAGGACATGAAGATCGAGGTGCCGGAAGAGGTCTTCGGCGTGAAGAAGTGGGAATGTACGGTGTTGTCCAACCCGAACGTGGCCACCTTCATCAAGGAGCTGACGCTGAAACTGCCGGAAGGCGAGAACGTCGACTTCCGTGCCGGTGGTTACGTGCAACTGGAGTGCCCGCCGCACGAGGTGCACTACAAGGACTTCGATATCCAGGAGGAATATCGCGGCGACTGGGACAAGTTCAACCAGTGGAAGTACGTGTCCAAGGTCGAGGAGACCACGATCCGGGCCTATTCCATGGCCAACTACCCGGAAGAAGTGGGGCTGGTGAAGTTCAACATCCGTATCGCCTCGCCGCCGCCGGGCAAGGACGATCTGCCGCCGGGCAAGATGAGCTCCTATGTGTTCAGCCTCAAGCCGGGCGACAAGATCGACGTGTACGGTCCGTTCGGCGAGTTCTTCGCCAAGGAAACCGATGCCGAGATGGTCTTTGTCGGTGGCGGTGCCGGCATGGCGCCGATGCGCTCGCACATCTTCGACCAGCTCAAGCGTTTGAAGTCCAAGCGCAAGATCAGCTTCTGGTACGGCGCGCGCTCCATGCGCGAAGCCTTCTACGTCGAAGAGTACGACCAGCTGCAGGCCGAGAACGACAACTTCAAGTGGCATCTGGCGCTGTCCGATCCGTTGCCGGAAGACAACTGGACCGGCATGAAGGGCTTCATCCACAACGTGCTGTTCGAGAACTACCTGAAGGACCATCCGGCTCCGGAAGATTGCGAGTTCTACATGTGCGGCCCGCCGATGATGAACGCCGCCGTGATCAAGATGCTGATCGACCTGGGTGTGGAGGAGGACAACATCCTGCTCGACGACTTCGGCGGCTAAGCATGAAGTCAGCGGTAGTCCGGCCCGTTATCGCTGTCGCTTTTGCGGCAGCCCTAACGGGCTGTTTGCATTCTGAGACGGTCGAGGAGTTCGGTGGCCCGACCATGGGCAGCACCTATTCGGTCAAGTATGTCACCGGCGAGGGTGTCGCCGATGCGCCGAGCCTGAAGGCCGCGACCGAGGCGATTCTGCTTGAAGTCGATCGGCAGATGTCAACTTACCGCGACGATTCGGTGATCTCGACGTTCAACCGGGCGCCGGCGGGCAGTTGTATGGACGTGCCTGTCGGGGTGCTCGAGGTTGTGCGCATGGGATTGGCGTTGGCCGAGGAAAGTGGTGGCGCTTTCGATCCGACCCTCGAGCCGTTGCTCAACCTGTGGGGCTTCGGTCCGCAGGCGCGGATCGAGCGTGTGCCGAGTGCCGAGCAATTGGCCGAGGCGCGCCAGCGCAGCGGCTACCGGTATCTGCGCATCGACGGGCAGCAGTTGTGCAAGGATGTCGATCTGCAGCTGGATCTCAACAGCATCGCCGCCGGTTACACGGTGGAGAGAATCGTCAGCAGCCTGACCGAGCTGGGCGTCACCAGCTACCTGGTGGATGTCACCGGGGAACTCAAGGCCGTCGGCAAGAAGCCGGATGGCCAGCCTTGGCGCATCGCCATCGAGGCACCTCGCGATGATCAGCGGGTGGCACAGAAGATTCTAGAACTGGATGGTTACGGTATTTCCACCTCGGGTGATTACCGCAACTATTTCGAGGAAAACGGCGTGCGCTACTCGCATACGCTCGATCCGCAAACCGGTGCGCCCATCACCCATACGCTGGCCGCGGTGACGGTCGCCGATCCGTCGACCTTACGCGCCGATGGCTTGTCTACAGTACTGATGGTGCTGGGGCCGGAGCGGGGGATGGCCTACGCCGAACAGGCCGGCATCGCCGCGTTTTTCGTGACCCGTGAGGGCGAGAGCTTCGTCACACGGGGGAGCACGGCTTTCGAGCGGCTATTCGCTGCAGGAGAAGAGCAATGATTTGGTTGATCGTATTTTTCACCATGCTGTTGGTGGTGTCGTTGATGGCCGTTGGCGTGATCATGGGGCGTAAACCGATTGCCGGTTCCTGTGGTGGCATTGCCAATCTGGGCATCGAGAAGGAATGCTCGATTTGCGGCGGGAGCCGTGAGAAGTGCGAAGAGATAAACAGTGCGCCGCAGAGCAACTCCGGTGCGCAGGCCTACGACGCGACCAAGCGCTAATCGCCATTTGCCGGCCTGCATGGCAGGCTGGCGAATCACGTATCGATTGCCGGACTGCCCAGGTGCAGTGCCGGCCCTGCCGAGAGTGTGGCACAAGCGCTCCGGTGTGATCTGAAGGAGTAAACATGGCGGTCTACAACTACGACGTAGTGGTGCTGGGTTCGGGCCCAGCGGGAGAGGGCGCGGCAATGAACGCCGCCAAGGCGGGGCGCAAGGTGGCGGTGGTCGATAGCCGGCGCGAGGTCGGTGGCAACTGCACCCACCTGGGCACCATCCCGTCCAAGGCGTTGCGCCATTCGGTGCGGCAGATCATGCAGTTCAACACCAACCCTATGTTTCGTCAGATCGGCGAGCCGCGCTGGTTTTCCTTCCCCGATGTGCTGAAAAGCGCCGAGCGGGTGATCACCAAGCAGGTGGCCTCGCGCACCGGTTACTACGCGCGCAATCGCATCGACCTGTTCTTCGGAACGGGCAGCTTTGCCGATGAGCAGACCATCGAGGTGGTCTGTGCCAATGGCGTGGTGGAAAAGCTGGTGGCCAAGCAGATCGTCATCGCCACCGGCTCGCGTCCCTATCGTCCGGCGGACGTCAACTTCCATCATCCGCGGGTGTACGACAGCGACACCATCCTCACCCTCAGCCACACACCGCGCCGGCTGATCATCTACGGGGCCGGGGTCATCGGTTGCGAGTATGCGTCGATCTTCAGCGGCCTCGGCGTGCTGGTCGACCTGATCGACAACCGTGACCAGCTGCTGAGCTTCCTCGACGCGGAAATATCCGATGCGCTCAGCTATCACCTGCGCAATAACAACGTATTGATTCGCCATAACGAAGAGTACGAGAGCATCGAAGGTGTCGATAACGGCGTGATTCTGCATCTCAAATCGGGCAAGAAGATCAAGGCCGATGCCTTGCTCTGGTGTAACGGTCGGACCGGCAACACCGACCAGCTCGGCCTGGAAAACATCGGCATCAAGGTCAACAGTCGCGGGCAGATAGAAGTCGACCACAGTTACCGCACCGAAGTGTCGAACATCTTCGCTGCGGGTGACGTGATCGGTTGGCCGAGTCTGGCCAGTGCCGCCTACGACCAGGGGCGTTCGGCCGCGGGCAATATCGTCGAGAACGACAGCTGGCGTTTCGTCGACGATGTCCCGACCGGCATCTACACCATCCCGGAGATCAGTTCGATCGGCAAGAACGAGCGCGAGCTGACCCAGGCCAAGATTCCCTACGAAGTGGGCAAGGCGTTCTTCAAGAGCATGGCGCGGGCGCAGATCTCCAACGAGCCGGTGGGCATGCTGAAGATCCTGTTCCACCGCGAGACACTCGAGGTGCTCGGCGTGCATTGCTTCGGCTACCAGGCCTCGGAGATCGTGCACATCGGTCAGGCGATCATGAACCAGAAGGGCGAGGCCAACAGCATCAAGTATTTCGTCAACACCACCTTCAACTACCCGACCATGGCCGAGGCTTACCGGGTAGCGGCGTTCGACGGCCTCAACCGGCTTTTTTGAACGGCTCCGACCGGTGGCCTGAGCCGGTCGGGGAAGATCCGTTCAGCGACTCCCCGGCGTGGCGCTGGCCGAACCGGGAGAGCTTCTGATCAGGCAGCAATAGAAAAACCGGCCTTGTGTGGCCGGTTTTTTATTGCCCGCTTTTTAGGTGGCGGTAGTCGAGTACAAGGCTGGCTTCATCGCTGCGCGTCCCGAGCCAAGCTATGCGCCACCCAGGGTCTGTACCGCCAGGCCGGGGAAGTCGGTAATCAGGCTGTCCACGCCGAAATCGACGAGTCGGCGCATCAGTGCCGGTTCGTTGACCGTCCAGACCGAGACATGCAAGCCGGCTTTCTGCGCTTTCAGCAGGCGTTCCGGGGTGCACAGGGTCCAGTTCAACGCCAGCAGGTTGCAGTCATAGTGCTGGGCCACTTTCAGCGGGTCGAGCCAGGCGTGTTCGGCCACCAGGCCGCGGGCAAGCTGTGGTGTCAGGCGCTTGAGGGCACTCAGTACTTCCCGTGAACTCGAGGTGACCGTGACTTTATCGGTCAGCTCATAGCGCGCGGTCAGCTCGGCAATCGCCTCGACCATCTTCGCCGCGCGGGCTTTGGAGGCGCTCTTGACTTCAAGTTGCCAGTGCTCGAAGGCGCACTTCTCGAACAGTTCGGCCAGGCGGGGAATCGGGCAGGGGGTTTTCCAGCCGGGGCCTCCTTTGCGCGCGTCATAGCGCACCAGGTCGGCGGCGTCGTGTTCGACCACCTTGCCGCGATGGCCGGTGGTGCGTTTCAGGGTCGGGTCATGAATCACCATCAACTCGCCGTCACGCGACTGGTGCAGGTCCAGTTCGCAGCGGCGCACGCCATGTTCCAGACACTGCTGGAAGCTGGTCAGGGTGTTTTCCGGTGCTTCGCCTTTGGCGCCGCGGTGGCCGTAGATCAGGGTCACGGTTGCTCCTTCGCAGGGTCGCTGGTGCGCGGCTGATGGTGGCGCACGCTGTTGATCACGTGGTCGTACTCGAAGTACACACTGAACTCGCGGTAATCCCAGCGGCTAATCGGCGGACTGCCGACCGCAGGGTGTTCTTCATCGGCCAGGCCGAAGCGCTCCAGAACCGAACGTTGCGATTCGCCGCGGTGCGGCAGTTGCACGCTGGCGGCACCTTGTTGGCCGAGGGGGATCTGCAGGGTGTCGGCGTTGGCGCCGAACGGCAGGCACAGGAGCAAGGCTAGAAAGAGGCGTGGCATGGGGGGCTCGTCACTGAGGCTGGGGTTGTTCACGGGCCTGACGGCGCTCCAGGGCTTGGCGCTGGAGGATATGTCGGGCCAGTAGCTGGCGCTGTGCGTCGGTCAAGGCCTCGAACTCGGTGCCGATCTCGAACTGTTGCTCGGCGAGCGCCTGGCAGTGAATCACCTTGGCCCGCAACAGCAGGCCGAGCGCCTGCGGCATCAGCACTATCTTGATCGCCAGATGGCTGCCGACGGCCAGGTTCTGGCTGCTGTTGAAACTCACCCCACCCTCGGAAAGGCAGACCCGCCGCGGTGTGCCGATGTCGCGCAACAGGCTCTGGGCCACGGCCTGGCCGAGCAGGTCGATGCGCTTGTTGATCACCTTGAGGTAGTTGGCCAGGGTGCGGTCGCGCTCGCTGATATGGCGCAGCAGGTGCTGTGACTCGAAGTCCAGCAGGTGCAATTCGCTGAGCAGATTGAACAGTGGCGAGTTGTCGTGAAGTTCGTCGCTGGCCAGCGCCTCGGCGCCCGACAGCGGGGTGAATTCCAGTGCGATCGTATCGTCGATACGATAGTATTCGCGGCGGTCATCTTCATCTTGAGTCGACATGGCGAACCCATGGCAGTAGTAGTGGTCTGAGTGTAAGGCCGCTGGCCAGGCCCTGCCACAAGGACGTTCCTCTTTCCCGCGAATCAGCCCCCGACATGTTCAGACCCCTGTTCGTATATATAGGTACGCGTTACACACGCGCCAAACGCCGCAATCACTTCGTGTCCTTTATTTCCCTGACTTCGATGATCGGGCTGGCACTCGGTGTGCTCGTGATGATCGTGGTGCTGTCGGTGATGAACGGCTTCGACCATGAGATGCGCACCCGCGTGCTGGGTATGGTGCCGCACGCCACTGTCGAGTCGGAGACGGCCATCGATGATTGGCGCAGCCTCGCCGACCAGGCGCTGGAGAACCCGCAGGTATTGGCCGTTGCGCCATTCAGCCAGATGCAGGGCTTGCTCACGCATGAGGGCAAGGTGCAGAAGGTGTTGATCAACGCCGTCGATCCGCTCGAGGAAGCGAAGGTTTCGATCATCGGCGATTTCTTTCAGCAAGGTCGCTTGCAAGACCTCGAAGCCGGTGCCTTTGGCATTGTCATTGGCGACAAGGCAGCCGCCAAGCTGGGCGTGAGCCTGGGCGACAAGATCACCTTCGTCGCCCCCGAGGTCACGGTAACGCCGGCGGGCATGTTTCCGCGGCTCAAGCGGTTCACCGTGGTTGGCATCTTTCATGTCGGCGCCGGGGAGATCGATGGCTACGTGGCGATGACCCATGTGCAGGATCTGGCGCGCCTGCAGCGCCGCCAGGCGAATCAGGTGCAGGGCATCCGCCTGAAGGTCGCCGATCTGTTTCAGGCGCCGCGCACGGCCTGGGCGTTGGCCCAATCCCTGGGCGAGCGCGAGTATTACGCCCGCGACTGGACCCGTACCCATGGCAACCTGTATCAGGCGATCCGCATGGAAAAGGCCATGATCGGCCTGCTGCTGTTGCTGATAGTGGCGGTCGCCGCGTTCAACATCATCTCCACGCTGGTCATGGTGGTGACGGACAAGAAGGGCGACATCGCCATCCTGCGCACCCTCGGCGCCACGCCTGGGCAAATCATGGCCATCTTCATGGTCCAGGGCACGGTGATCGGCGTGGTCGGCACCCTTATCGGCGCGTTGCTGGGAATCTTCGCGGCACTCAATGTCAGTGCCAGTATCGCTGCGCTGGAGCGCGCGCTGGGCATGCGCTTTCTCAATGCAGACGTCTATTTCATCGACTACCTGCCATCGCAACTGATGCTCGCGGATGTACTGCTGGTCTGCGCCGCTGCGCTGGTTCTGAGTTTTCTCGCCACCCTTTATCCGGCCTGGCGCGCGGCGCGTACCCAGCCCGCGGAGGCACTGCGTTATGAGTGATCAGGTTATGCAAGAGCGTGCTGTGTTGAGTTGCCGCAACCTCGGCAAAAGCTACGAGGAAGGACCGCAGTCGGTGGTGGTGCTGGAAGGCTTGCAGCTGGAACTGCACCCCGGCGAGCGGATGGCGATTGTCGGCAGTTCCGGCTCGGGCAAGAGCACCTTGCTGAACATGCTCGGTGGCCTGGATACGCCCAGTGCCGGTAGCGTCTGGCTGGCGGGCGAGGAACTGTCGGCGCTGAGCGAGAAGGAGCGTGGCCTGCTGCGCAACCGCTCGCTGGGCTTCGTCTATCAGTTCCATCACCTGCTGCCGGAGTTCACGGCACTGGAAAACGTCTGCATGCCACTGCTGATCGGGCGCACGCCGATTGCCGAGGCGCGTCAGCGGGCGACCGCGCTGCTCGAACGGGTCGGGCTCGGCCATCGCCTGGCGCACAAGCCGGCGGAGCTGTCCGGTGGCGAGCGCCAGCGCGTGGCGATTGCCCGTGCCCTGGTCAATCGACCGGGGCTGGTGCTGCTCGACGAGCCTACCGGCAACCTCGATCATCACACCGCCCAGGGCATTCAGGACCTGATGAGGGAGTTGAGCAGCGCGTCGCGTACCGCTTTCCTGGTGGTGACCCACGACCTGGAACTGGCCCGACAGATGGATCGCATCCTGCGCCTGGAAGACGGCAAGTTGGTGGCCGCCTGATGTTCCGCCCTCTGAGTCTGTACATCGGTACCCGCTACACCCGGGCCAAGCGGCGCAACCATTTCATTTCCTTTATTTCTCTGACCTCGATGATCGGCCTCGCCCTGGGTGTGTTGGCGATGATCGTGGTGCTGTCGGTGATGAATGGGTTTCAGAAGGAAATGAGCTCGCGGATCCTCGGCTTGGTACCGCATGCGGCGATCTCCGGAGTTGAGCCACTGGATGATTGGCAGGCGGTGGCCGCGGCTGCCAAGCGCAATCCACAAGTGGTGGCCGCCGTGCCCTTTGCCGAGCTGGAAGGCATGTTGTCCTACCGTGGCGCGATGCAGCCGATTCAGTTGCAGGGCATCGATCCCGAGTTGGAGCCGCAGGTGTCGATCATTGCCGAGCATATGACCCAGGGGCGCCTGGGCGATCTGCAGGCCGGTGAGTTCGGCGTGGTGATCGGCGAAATTACCGCCCGGCGCTTTCAGCTGAAGCTCGGCGATCGCTTGGCGCTGATCGTGCCCGAGGCCAGTTCGGTGCCCGGTGGTATCACGCCGCGCATGCAGGCGGTCAATGTGATCGGGGTGTTCAAGGTCGGTGCCGAGCTGGACAGCTCGCTGGCCTTGCTGCATGTCGCCGATGCCGCGCAGATCCAGCGCTTGCAGCCGGGCCAGGTGCCTGGTGTGCGTTTGAAACTGCAAGATCTGTATCAGGCGCCGCAGGTGTCGGCCGCCATCGTCAGCGAGTTGGGCGAGGGGTTTCGAGCCAGCGACTGGACGCTGACCCAGGGCAGTCTGTTCAGTGCCATGAAGATGGAAAAGACCATGATCGGCTTGCTGTTGCTGCTGATCGTGGCCGTGGCTGCGTTCAATATCATTGCCACCTTGATCATGGTGGTCGCCGACAAGGGGGGGGATATCGCCATCCTGCGGACCCTGGGTGCGACCCCTGGGCAGATCATGGGCATATTCATGGTCCAGGGCACGGTGATCGGGGTGGTTGGCACGCTGATCGGTGCCGTGCTGGGCATCGTCGCGGCGCTGAATGTCAGCCAGTTGGTCGGCTGGATCGAGCGTCTCAGCGGTCAGCAGGTGCTCAGCTCGGATGTCTACTTCATCAGCAATCTGCCGTCCGAGTTGCTGTTCGCCGATGTGCTGCTGATCTGCGGCGCGGCCTTTGCCCTGAGCTTTCTCGCGACCCTCTATCCGTCCTGGCGGGCCGCCGGGATTCAGCCGGCGGAAGCCTTGCGCTACGAATGAGCTAGTCTCTGTGCACGCCAAAAGCCGTTACGCGAGTAACGGCTTTTTCGTTTCAGGGCTGGTGAAGAAGCTATCGATTAATCCGGCTTGTTCTGGCGGCGTTGTTCCTGGCGCTTGCGCCAGCTGCGCCTTACCCACCAGTGCCAGTAGGTGTTGGTAGCCAGGTAGCCCAGCGCGGCCAAGAGCAAGCCGAGCACGAAGGAACCCAGGAGCAGAGGTTGCCAGTGGGTCTGCAGCATATGGCCGACCCAGCTCAGGGTGATCTCTTCGGGCATGCGCAGGGTGGGGGTGCTGGTCATCCAGGCGCCGAACTTGTAGCTGCAATAGAACACCGGCGGCATGGTGATCGGGTTGGTCAGCCAGACCAGTCCAACGGAGATGGGCAGATTGGCGCGTGCGGGAATGGCGACCAGTGCGGCGGCGACCATTTGCAGCGGCATGGGGATCATCGCCCAGAACAGGCCGATGGCCACGGCGCGAGCCACCGAGTGGCGGTTGAGGTGCCAGAGGTTGGGGTCGTGAATCAGGGCGCCGAGAAAGCGCAGAGACTTGTTGGCCTTGATGCGGTCCGGGTGCGGCATGTAGCGCTTGAAGAAACGACGCGGCATCGTGGCTCTCTGGCGGGCTAAAAGCGCCAATATTATGCACAGATTCGCCGAGGGCCGCTTTCACACTTTGTCACAGCAAATAAGTGAAGGCCGCTGGTTGGGTTGGATCCATGGCATCGGATCTCAAGGAGTGAGGGATTATGCGCATAGGGATGTCGGCGCTGGTGACGGGTTTGCTCCTGTTACGGCTATTGCCGGTTTTACCGCCGGTCTGGATGTTATGGCTGCTGCCGATCCTGGGGCTGATGTTGCTGCCGTTTCGCAGCTATCCGCTGGCGTTTTTTCTGTTCGGCCTCAGCTGGGCCGGCATCTCGGCGCACTCGGCCCTGGACGACAGGCTGGCGCCGCAACTCGATGGCCGCACTCTGTGGTTGCAGGGGCAGGTGGTCGGCCTGCCCGATAGGCGCGACGGGGTGGTCAGGTTTCAATTGCAGCAGGCCGAGTCGCGGCGAGCCGAGTTGCCGCAGCGACTGCGCCTGGCCTGGTATGACGGCCCCGAGCTGCGGGCCGGCGAGACCTGGCGCCTGGCGGTGCGCCTCAAACGCCCCCATGGCCTGGTCAATCCGCAGTCATTCGATTACGAGGCCTGGTTGCTGGCGCAACGCATTGGCGCGACCGGCACGGTCAAGAGTGGCCAACGGCTGAGCGCCGCCAGCGGGCCCGGGAGCTGGCGCGACGGGCTGCGCCGGCGCCTGCTTGCAGTCGATGCCCATGACCGCGAGGGGGCGCTGGCGGCCCTGGTGCTGGGCGATGGCTCCGGTCTGTCGGCGGCCGATTGGCGCGTGCTGCAAGACACCGGCACGGTGCACTTGCTGGTGATTTCCGGTCAGCATATCGGCCTGCTGGCTGCGCTGTTGTACGGCTTGATTGCCGGCTTGGCCCGTCTGGGCTGGTGGCCGCGGCGATGGCCGTGGTTGCCCTGGGCCTGTGGCCTGGCCTTCGCCGGTGCGCTCGGCTACGGCCTGCTGGCAGGCTTCGAGGTGCCGGTGCGGCGTGCCTGTGTGATGGTCGGCCTGGTGCTGCTGTGGCGTTGGCGTTTCCGCCATCTCGGGGTATTCCTGCCGCTGTTGCTGGCGCTGGTCGCGGTCTTGCTGCTGGAGCCCCTGGCCAGCCTGCAACCGGGCTTCTGGCTGTCCTTCGGCGCAGTGCTGTTGCTGGTCCTGATTTTCAGCGGCCGACTGGGCGCGTGGCCATGGTGGCAGACGCTGGGGCGGGCGCAATGGGCGATGGCCATCGGTCTGCTTCCACTGTTGCTGGCCTTGGGCCTGCCGGTCAGTGCCAGTGGGCCGCTGGCCAATCTGTTTGCCGTGCCCTGGGTCGGCCTGGCGGTGGTGCCATTGGCATTGCTGGGCACCTTGCTCTTGCCGCTGCCCTGGCTTGGCGAGGCGCTGCTATGGCTCGCCGGTGGCTTGCTCAAGCTGCTGTTCATGCTGCTGGCGCAGATCGCAGCCTGGCTACCGGCCTGGTTGCCCGAGACATTACCGCTCTGGGCTTGGCTGCTGGTTGCATTAGGCACTCTGCTGCTGCTACTGCCGGCCGGTGTGCCTATGCGCAGCCTGGGCTGGGTTTTTCTGCTGCCCCTGTTCTATACCGAGGCGCAGCGTCCGGCCCATGGTCAGGCCGAGGTGTGGATGCTGGACGTTGGCCAGGGCCTGGCGGTCTTGCTGCGCACCCGCGAACACGCGCTGCTGTATGACGCAGGGCCGCGTTTCGGTGACTTCGATATGGGCGAGCGCGTGGTGCTGCCGTCGTTGCGTGGGCTGGGGGTGGGGCAGCTGGACATGCTGCTGATCAGCCATGCCGACAACGATCACGCCGGCGGTGCGCTGGCGATTCAGCGGGGCATGGCGGTCAGGCAGGTGGTGAGCGGCGAGGCCGCGGCACTGCCTGGTCTGCTCGAGGCCGAGCGCTGCGAGTCGGGACGCAGCTGGCAGTGGGATGGGGTGCGGTTCACGACCTGGCACTGGGCAGGGGCGACGGATGGCAACCAGGCTTCCTGCGTACTGCTGATCGAGGCGGCTGGCGAGCGGCTGTTATTGACCGGTGATATCGACAGTAGCGCCGAGCGGGCGCTGCTCGACAGTGGCCTTGACCTTCGCGCGCACTGGCTGTTGGCGCCGCATCATGGCAGCCGCAGCTCTTCCTCGCAGGCCTTGCTGGATACCGTGGCGCCACGTGCGGCACTGATTTCCCGCGGCCAGCACAATGCCTTCGGTCATCCCCATGCCAGTGTGCTGGCGCGTTACGAGGCGCTGTCCGCGCGGCTCTATGACACGGTCGAGCTCGGAGCCGTGCGCATTCGTCTGGGTGCCTTCGCCCGAGGGCAAGGGTTGCGCGAGCGCGCACGGTTCTGGCGAGAAAAATGAGAACCGCGGCGGTCGGCGGCATGTCGCCCCTATGCTAGAGTGGCGCCACTTTTCCAAAGGGGATGTGCCACCGTGTGGGAACTGGTTAAAGCTGGCGGCTGGATCATGCTGCCGATCATGCTCTGCTCTATCGTTGCACTCGGCATCATTGCCGAGCGTCTGTGGACGCTAAGGCCCAGCCGCATCACGCCGCCGCATCTGCTCGGTCAGGTGTGGCGCTGGATCAAGGATAAGAAGCTGAACAACCAGAAGCTCAAGGAGTTGCGCAACAACTCACCCTTGGGGCAGATTCTGGCTGCCGGGCTGGCCAACTCCAAGCATGGTCGCGAGATCATGAAAGAGTGTATCGAAGAGGCGGCCGCGCGGGTTATCCATGATCTGGAACGCTACCTCAATGCCCTGGGCACCATCGCCGGTATTGCGCCGCTGCTCGGTTTGCTCGGCACCGTGCTGGGCATGATCGAGATATTCAGCTCCTTCATGGGCTCGGGCATGGCCAATGCGGCGCTGCTCGCCGCGGGTATTTCCAAGGCATTGATCACCACGGCGGCCGGTTTGATGGTGGCCATTCCCGCGTTGTTCTTTCACCGCTACCTGCAGCGCCGGGTCGATGAGCTGGTGGTCGGCATGGAGCAGGAAGCGATCAAGCTGGTGGAAGTGGTACAGGGTGACCGCGACGTCGATTTTGCTGAGGGCAAGGCGTGAAATTCCGGCGCAAACCACGGGAGAACGTCGAGATCAACCTGGCTTCGCTGATCGACGTGGTGTTCATCCTGCTCTTGTTTTTTGTGGTCACCACCACCTTCACCCGTGAGACCCAGCTCAAGGTTGATCTGCCCGAGGCCGCCAGTGGCACGCCGCCGGAGCAGACCGAGCTCAAGCAGCTGGAGGTACTGATCGCCGTCGACGGCAGTTATTCGCTGAATGGCAAGCAACTGCTGAAAAGTGACCTGGATGGCTTGATGGCGGCGCTGCAAAAGGAATCGGCGGGTGATAACAGCCTGCCGCTGACCATCAGTGCCGATGGCAAGACCCCCCATCAGGCGGTGATCACGGCCATGGACGCCGCCGGCAAGTTGGGCTTTGCCCACCTGCGCATCACCACGGTCGAGGCGCAGGCCGCGCCTTGAGGGTCGTTTTCCCATGAGTCTGTCCGAGCGGCTGCTCGCGGCCTGGTATGCCGGGCATCCGGCGCTCGCGTTGCTGCGTCCATTGGAGTTGCTTTACCGGCAGGTAGTGCAGCGCAAGCGTGCACGCTTCCTCGCGGGTGAGGGCGAGATATACCGCGCTCCGGTGCCGGTCGTGGTGGTGGGCAATATCACCGTCGGCGGCACTGGCAAGACCCCGCTGATCCTCTGGTTGATCGAACATTGCCGCCAGCGTGGCCTCAGGGTCGGCGTGGTCAGTCGTGGCTACGGCGCCAAGCCGCCGCAGTTGCCTTGGCGGGTGCAAGCCGAGCAAAGCCCCAGCGTTGCCGGTGACGAGCCGCTGCTGATCGTCCAGCGCAGTGCCGTGCCCTTGATGATCGATCCCGATCGCGGGCGTGCGGTGGCTGCCTTGCTGGCAGCGGAGCCGCTGGATCTGATCCTCAGTGACGATGGCCTGCAGCACTATCACCTGGCCCGTGACCTGGAGCTGGTGCTGATCGATGCGGCGCGCGGCCTGGGCAATGCACGTTGCCTGCCGGCCGGGCCGTTGCGCGAGCCGGTCGAGCGCCTGCTGAGCGTCGATGCGCTGCTCTACAACGGTGCCGGCAGTGATCCGCAGGGTGGTTACGCCTTCGGCTTGCGTCCGCGCTCCCTGGTCAACCTGCGTAGTGGTGAGCAGTGTCCCCTGACGCATTTCTCACCGCAGCAGCAGCTGCATGCCGTCGCCGGCATCGGTAATCCTCAGCGTTTCTTCGATACGCTCGAAACGCTACACTGGCGGCCGATTGCGCATGCTTTTGCCGACCATGCGCAGTTCAGCGCCGAGCTGCTGAAATTCAGCCCGGCGTTGCCTGTGGTCATGACGGAAAAGGATGCGGTCAAATGCCGGGCTTTTGCCGCCGATGACTGGTGGTACCTGGTGGTGGATGCCGAGCCCTCGGCGGCCTTCATTGCCTGGTTCGATGCGCAATTGACGGCTTTGCTGCCTCTCGCTCGCTAAGCCAGCGGCTATGGCAAGCGCCGTCCCATTCATTGCAGCCGCTCTACAGCAAGGATCTTCCATGGACCCGAAACTACTCGATATTTTGGCCTGCCCACTGTGCAAGGGCCCGCTCAAGCTTGCTGCCGACAAGTCCGAACTGATCTGCAAGGTCGATGGCCTGGCCTTTCCGGTGCGTGACGGCATCCCGGTGATGCTGGAAAGCGAAGCCCGTACCCTAAACGTCGACGAACGCCTGGACAAGTAAATGAGCAACGCCTTTACCGTTGTGATCCCGGCGCGTTACGCCTCCAGCCGTCTGCCCGGCAAGCCCCTGCAGGACATCGCCGGCAAGCCGATGATCCGGCATGTATGGGAGCAGGCTTGCAAAAGCAGCGCCCGACAGGTGGTGGTGGCGACCGACGATGCGCGCATCGTCGAGGCCTGCCGCGGTTTCGGCGCCGAAGTGCTGTTGACCCGCGCCGAGCATAACTCCGGCACCGATCGCCTGGCCGAAGTGGCCGCCGCGCTGGGGCTGGCGCCCGACGCCATCGTGGTCAACGTGCAGGGGGACGAGCCGCTGATTCCGCCGGCAATCATCGATCAGGTGGCGGCCAACCTGGCGGCCAATTCGCAGGCGGCGATCGCCACCCTGGCCGAGCCGATCGACGATGTGGCCGCGCTGTTCAATCCCAACGTGGTCAAGGTCGTGAGCGATCGCAATGGCCTGGCCCTGACCTTCAGCCGTGCCGCCTTGCCCTGGGCGCGCGATGCGTTTGCCATCAGTCGCGAGCAGCTGCCGGCCAACGTGCCCTTCCGCCGGCATATCGGCATCTATGCCTACCGCGCGCAGTTCCTTCACGATTTCGTCGCCTGGGGACCTTGCTGGCTGGAGGACAGCGAGTGCCTGGAGCAGCTGCGCGCGCTCTGGCACGGCGTGCGCATTCACGTCGCCGACGCCCTGCAGCGTCCGCCGGCCGGGGTCGATACCCGGGAAGATCTCGAGCGCGTGCGCCGACTGCTGGGGGCCTGATGCGCGTCCTGTTTGTCTGTCTGGGCAATATCTGCCGCTCGCCCACCGCCGAAGCGGTGCTGCGGCACAAGTTGCGTGAGCTGGGGCTGGAGGAGGGCGTCGAGGTCGATTCCGCCGGCACCGGCGATTGGCATGTGGGCAAGCCGCCGGACAGCCGCACTCGGCAAGCGGCGCAGTTGCGCGGTTATGACCTTTCCGCCCTGCGCGGGCGGCAGGTCTGCGCCGGTGATTTCAGCCGTTTCGACCTGATTCTGGCCATGGATAACAGCAATCTGGAGCACCTGCGGCGCCTGCGGCCGGCCGGCGCAATGGCCGAGCTGGATCTGTTCCTGCGTCGCTATGGTCAGGCGCTGGATGAGGTGCCGGATCCCTATTACGGTGGCGAGGAAGGTTTCGAACAGGTGCTGGAACTGCTCGAACAGGCCTGCGATGGCTTGCTCGGCGAGCTGCGGGGGCGACTATGAGCCTTGCTGTTCAGTCGCGGGTTTCGCTCAAGGCCTATAACAGCTTCGCCGTGGATGTTGCGGCGCGCAGGTTCGCCGAGGCGCATGACGACGATCAGGTGCGTGAAGCGTTGGCCTATGCACGACAGCAACAGTTGCCCGTGCTGCTGCTTGGCGGTGGCAGCAATATGCTGCTGACCGCCGATGTCGAGGCGCTGGTGCTGCGCATGGCCAGTCGCGGTATTCGCGTGCTGCAGGATGATGGCGAGCGGGTGCTGGTCGAGGTCGAGGCCGGTGAACCCTGGCACCCCTTCGTGCAGTGGACCCTGCTGCAGGGCCTGGTGGGGCTGGAAAATCTCAGCCTGATACCCGGTACGGTCGGCGCCGCGCCGATGCAGAATATCGGCGCCTATGGCGTCGAGCTGAAAGACCTGTTCGTCGGTCTGACTGCCCTGGATCGCCGCAGCGGCGAGCTGCGCGAATTTTCCCTGGACGACTGTGGCTTCGCCTATCGCGACAGCCTGTTCAAGCAGGAAGCGGGGCGCTGGGTGATCCTGCGCGTACGCTTCGCCTTGAACCGCACGGCCGCGCTGCATCTCGAATACGGTCCGCTGCGTCAGCGTCTGGCGGAGCGGGGTGTGACGGCGCCGACGGCTGTCGATGTCAGCCAGGCGATCTGTGCGATTCGCAGCGAGAAATTGCCGGATCCGGCGGTGCTGGGTAACGCTGGCAGCTTTTTCAAGAACCCGTTGGTTTCAGTGGAGCTGGCGCAGCGCCTGGGCGCCGAGCATGCCGATCTGGTCGCTTATCCGCAGGCCGATGGTCGGGTCAAGCTGGCCGCTGGCTGGCTGATCGAGCGCGCCGGCTGGAAAGGCTTTCGTGAGGGCGATGCCGGGGTGCATCGGTTGCAGGCTCTGGTGCTGGTCAATTATGGTCAGGCCACCGGGCAACAGTTGTTGGCGCTGGCGCAGCGGATCCAGGCGGATGTATTCCGGCGTTTCGCCGTAGATCTGGAAATCGAGCCTAACGTGCTTTAAGCCGTTTTCGGCGTGACGAGATGGGTGGTCGCAGGCCATGATCCCGTTGGGGCCGTCCGCATAGCGTGATCAGAAGCATGAAAAAGGGGATGCCGAAGCATCCCCTTTTTTATTGCGCTGAATAGTCTCAGGCGTGCGGCTTGTCCGCGTGCTCATCCTGTTTCTTTTCAGTTTCGGTTTCACTTTCAGCGTCGGCATCTATCACGCCGGCCAGTGTGCGCTCCGGCTCGCTGGTCTCAGGGACCGGTGCCTCGTGGGTTGCTTCGCTGGCTTCGTCGCTGGCTGCAGCTTCAGACGCTGGCTCGGCCGGGCTGGCTTGTTCTGCCGCTTCGGCTGGCTGGGCGGCTGCAGCCTCGGCAGCTTCGCGTGCCAGGCGCTCGGCTTCACGTTGACGGCGACGCACTTCGCGCGGATCGTTCGGCGCACGGCCAGTGGCGCTCGGTGCGCTGCTTGCCGTCTCTGCGATCTCTTCCGTCGCTGGGGTTGCGGGCTCGACCGGTTCGCTGGCAACGACTTCGACCGCCACTTCGGCTGGCTCTTCGCTTGGCGCGGGAGTGACGGCTTCTGTGCTGATCTCCGGGGTTGCTTCAACGACCTGCGGCGCACTGGTTTCGGCAGTCGCTACAGTCACTTCTTCAGCCGCTTGAGCCGCTTCAGTCGTGTCTGCTGCACTGGGTTGCTCGGTCACTGGCTGCTCCGGCTGTTCAACCAACTGAACCGGTGCTTCCTCGGCGGCTTGCTCGGTCACGGCGGGCTCGGTGCTGACCGGCTCGCTGCTCGCTTCAGCGGCAACGGTTGCGGCTGCTGCCAGCGGGGCAGTGGCCTCAGCCTGGTTTACGCTGCCTTCTTCAGTGCCTTCGCTCACATTGCCGCTGGCGTCGCCTTGCCGCTCGCGACGATTGCTGCGGCGACGCTGGCCACGCGAGCGACGGCGTGGGCGCTCGCCTTCTGCGCCTTCTGCTTCGTCGTCTTGCTGAACATTTTCGCTGACCAGTGCTTCATCGTCGCTTGCGGCAGCTGTTTCGGCTTCGGCGCGCGGCTGGCGTTCTTCACGGGGCGCGCGCGGTTGGCGCGGTTCGCGTTGAGGGCGCTCGGCCGGCGCTTCGACAGTGCTGATCTCGCTGCTGCTGTCGGCGCTTGGCACGGCGTCCAGCGGCTCGCGCAGTTCGCGGGCTGGGCGCTCTTCGCGCGGCTTGCGCTCGCGGCGATTCTCCTGGCCTTCGCGTGGTGGGCGCGCCTGGCGGACTTCCTGTGGCTCGCGAATTTCAACGGTTTCACGTGGTTGGCGTGCTTCGCGCGGTTGCGCTTCTTCACGCGCTACACGCGGTTCACGCTCCTCGCGGGGAGCCCGTTCTTCGCGCGGCTTGCGCTCTTCACGCGGCTTGCGTTCCTCGTCGCGGCGCCCGCCGCGGCTGCGGTTCTGCTGGCGGCCGCTACGACGCTCATCGCTACGCTGCGGGCGTTCGCTGGCTTTCTTCTCGATTACCGCAGGTTTGGCTGCTTCTTCTTCCTTGCCGGCGAACAGGCTGACCAGCGATTTCACCAGGCCCTTGAACAGGCTCGGTTGGCTGGCGGGAGCTACTACGGGTTCGCTGACCTCGGCCGCAGGTGTCGGCGCGGTGCGCTGTGGCGCGGTCTTGATCGCCGCTTCCTGGCGGACCAGGGTGCGGGTGGCGGCAGCCGGTTGCACTTCTTCCACTTCGGTGGCAGCCATTTCATAGCTGGACTGGGTGGATTGTGCTTCCGGGCTGTCGTCGCGAATGCGCTGCACTTCGAAGTGCGGTGTTTCCAGGTGATCGTTCGGCAGGATGACGATGCGCGCGCGGCTGCGCAGTTCGATCTTGGTGATCGAGTTGCGCTTCTCGTTGAGCAGGAAGGCGGCAACCGGGATCGGCACCTGGGCGCGAACCTCGGCGGTGCGATCCTTCAGGGCTTCTTCTTCGATCAGGCGCAGGATCGCCAGGGACAGCGATTCGACGTCACGGATGATGCCTTGGCCGTTGCAGCGCGGGCAGACGATGCCGCTGCTCTCGCCGAGCGATGGGCGCAGGCGCTGACGGGACATTTCCAGCAGGCCGAAGCGCGAGATGCGCCCAACCTGGACACGGGCGCGGTCGGCTTCCAGGCTTTCGCGGACCTTTTCTTCCACGGCGCGCTGGTTCTTGGCCGGGGTCATGTCGATGAAGTCGATCACGATCAGGCCGCCGATGTCGCGCAGACGCAGCTGGCGGGCGATTTCTTCGGCCGCTTCCAGGTTGGTCTGCAGGGCAGTTTCTTCGATGTCGCTGCCTTTGGTCGCGCGCGCCGAGTTGATGTCGATCGACACCAGGGCTTCGGTCGGGTCGATCACGATGGCGCCGCCGGACGGCAGCTTCACTTCGCGCTGGAAGGCGGTTTCGATCTGGCTTTCGATCTGGAAGCGGTTGAACAGCGGCACGCTGTCTTCATACAACTTGATCTTGCTGGCGTACTGCGGCATCACCTGGTTGATGAAGCTCAGGGCTTCCTGTTGCGCTTCGACGCTGTCGACCAGTACTTCGCCGATGTCCTGGCGCAGGTAGTCGCGGATCGCGCGGATGATCACGTTGCTTTCCTGGTAGATCAGGAAGGGCGCGGCGCGATCGAGCGAGGCTTCCTTGATGGCGCTCCACAATTGCAGCAGGTAGTCGAGGTCCCACTGCATTTCTTCGCTGGAACGGCCCAGGCCTGCAGTGCGCACGATCAGGCCCATGTCGCTCGGGGCGACCAGGCCATTGAGCGCTTCGCGCAGTTCGTTGCGTTCTTCGCCTTCGATGCGGCGCGAGATGCCGCCGGCGCGCGGGTTGTTCGGCATCAGCACCAGGTAACGACCGGCCAGGCTGATGAAGGTGGTCAGGGCTGCGCCCTTGTTGCCGCGTTCCTCTTTTTCGACCTGAACGATGACTTCCTGGCCTTCCTTGAGCACGTCTTTGATGTTGACGCGGCCCTCGGTAGCCTTGCTGAAGTATTCGCGGGAGATCTCCTTGAGCGGGAGAAAACCGTGGCGATCCGAGCCGAAGTCGACAAAGGCGGCCTCGAGGCTGGGTTCGACACGGGTAATGCGGCCTTTATAGATGTTGGCCTTCTTTTGCTCGCGGGCGCCCGATTCTATGTCCAGGTCATACAGGCGTTGGCCGTCGACCAGAGCAACACGCAACTCTTCGGGTTGAGTTGCGTTAATCAGCATTCTTTTCATGTTGTACCGTCGGTTTCCGGTGCTGGCGGAAGCGGCGTTCGGCACACACGACTCTCAGGGTCGGTGTCAGGCGCGTCAGAAACGGGCGTAAATCGTTTCATTGTCAAGCGACAGTCAGCCAGTTGGGCTGGGTCGCGACGGACATCTCCTGCTTGCTGTTGTGACAGAAAGCATTGGTCAGGAGGAGGAATCAACTGTCGGTAGCGGACGAGATGAAGCGTCTTCGATAAAGCTACGCAGACCGACGGTTGTACATCTCCACCCTACACGTATCACTGAAAATCGGGTGCCGCTCGCATAACATCCGCAGCGGGTTGGCAGTTACCGCAAACGCCCAATGGGGGCGGCTGCGCATCATGGCTTAAGGCTTTATTTCCGAGTTATTCGCGGCCTTTGCGGCTTTCTATCGTCTGAATAACCCGTCGGACGGCCTTACGTCCCAAATGGGTTGCGTCGGTTGGGGATGGCAGTTTTGGCGATCATCCGCAAACCGGACCGCTTTTGGCGGCGTTCGCGACTATAGCAGTTATGATTAAGTGCTTCAAATCCATAAAAAATTGTTATGATTGCGCGATGACAATTCCTACTCCTACAACCTCCGGCGTTCAGCTGCTCGAGGTTGCGCCGGAACTCGCCGGCCAGCGCATCGACAACTTCCTTCGCACCCAGTTAAAGGGTGTGCCCAAGACCTTGATTTACCGCATTTTGCGTAAAGGCGAGGTGCGGGTGAACAAGGGCCGCATCAAGCCGGAATACAAGCTGCAGGCGGGCGATATCATTCGGGTTCCGCCGCTGCGTCTGGCTGAGCGCGATGAGCCGGCGCCCTTGGCGCAGGGCTTGCTCGAGCGCCTCGAGGCGGCCATCGTTTATGAAGACAAGGCCTTGATCGTGCTGAACAAGCCCGCCGGCATCGCCGTGCACGGCGGCAGCGGTCTCAACTACGGGGTGATAGAGGCTTTCCGTCAGCTGCGCCCGGACGCCAAGGAGTTGGAGCTGGTTCATCGCCTCGATCGCGACACCTCCGGGCTGCTGATGATCGCCAAGAAGCGCAGCATGTTGCGCCATCTGCACGAGGCTTTGCGCGGCGACGGCGTGGACAAGCGGTATATGGCGCTGGTGCGGGGGCACTGGGCGACCGCCAAGAAGCGGGTCAATGCACCTTTGCAGAAGAGTAATCTGCGCTCCGGCGAGCGTATGGTCGAGGTCAACGATGAAGGCAAGGAGGCGCTGACGCTGTTCCGCGTGCTGCGCCGTTTCGGTGAGTTCGCCACCCTGGTCGAGGCCAAGCCGGTAACCGGGCGCACCCACCAGATTCGTGTGCACAGCCAGTATGCCGGGCATTGCATCGCCGGCGACAGCAAGTATGGCGATGACGACTTCAGTCGCGAGATCCGCGGGCTGGGCGGCAAGCGTCTGTTCCTGCATGCCTATGCGCTGGTCGTGCCGCTGCCCGATGGTGGCGAGCTCCGCCTGGAGGCGCCGGTCGATGCGGCCTGGGCGCATACGCTGGAGCGTCTGAGTGTCTGACTATGAGTTGTTGATCTTCGATTGGGACGGCACGCTGGTTGATTCCATTGGGCGCATCGTCGAGTCGATGCACTGGGCAGCGGATTCCTGCGGGTTGGCTCGGCGTGGCGATGTGCAGGTCAAGGGGATTATCGGGCTGGGGTTGCCAGAGGCGATCGCCAGCCTGCATCCCGAGCTGGTCGAGTTGGCGCTGGTCGAGCGCTTCCGCCACTGTTATAGCGAGCGTTATCTGGCGCTGGAGGCTCAGCCCTCGGCGTTGTTCCCGGGGGTCGCCGAGGCGTTGGCGGTATTCCGTGCGCAGGGCTATCGTTTGGCTGTGGCCACGGGCAAAAGCCGCCATGGTTTGCGGCGTGTGCTGGAGGGGCGTGGCTGGCTGGATTACTTCGATGTCACCCGCTGCGCCGACGAAACGGCAAGCAAGCCGAATCCGCTGATGCTGGAGGAAATCCTCGAGCATTGTGGCGTCCCTGCGGGGCGGGCCTTGATGGTAGGTGACTCATCGTTCGATTTGCAGATGGCTCGGCATGCCGGGATGGATAGCGTGGCGGTAGGTTACGGGGCTCAGCCCTTGGCAGTGTTGCGTGAGTATGGTCCGGCGCTGACGATAGACAATTTCGTGGAATTGCATGCCTGGCTCGATCGGCGCGCAGATGGGCAACCAATTGAGGTGGGTGACTATGTCGGATGAATGGAAAGGATCGGCTGCTGGCGAAGGCGATGAGAAAAGCTGGAAGCTGCTGGAAAAAACCCTGCTGGCTAGCGTTCAGGAGCAGCGTCGGTCGCGGCGCTGGGGGATCTTCTTCAAGTCGCTGACTTTTATTTATCTGTTTGCTGCGCTGGCGCTGTTTGCGCCGCTGCTTGATCTGAAGGAAGGCGTCAAGAGTGGTGCGAGTCATACCGCGTTGATCGAGGTGCGCGGGATGATCGCCGACAAGGAGATGGCCAGCGCCGACAACATAGTCGGTAGCCTGCGCACCGCGTTCGAGGACGCTAACACCAAGGGTGTGATCCTGCGGATCAACAGCCCGGGCGGCAGCCCGGTGCAGTCGGGTTATATCTATGAGGAGATTCGTCGTCTGCGCGGCCAATACCCGGCGATCAAGTTGTATGCGGTGATCACCGATCTCGGGGCCTCTGGGGCCTACTACATCGCCAGCGCCGCGGATCAGATCTATGCCGACAAGGCAAGTTTGGTCGGCTCGATTGGCGTGACGGCGGCCGGTTTCGGCTTCGTCGGGGTGATGGAAAAGCTGGGGGTCGATCGTCGGGTGTACACCGCTGGCGAGCACAAGGCGTTTCTCGATCCCTTCCAGCCGCCTAGAGAAGATGAAGCGCAGTTCTGGCAGGGGGTGCTGGAGACCACGCATCAACAGTTCATCGACAGCGTCAAGCAGGGGCGTGGTGACCGGCTGAAGTCGGCGGAGCATCCCGAGCTGTTCTCGGGGCTGGTGTGGTCGGGCGAGCAGGCGCTGCAGCTTGGCTTGATCGATGCCCTGGGTAATGCCAGCTATGTCGCGCGTGAAGTGGTCGGCGAGAAAGAGTTGGTTGACTTTACGGTCAAGGAGTCGCCGTTCGATCGCTTCGCCAAGCGCCTGGGTGCCAGCGTCGCCGAGAATCTGGCCATGTGGATGGGGTTTCAGGGGCCAAGCCTGCGCTAGTGATTAAGTCGATTTCGCGTTGCATGCAAGCCCGGTCATTGATCGGGCTTGTTGCGTTATGGGATATCGATGCCGGCCACATGGAGCATGTCCACCAGGCGGATCAGGGGCAGGCCGATCAGGCTGGTGGCGTCAGTGCCTTCGGTGCTGCGAAACAGGCTGACGCCCAGTCCTTCGGCCTTGAAGCTGCCGGCGCAGTCGTAGGGCTGCTCGGCCTGCAGATAGCGGGTGATTTGTGCCTCGCTCAGCTGGCGGAAGTGCACGGTGAAGGGGATGCAGTCGACCTGGCAGTGGCCGTTTTGGCTGTCGAGCAGGGCCAGGCCGGTGAGGAAGGTGACGCTATTGCCGCTTGCGGCGAGCAGTTGCGCGTAGGCGCGCTCGTATGTTTCGGGCTTGCCGAGAATCTGCTTGCCCAGTACGGCGACCTGGTCCGAGCCGATGATCAGGTGGTGCGGGTGGTCGGGGCTCAGGGTGCGGGCTTTTTCTTCTGCCAGGCGGCGCACCAGTGAGCTGGCGCCTTCATCGGGTCGAGGGGCTTCATTGATTGCCGGTGCGCTCCAGGTAAAGGGCAGGCGCAGGCGGGTCAGTAGTTCCCGGCGGTAGGGCGAGCTGGATGCGAGCACCAGAGGCGGCATGTCTATGTATCTCCTGTATATGGCCGGGCAATTCTAGTCGGCACTCTTCGCGCTGGACAGGCCGAATATCCTTTGACAGGGGCGGGGTGCATCCATAGAATGCGGCGCCTATGTTAAACGCACCGATTCCACCTCATGTTGATCCGCGCAAGTTGGCTGATCGTGGTACCACGCTTGAAGGCGCGATACCGCTAGTCGATTTGGCGCGACTCTGCGACCCACTTGCCGATAACCAAGGCATGGTGCGTGCGAAGTTTTTCTTCGAGCGTGATGAGCGTAATGCTGTGGTTTTCCATAGTGAGCTCGAGGTTGAGGTCAAGATGGTTTGCCAGCGTTGTCTGGAACTGGTTGCCCTGCCGATCCATAGCGAGTGTGATTACGCGGTGGTGAAGGAAGGTGCAAATACCCAGTCCGTGCCGAAGGGCTATGACGTGCTGGAATTGGGTGAAGATCCATTGGATCTGCTGGCGCTGGTTGAGGAGGAGCTGTTGCTCGCCTTGCCCATTGTCCCGGTTCATGACCCTAAAGATTGCCAGCAGCCGGTCGGCCTCGAAGAGCCCGATTCGAGCGAGGACGAGGTAACGCGGTCCAACCCGTTCAGTGTATTGGCGCAGTTAAAGCGTGACCCAAACGTTTAGGAGTTAATCAGTTATGGCTGTTCAGCAGAACAAAAAATCCCGTTCCGCCCGTGACATGCGTCGTTCGCACGACGCGCTCGATGCCAGCACCCTGTCCGTCGAGAAAAGCACCGGTGAAATCCATCTGCGCCACCACGTATCGCCGGAAGGCGTTTACCGTGGTCGCAAAGTGATCGACAAGGGCGCTGACGAGTAATCCTTGTCCGCTCCGATCATCGCGATTGATGCAATGGGTGGGGACTTCGGTCCCCACAGCATTGTTCAGGCCAGCCTTGCCTGCTTGGCCGAGTACCCTTCGTTGCACCTGGTCCTAGTCGGCCAAGCCCCTCTTATCGAAGATTTGATTGCCGGCAATCCTGGCGTCGATCGCGCACGCCTGCATGTCGAACATGCTTGCGAAGTGGTCACCATGGACGAGCGTCCAGCGCAAGCGCTGCGCGGCAAGGCGGATTCGTCGATGCGGGTGGCGCTGGAATTGCTTCGAGATGGGCGGGCTCAGGCATGTGTCAGTGCGGGTAATACCGGGGCCTTGATGGCGTTGTCGCGTTATGTGCTGAAAACCTTGCCGGGGATAGATCGCCCGGCCATGGTGACGGCCGTGCCGACCCAGACCGGCTGCTGTCATTTGCTCGACCTGGGGGCTAATGTCGACTGCAGCGCCGAGCAGCTCTATCAGTTCGCCGTGATGGGGGCGGTGGCTGCCGAGGCGTTGGGGATGGTGCGGCCACGTGTGGCGTTGCTCAATGTCGGCACCGAGGAGGTCAAGGGCAATCAGCAGGTCAAGCTTGCCGCGGGTCTTTTGCAGCAAGCCCCTGGCTTGAATTACATCGGTTTTATCGAGGGTGACGGGCTCTATCGTGGCGACGCCGATGTAGTGGTGTGCGACGGCTTTGTTGGCAATATTCTGCTCAAATCCAGCGAAGGCCTGGCGACGATGATTGCGGCGCGTATCGCGTTGTTGTTCCGGCGCAACCTGGTTTCGCGGTTGGCAGGCCTGGTGGCGATGCCGGTGCTGCGGCGCTTGCGCGCCGAGCTGGCGCCTGCGCAGCATAATGGCGCGAGCCTGCTCGGCCTGCAGGGCATTGTGGTGAAGAGTCATGGCTCGGCGGGCGCTGAGGGTTTCAAAAGCGCCATTTGTCGCGCGCTGAGGGAAATTGAGGACAACTTGCCGCAGCGCCTGCATGGTCGTCTCGAGGATAGGTTGCTCTGAGCCGGTTTTTGATGGGGTTGCGGGCTTGCCGCTGCGGAGCGCCGGCGCTTGCTTGGGCTGCTAATGTGACCGCGGCGGGTGGCCTGTCATCCAACTGTCAGTTTGTTGCGCTTGACTCTGCCGGGCGCGAATTTTTCGACATAAGGGCATTGAAAGAAATAACTGCCACGTATTGCGCCGGATCTTCGTTTGCCTTCAATTCACGGCAAGGCGCGCATAGTCGTTCTATGTAAGCCTTGCCGTAACGCCGAAGGCGGACGAAAAGACCAGCAAGACGGCGTAGTTATTGATTGACAGGTCCTAAGACCATAGAGGCTCGTTTACATGTCTGCATCCCTCGCATTCGTCTTCCCCGGGCAAGGCTCGCAGTCGCTAACGATGTTGGCTGGGCATGGCTCACAGCAAGTCGTTATCGATACGTTTGCCGAAGCTGCCGACGTGCTCGGCTACGACCTCTGGGCCCTGGTCCAGCAGGGTCCGGAAGAGCAGCTCAATCAAACCGACAAAACCCAGCCGGCGATCCTTGCTGCGTCGACCGCTCTGTGGCGCCTGTGGCTGGCCGAGGGGGGGGCGCGTCCGGCCTTCGTCGCCGGTCATAGCCTGGGCGAGTACTCCGCGCTGGTAGCGGCGGGCAGCCTGGCATTCGCCGAGGCGGTGAAGCTGGTGGAGCTGCGCGGCCAGTTGATGCAGCAGGCGGTGCCGGCTGGGCAGGGCGGCATGGCGGCTATCCTTGGGCTGGACGATGCCGACGTGCTGGCCGCCTGCGCCGAAGCG